>JBKJRY010000081.1:0-41455 GCA_046593045.1 Chitinophagaceae bacterium | reverse complement strand
TAAAATATGTATTTATACTGTTGATTCTTTTATTCAGATCAAAAAAATTATCGTGGAAGTTCGCGTTAATTGATAACTAAATTAGTGGTCAATTTCAACGTCTTTCCGGACAATATGGAAAGACTGGTACCGGGAGTAACGCTATATGGAATATTCAACAGGCATTCTCCACCTGGAATATTATTAATTATAATTTCACTACCACTATTTGTAGTCGGCGGTGGCATTAAATTATTTTCCCAGTTAGCGGCCTCGTTCCAATTTCCATTCCCTGAAAAAGTATAGGTGACAGGTAAATCCTGCGGCCTATCAGGAATTAAGGTCAACGGTTGATCGTTAGTTATTTTGCTTTTTTTAATATTATTGTTAACCAGAAATGCTTTTTTTGACGTTCGTGTCCGCTGGCAATATACAATACCTGGAGAGGTAACTATGAAGAATAAAACTAAAAAAAAATATTTCATTATTTTGAAATTGGAGTTAAAGTTATGAAGTTTTTTTGCTGCGGTATCATGATGTAAAAAGCTTCTTCCATTTCTTAAATTTTATAAGAATTTATGCTCGTTTTTTCAACCTAAATCAAGACGCTTAATCTGAACTTTTTATGGAGGTTCTTCTAAAAGGAGCCGCGACTTTTGACTTGGAAATTACGTATGACGGCCCACTATTAAGACCTACCGTTATCTCCGTCGGTTAGCGCCCTAACACGGGTTGATTTTTATCCATAATAATTATTTGACTTTTGAATATTCAAAAATTTTCTTCTATTTTGCTTAGCAGATAATATATCTTACTAAATTTATCAGCTGAAAAGAAATTAAGAATATTCTTTATCAATTAAATCAATAACTAACATCTATTAAAACTGATTTATGAAAAAAACGATCTTATCCCTCCTCTCAACGTTTCTTTTGATTTGCTCTTACGGCCAGGCGAGTGAGTCGACGACAGATAAAATGTACAAGCATTCCGGGGAAGTGCTTAATGTAAAAATTGTAAAAGTTGGTGACTTTGCAATAACCTATAAGTACCCCGGTGAGGATGCTGAACAGGTTATTAGCAAACTGGCTATTGGTAAAGTAACTTATAGCAGTGGCCGAAATGAGGATATTAGTGATAAAATTAGTGTTTCGGGGAAAGAAGACTGGGAAAAAGTGCAAATACTCACTGATCAGGCACAGGTTGTTGGTCTTAAAAAAGGAGAAGATGTTCGGGGTAAAACATCAGGAATGCTAAGCTATAATTCTGCTGGTTCTGCTGATAAAAAGGCTGCCAGGAAAATTAAAGAAGCCGCGGCTGAAGCAGGCGCACCATTTATTCTTCTAACGTCAGATAAGAACGATGGCTTTGGAGTAAAGCAATCTATCAAAAATGGGGTTACTTATACTTATAAATAAACAACGTTTTAATGTAATCAGAAAGAAGCCCCTCAGGTCAAGAGGAGCTTCTTGTTTCGTATTCGATTTAGTTGTTTGAAAACGCCATGTTAACTGCCGCTTTCAAAAGTTACATACTTGATTAATTATGATGCACTTCACTCTTCCTCGCACGTGCACTATAAGTTGAAGTTTTATCCGCATCAGGCTTAATTTCGTTATAATTGCTTACCCTCAGATTATTTTGTACGTGAGTGACGCCTGAACCAGATTCAGCAACATCTTCTGCTCTTCTTTTATCTCCCCGCTCGTTTACAGTTCCATTTAAAGTAACTTAAGATCCGTTTACTTCGACTTCTATATTTGAGGCATCCACCATCCAGTGATCGCTTAATTTATCGTTACATCCTCTTTTATTCTCTCTGACGATCTTTGATAATTTTTAGGTCCCTTACCTCTGTGATCTCTTATTTCATCCATTCTGCGTCTGCGGGCTGCATCACCATCTCCAAACCATGATGAAACCTCATCCCTGGTTTTATCCACGATCCCGGCTATTATAAACCTGCTTATTGTCATAATTTTCATTTCTCCAGTCATTACAATAATTCCCCGATCTGTAATCGCGACGCTGGTAAGTATTTGTATTGTAATCATCATTCACACTGCGGTATGGCCTGTTATAACCCAATTCAAAACCGGATTGCCTGCTTCCCCGGGATCTGTCTTCTTATTAATAATCGGGATTATTAAATCTTGTAATTGGACCTGTTATAATCCCGTATTGATTGACCATCGTTTTCATTATAATTGCTATAGCGATCAGTATAACTTGAGGAACGATCTTCATACCGATCATTGTTTTACCGTGAGCGTGGATACTTATTACTGTTTTTCACAATTAAAAGATCTAGGTGAATAATGATTTTACCCCGAAAAAATTATACCTGACTCGTATAAAGAAAATGTGCAGAAAAAAAAGAAAATAACAGGGTGAATTATCTCTTCAGAATGAATTTTAACACCAGGTTTCTTATCAATGGTTTATTCAGAAAATTTGTTGGTAAAAAACTCCACAAAACTTGTTGATTAGCTTCTACGCAGAGCAGATTTCTATGCCAGAATTGACTTTTTATTTTAGAAGGCTCTCGATTAAAATATTTTTTTGAAAAAATCTTTCATATCATTCCAGGATGCAGAATCCGCTGCAGCATTATATTCAATGGGCATATTAAATTTCTTACCGGTTTCTGTAGCAGCCAGATTGGTGAAAGCATGTGTTGCATTTGGATAAGATTTGAAGGTATAATCCACGCCTGCGGAATCCATAGATTTTTTGAAACTTGCTACCTGTTCGGGGGTTACGAATTTGTCGGCCTCACCATGGCATACAAGTATTTTTGCCTTTAATAAGTCCTTATTTACAGGAACGCCAGACAAGTCTCCATGAAAACTTACTACACCATTAAGATCAGCGCCCTGCTTCGCGGCATTTAAAACAATAAAACCACCATAGCAGTAACCTATAGCCGCCAATTTAGAAGTATCTGTTTGAGGATAAGTCTTCAACTTATTAATAGCCGCATCAAGACCGGTTTTTGCAAGAGCCGGATCTTTATAAAAAGGAGTTGCAAGAGCCTGCGCCGTTGCCGGGTCTTCGCCAATTTTACCATCTCCATACATATCAACAGCCATCGAAATGTAACCCAATTCTGCAAGTTCTTTAGCTCTCATACGAGGGTAGCCGGTAAGGCCCCACCACTCGTGTACCACGAGTACACCAGGCCGCTTGCCCTCTTTATTTGCATCATAATATACAAAGCCGATATAGTTCTTACCAGCAATCATGTAGGATATTGAGTCTTCTTTGATGTCAACAGGAACAACAACTGCCGTTGAATCTGAAGTAGCGGCAGTTTTGTTACTGCCATTGTTGTTGCACGAAGTTGTTGCGATCACAGCTATTATTAGGCCTGTAAGGATGATTTTAAAATTCATTTTATTATTTATTATTTTATTATTTATAAAACAAAATTAGTAAAGAATACAATAACGATTAATGGCAAGTTTTGTTCAAATAATATTTTCGAAGTATGTCCTTTCTTTAGTATTCCTCCAGGCAAATTATTTCTACAGAGTTTTAGATAGATATTCAAAAGAAATAATATTATATGATATACGTTCTATTGTCATATTTACCAGAACTAACAAATTTATGACTCATTATTTTATCAAGGAAGGCAAAAATGAAATTGGCCCGTTTACTATGGAACAATTAAAATACAGGCACGTTTCAAAAGATACTCCTGTTTGGTTTGCAGGGCTCGAAGAATGGACTACCGCAGAGCAAGTGTATGAGCTAAAGGAAATTTTCCTTTCAAAATCATCTGGCAAATTTTCAAATAGCAGGTTGGCCAAATTCTGGAACACATTTTTTAAAAAGAATAATGCAAAAAAAATATACCGCGGCATATTGAATAAAGCCAGTTAAACTAAAAATTTTATAAATCACTGCCTTATATTTTACTTAATGAATTCATTTCTTGGCGAATAAAATTGTAGTATTCATCATCGAAACAAATGAAGAAAACTTTTTCAATTTTTTCAGAATACGACAAAGACTTATTCACAGAGTAGACCGCTATTTTGGCTGCAATTTCTTTAGGAAACCTGTAAACTCCGGTACTAATTCCGGGAAATGCGATGGTAGAGCAATCATAATGACTTGCAAGTGTTAATGAATTCTTATAACAATCCGCAAGTCTTTCGGATTCGTGGTTATCGCCTCCGTTCCACACAGGCCCAACTGTATGGATTACATATTTAGCGGGTAGGTTTCCTGCTGTTGTTATTACTGCATCACCGGTTTTGCAACCACCTTGCCTCGCAACAGTCTTTTTACATTCTTCAAGAATTGTCTTTCCCCCGGCACGATGAATCGCTCCATCTACGCGACCACCACCTAAAAGTGAAGTGTTTGCTGCATTGACGATAGCATCCACATTGATTTCAGTAATGTCACCCTTCAAGGCTTCTATTTTGCCAGATGTAGTTAACATAGGTTAATTTTCTGCTTCCAGTCTTGCAAGCTCTCCTTCGTCCAGGTCATCGCCAGGTTCAGGTTTTGTATGGGATTCAGGATCCGTATCAATATCCTTTTCTGCCTGCTTGTAAGCTTCGTTAATTTTTTTATCCTGTTCAGGAGTCTTTTGGCTGGGAGTTTTATCAGTCATAAGTGTTTACTGGTTTAGATAGTTAAATAATATTGTGGGAGCTTAAAGTATTTCATATTCAATCCTATGGATTTACAAGGTACAATTGTTGATGATTAAAGTTCAATAAATCATTTTTTGAAACAACCCTGCCTAATTCTATAAAAAACATGTCAACTAAAAATAAAATTGCCTTGGTTACTGGTGCAAGCCGTGGAATTGGAAAAAATATGGCACTGTGTTTAGCTGATGCAGGACATGATGTAATCATTACCTACAACTCCCATAAGGAGGCTGCAAACGAAGTTGCTGCAGAGATTGAAGGCAAGGGACAAAATGCAGCATGTTTACAATTCGATGCCGCTGATTTTAAATCATTGGATGCTTTTGTAAGTCGTTTATCAGAAGTATTAGGGAATAAATGGCAATCTGATAAATTTGACTTTCTTATAAACAATGCCGGTATCGGAGCTACCATTCCTTTTGCACAGGTGACAGAAAATGACTTTGATTTGTTTTTAAATATTCATTTCAAAACAGTTTATTTCCTCACACAGCATTCCCTGCCTTTTTTAAATGATTATGGCCGGACCATAAATATATCGACAGGCACTACGCGATTTTGTGTTCAAGGTTATTCTGTTTATGCATCTATGAAAGGAGCCATAGAAGTTTTTACAAAATACGTTGCAAAAGATGTGGGTGCTCG
The DNA here is from genome assembly GCA_046593045.1 of Chitinophagaceae bacterium. Taxonomy (GTDB): domain Bacteria; phylum Bacteroidota; class Bacteroidia; order Chitinophagales; family Chitinophagaceae; genus Ginsengibacter. Next base: position 36,158 of record JBKJRY010000081.1, on the reverse strand, counting down.
TGGAATTACAGCAAATGTAGTAGCCCCCGGTCCTATTGAAACTGATTTCAATAATGCAGCCTTGCGCAACAATCCTGACAGAAAGGTAATGATGGGTTCACTTTCAGCGCTGGGCAGGGTAGGCCAGGTAGAAGATATTGGCGGAATAATCGCCTTCCTTTGCTCAGAAGACGCAGGCTGGATAACTGGTCAAAGAATTGAAGCCTCAGGAGGAATAAATCTATAATCCTTTTCTGTATGCCTGAAATTTGCATTGGCTTTATTCTGCAATTTGTTGGATAATTTTTTACTTATTTATTTCAGAGTTTTAATCCTGTTGTTATCAGCATACTTCATCGCCGGAGAAGTATTTGCAGGTACTTCAATACTGGAATGATTTTGCGGAACTGTTTGCACGGGATGTGAATTACAGGTCCCCAGGGCATAATAGATAATGATAAAAACAAGAATAGTTCCCAGGCATCCACCACCTAATTTTTTTGCACCCCAGCCAGCAATAAGAGCTCTCACTAATTTATTCATTGTAAAGATTTAAAAATAATTAAAAATAATAAGTAAATACAATCTCGAGGATGATTGGTGTCGACATATTTTTCTGCGGCATCCCGGTGAAAATAAGTTATAAAAATCATACCATATTTTTCGCCCATGGCCGATTTTTTAAACAGTTATCTTTCTCTTTTGGTTAAAACAAACGGTTTATTCTAATTTTATATTTATTAATCTTTATGTCAGAAATATCAAAAGCAACTTTTTCAGATATTGAAGAACTAAATACATTGATCAATTCAGCATATCGCGGTGATAGTGCAAAAAAGGGCTGGACACACGAGGCAGATATATTAACGGGTATTCGCATTAACAGCGAGGAGTTAAAAAAAATTATCAGGAAGAAAAGTTCAGCTATACTAAAATATTCCACAGACAAAGGGATCGACGCATGCGTTTTGTTAGATTATCAAGACCAAGAATTATACCTTGGAATGCTAACCGTTTCTCCAACCAAACAAGGGATGGGCATTGGGAAAAAATTGATGCATGCAGCAGAAATATATGCCAGGACATTACAATGCAATAAAATAAAAATGACAGTAATCTCCATAAGGCACGAGCTCATAGCGTGGTACCAAAGACATGGATATTGTGATACCGGTGAAAGAAAACCCTTCCAAGAATGGGGTAAATTTGGAATACCTTCAATACCGTTAGATTTTATTGTAATGAAAAAAGATATCGTTTAATACATTGTAGAGGTTGTTTTGCCCAAATAATAACAACTTTGATACGCATCATTTCTATATTCTCCTGACTAATAATAATTCAGTTGAAATAAATAGCCGCCTAATCACGTTATGTTGAAATTCATATAACCAATAAAAATATTAATGAAAAAGATATTAGGCGCTTTTTTCCTTTTTTATACAATTACTGCGGCTGGGCAAAATAAAATTTCCAATATTAAACTTACTTCGTCTATTACTACTGATGTCGGAAAAGTAGCCACGGATTATTACGATCAATTTAATAATATTAAAGGAGAAAAAATTTCCGAAACCGATAATATCATAGAATATTCCAGCAAGATAAATCCCCAGGGAGCATTGGAGAGTACCATAATACAAATAAAAAATCTTGAAAATTCATATAGCTGGCAGGCATTGATGTTAGACACCGAGGAATACAAGCAAGCTGTGGCTAAGTATAAACTTTTATACAAACAATTAAATGGCGCAAGGCTTTCATTTGGTGAGGGTAAATTTTATACATTAAAGGGCATATATGATGCACCTGATGAAACTCGTGGTTTCGCTTCTACCCTATTAGCGCTCGAGACAATCGAACCCGAAATGAGACAATTCAAAATTGAAGTAGCCCTCAATTACGCAATGCCCGCATGGAGCGTAAAGATATTTGTATACGAAAAGGAAGATGATGCTGATATAAGGCCAACCGTAAACAGCGACTATTGAGACTTTCTCATTAAAATCCTGTACCTATTTTTTTAAACGCTCGTAGAATTCAACGCCTGTTGATCCATCTGCATTTTTGAGTGTTTGCTTATATTTATCTTCACCATCCATCTCAATTTTTACATCAAAAGATTGCCCGGCAATGATAGAATAAGTAGAGTTAAGATCTGTTTCCCTTATTAAGGTATCACTCTTCATTTCAAAGGTTCCAAATCCAATACCGGTATGAGTCCTGGAGGTGGAATCTTTGAAGGAGTGACCAAACATAAAATAGCCATCGTAATATGCTTTGTATTGTGTTCTCTGGCTCATTGCAGTATCACTGCCTGTAATGTTATAAGATTGTGTTTCTTTCCAAACTCCATCTAAGGGAGCTTTTGTATTGGTTCCTACCTCCAGATACTCCTCAGTTAGTTTATTCTTTTCACCATCTATCAATATTTCCGGAATAACCTGCTTGTATCCGTCAGTATTTTTGTCAATAGCCAGTTCATAATTTGCAGGCGTTCCGACGGTTGTATCACTGGAACTATACATTACATTCTCAACTACCATCCCTTTACCCGCCGTATAAGAGCCTACACCAAATGAAGAAGCCGAATCATCAAGATTCACCTGCGTATACATAAAAAAAGACTCTGTGAATATCTTCAGTTGTTTAAGGCCAGTCAATTTGGTATCTTTTGTACCATCATTCAGTGTTTGTGATTGCATAAGATAAGTACCACGCATATCAGGGGTTTCTTTACTATTGTTGCAACTTAAAAAAGCATACATCATAAAACACAAAATCATATTTTTCATAATTATAGGTTTTAATCTGTATTGAATATAAATGAAATAATCGGAAGTGCAATTATAAATTTAATATTTGCAGGTATAAATTTGCCAAGTCCATGCATATACTCTAAACACTACTTTCAAATGAAGTAGTGGTATCTATTTTTCCGGCAAATACAACAGGATATTTCGTAATATATTGCCGTTAGTAATGGCTTTCTGACCCATGATTATAGCTGTTTATTCTATTACCGGGTACCCAGGTGTTATCCAATCGGTTTTGATGTTGTGTGGCAAATTCAGCAGGTGATAATTAGTAAATTTCTGGCTTTTTAAATAACCAATAGCCGGCCGCACATTAGGGCAATGATCAAAAGGGCAGCAACCGCAATACACAACAATATTAGCTGACTTGGGTAGTGCACTAAGCTTATTTTTAAGCTTATCCATATTTTGATCATCATTCGTCATGCCTATATCTATAGAACCTGGGATGACTGCCGATGGACCCACGCTAAATATTATAGGTAAGTCTGTATTTGATCTAATTAATGCCGCTAACTCGGAAGGCTCCAGCAATTGACTGCTTGACCAGTTTTCGGGAAACTGCGCAGAAGTATTGTTACACGATATTAATAAAACTAAAAAAACAGAAGAGATCATTAAAGAAATATTTTTCATAGTATGGGGTTTAAGCAACATAAAATTAAAACTGAGGGATTACAAATATAATGCACATAGAATCCATTACCATAAAATCCGTTTCGCATTGACCAAACCTGTGCATGAGCACTTCAATGAAAGTGCCTGATTTTTTTACATAAAGTCATAATCCAGCACCCGTCGCAAGTATTTCTTATCCTGTATTATCCATGTTACCTCATAGCTTCCTGTGTTATCCCTGGAGAAAACGTAGAGGTATATTCTATGTCCGTCTTTGGAGCGATAAATACCGTTAGCAGAACGTTGTACACCTTTGTCTATATAAGTAAGGTTTAAATTATATAAATCAACATATGCAACGGCGGGAATATCTATAGTATCATTATCGACAGTTATTGTAATATTACTTATATATCTAAAAGGCATGCTGCCATAACCGCCATAATAACTTTTCTTATCAATTCTTGTCAGATATTTTTCGTCATAGGTAAATTTATGTTTGGGGGCTTCGAAAGTACCGATAGAAATTGTGGCATTGATACCGTCACCCTGAAACGTCATATAATCAGCGCTAAACGAAGTGAATGGAATTTTTTTGTATTCTTCTTTACCGACACTCTCCCCAATGCCAGACAGTGTAAATGCAGAAAGATCACTTCGAATATCTCCTTTTTGCAATTTAGCAAATGATTCAGTTTTTCTTCTTGTATCCTGGAATTCGATATTGCGTTGCGCCATTCCGGTAATACTGCTGAAAATTCCTATGCCAATAAAAAAAAATTTCATACTAATGGTTTCTGTCAAACTTAAAAATAATTGAATGAAGGTTAAGGAAAATAAAAATTATAATGACTTTCCTTTAAGGATTAGTCAATAGAAAGGCGATACTTTTTTCATTGCAAAAAGTTTCGCATTCTCAGGAGTGCGTGTATTTACGGGCTAAAGCAAGCAAATCTTTAATTTCAAATGGCTTTAAAATATAATCGTCTGCACCGCATTCTATTGAAATTTCTTTTGTATTCCTGTTTGCTGAAAATAAGACCACCGGAATCTTGCAGGTCGAAGGATTTGCTTTTAATTCCTTGCAAATTATTTTACCATCCATCCCCGACATCCAAATATCCAGAAATATCATGTCTGGATTTTGTTTACACAATGCCCGGATTTTTTTTCCATCCATTGTAGTTATAACCTCGTATCCATCATCCTCAAGTAAAATTTGCATCACATCCACTATCCCGGGGTCGTCGTCCGCCACTAAAATTTTTTTCATACCTAATGTTATTTAACCATCAATAATCAAATAGTCTGGTTCACTTTGTGATTATAAGGTAATTCTATGCAAAACACGGCCCCCTCTCCTTTTTCACTTTCAACCCATATGCGTCCGCCTTGTCTTTTTACTATTTCTTGTGAAATGTACAATCCAAGCCCGATACCAGGAAATGTATAACTATCCGAACCACTCACCCTGTAAAAACGCTCAAAAATTTTGTCATGGTTTTCCCTTGATATTCCTATCCCTTCGTCTTCAACGCATAAAGTGATACTGTATTTTCCATGCTTTGAAAATATCGTTATGATAGTAGAATGCGGGGAATATTTTATTGCATTTGAAATAAGATTTGTTAGTACCTGTGCTATTCTTTCTCTGTCGCCAAATACTTTTGCACTATCATCAAGCTTCAATTCAATTTTATGATTACCGGTTGTGCGCTGTAACTCTTCAGCCACTTCAATTACCAGTTCATTAAAGTCATAAAAGCTTTCCTGGAATTGCATTCTTCCTCCTTCTATTTTAGTTACATCAAGCATATCGCCTATAAGTCCTATTAGTTTATTTAACTGCGATTCCATTTTTTTTACCAAAGCGGCAGATGATTCATTACCCTCTTTAATGAAACGATTAAAAAGAATTTGGGTATAGGCTTTTATACTGGTCACAGGAGTTTTTAATTCATGTGTTGCAATGCCAATAAAGTCATCTTTTTGTTTCTCAAGTCTTACCCTGTCAGTAACGTTTCTAAAATTGGCGACAATCCCGTTAACGGCAGGATGATGCAATAGATTGGTTATAGTACTTTCTATCCAGGCCCAGCTTTTGTCTTTATGAAGGTACCTGTGAGTAGTGATTTGAGATTTACCCGGAGCCTGGAGCAAAGAAGAAAACATATTCTTCAGCTTTTCTTTCTCATCTTTATGAATATATCTAAGGGCGTTTATTCTTTTTAATTCCTTTGCGGTATAACCCAACACTTTTTCTATTGCAGGGCTTGCATATAATATTAGACCTTTCCCATCAGCAACCACTATCGCATCGCTGCTGTTTTCAATCATTGCCCTAAATCTTTCTTCTGATCTTCGAAGGTTTTTATTAGCCCTGGTAAGTGCGCCGCTTAAGGAAATGATCAATAAACATTCGAAGATGTATATACTAAACTGGCTGATTTCCTCCTTGCTGAACTGAAGTTCGTTAAGAGGAGGGAGAAAGTAGTAATTACATAAAAATGCGGAGGCTATTGTAGTAAATATTCCGGGGCCGATACCACCGAATCCTGTAGCTAATATAACTATAGCGAAGTATAGGAGAAACGGCGTTTCCAAACCAATAACTTCAAAATAATATAATTTGAATGCTGTAACAAAAAACAGTAATAAGACACTGAATCCATATTTTATATACCATTTGCGGCTGCTCAGTGAATTATCACTCCATAGAAAATGGTTTACTCTTTTAAAAATTCCATAAAAATATTGCAAGCTGGTTTTAATCATGTAATACAATAAGTGTCCGGTAAAAAACTCTTTACGAATAATAGGAATATTAATTGGGATTATCAAGCATCAGGATTAAAAAGAAACCCAGTTTAAATATATCAACTACATGCGATTTACCCGGCTCTCCCATAAAAGCAAAAAAATGTCATTTTTATTTCCCAATAATGGATTTACTGAATGTGCATCCCTTAAGGTCAGTAAGTACGTGAACCTTGTACGGGAATTTTACAAAACTTCAGTTGGCGTCTTGTTGCAAAATAGATTATAGCCCGATTATTTTAAAAACCGCGTTTTGCAATATATCAATTGCAGCATTAGCTGCCTTTTGAGCCATGGCTTTTGTTACAATAGCTACAGAATGCAGTTCGGATTCTAATATCTTTTTTTCATCCTCAATCCGTTTAATAAAAAATTCTCTATCTATTTCTTTGTGCAGCACGAGGCTGGTAAGCAGATCCAGTCTCAATTTCCTGTCTTGCAAATATGAGGAGGCTGTACCTTTTATACTGTCCCAATCTTTTTTCGCTGTTGTTTTTATTGCTCCCAGCATTTCTGCTACAACTTCATTAATATCAAAGGCCATAATTTTGGTTTTATGTGAGTAAAAATATATTCCGTCAATCTTTCAGTGCTCTCTCAGCCACATAAAGTGGCTTCCAGAAGGCGGCAAGGGTTGCCTGGTATGAAATAATTTCCCCGTTAGAAAGTGTTTTATGTTCCTTATGATAATTTTTTGCTTCCTTGAAAGCATCTTTAAGGTTTTTGATGATCACCAGGAAATCGCCATTCTTAATTCTACCCTGGTTTATAAGTTCAATAGAATTTATTTCCACTTCAATATCATTATACTTCACCTGAAAATTTTCATATTTCCTGTCCGCAGGTGTCACATCAAGCATCTCTACGTATAACCTGTCTGTGGCTTTTGCGGTATTAGTAACCTGATCTTCAAGTTGTGAATTATACTCCGGCACCAGTGAAACCCTGCACGAAGCAATTAAACATATTAATGATAATAAAATTGAAACCCTTCTAAAGGAAATTGCTGTTTGCATAGAATGAATTTTTAGCTTTTTAATATTTATAGAAATGTATTGTATTTACGCATTAGTTCTTTCCATGTCTCCTTTCAAATAATTTCCACTTATCCGCTGGTAGGCGTCGGAAGTATGCCTTCCTGCAAAACCATCAATCCTCAGTTGCTGACCAACGGCATTCAACAATCTTTGCAATTGCTCAGCATTCAAATGATATTGGTCTGGCTCAAATTTTACTTCTTTGCCCAAATCTTTAATTGTTGAGATGCTGTCCTTTTCGCCGGCGATGGCGATTTGCAATTCACTCATACGGCGCAGTATAACTGCAGTTCCAACTTGTGAAGAAACCGCCTGGGGGTCAAATATTCCATCCTTCACATATTTACCTTTTGAATAATTGTTAGAACCACTCCATAGGTAAGGTGAATTGATATTTTTTTTACGGTAACCGAAACCGTTATATTTCTCAAAGCAGTATAGTATTCCGGCTATACTCCAATCGCTCCACTGTGTAAATCCTTCAACGTTTAATGCGTCTATCGCGCTGTCAAGAAAAGTAAAAGGTGGATTTCCATTTTTTGGGTAACCCTTTGGAACCCGCACTGTCTTTGCAGTGAGCGGATCACCATTATGAAGATGTTTTTTAAAATTACAACTGCACTCCATCATATGTACGATCCCGATAAAATACCAGGGTACTTTACTTGCTACTGCAATTGTTTCATACTGTTGTTTACCTTCTGTAATCGTTTTAACACAGCTGTCTATCATTGCATATTTTGCTTCCCTTATGACGCAGCCATCAAACAAACGCTGGTATTCTGTTCTAATAGTTTCTAAAAAAGCAGCCATATATTTTCCACTTTATTTAAAAACATTGAGGGATATCCAAGGTATGCAACAGTTTCAAAAATTAATAATTACATTTTACAAAGGGGAATGGAAAAGGGGAATTTTAAAACAAGTTAAGATATTTTATTTTGCATCGTGGCAAAAATACTTTTAATAATAAATGCCGGAGGCAAAAATTCCCGGTCATCTATTTATAAAAAACATCAATTTCCCTTTCTTAATTTTTTGAATAGATCCGGCTTAAATTGTATGGTGCCATCGGCGCCCGGGCGCCCCCTGATATAAATACTGGCGCCTCCCTTTTTATCAGCACCCTGGTTCTCAGGTTTATAATCTTCATTTCGCTTTTTCAGATTTTTCAAGGGTACCTGGATATTCATATCAGTTGTACCCTTCATACTATAAATTCCTTCTACAAACAGGGTGAGCACGCTGGATTGTATTTCCATGCGGTTTATTTTTATTTCTCCCTTTGATATCTCAAGCCGGTCTTTCAATTCTGCAAATTGAATGTTTTCAAAATCACGGTTTTTAAAAAGAAAGTTTTGCAATTTTTTTACTGGATCAAAATTAATAAGGGTTCCTTTCTTCAATGAAAAGTCAACAATACCTTGAATGCTGTTCGGGTATGCTATTCCATCGTCATTAAGCAGAAGTTTTGCTTTTACTGTTGAACTTAGCTTCCCCGATAAATTTTGCGCTATGATGCCGTCCTGGCCGAAATTATTGAAGTCTTTAAAAACTTTACTTACATCTACGTTTTCCAAAGAAACACTTAAATCAGCCTGGTGATAGTTTGATTTTTGTGTTATAAGGGACCCATTCATATTCATATGCCCGCCCGACTGTTCCATCCTTAAACTATTGATCAGGTACTTATCTTGAAGTAAAGAAACATTCGCAACAACATTTGACGCCTCAAGTTTCTTATAAGTCATTCTTGTCGCCCTCAGGTTTACGTTAAGCCTTCCCTTATCTAATACAGCGTCAATTTTCTTGGAGATATCCTGAAGCCCGCCTTTACCAGGTTTTTTATAACTGCTTACTCCCCTCGATTTCAATAAATAGGTGAAGGCCCCTAAATTAAGTGATGGAGAAAAAATATTCCAGTCAATGTTTGCCCTATCAGGTTCCGTGTTTATAAGGGTGAGTAAATTCCTGGCCTCGCCATTCATTATGATTTTATTATTGAGCACTTCACATTGGAGATTCTCAATAAAAACATCCGAATTCCTGAATGCCAACCGGCCATTTACATTATTCATATTCACATTCCTGGGCGCATAGTGTATGGTTCCATTTTTAAAGGTCACCAATCCATTGATAAAGGAGTTGGTATTATTATTCCTTACAATGGGGCCTTTATATGTAAGGTCAACAGTTCCGCTGCCTGATTCCAATATTAGAGAGCTACTACCCAACAGCTCATTCAATTTTATAAGAGAAAATGCTGATTGCAGGTCGCATGTCAGGGTGGGTTCATAAAGATTGAGTACTTCAATGTTCGATGAAGTTGCCGGCAGCCCGTGCCAACTTGCAGAAAAATCACTAATGATAATTTTTGAATTCGGATCACGCCTTGGTAAACCCTGTACTACCTCATTAGTATAAGATCCCCGGAAAGATGCATCATCGAAATCAAAAAAAGGTGTTGTAAGATGTGTACCCTTTACATTCCAGTTCATGTTAATTAATGGGTCGCCTCCATTTAAAGGACCGCGTATCATCACATCCGCATCAATAGTTTTATCAAGGTCAACAATAGTTAAAGCGCTGTCAATTTTTTTAGTCAACAGGGTCTTTGCAAATGGATAAGGTATTTTTCTTGTATGAATTCTAAGGCTGAATTGTGGATTTGGGGCGGCAAGATCAAACGATCCGCTGAGATTAAAGCGATGTCCAGATAATTTTATTTCAATGCTATCGAAATGCAACTGGTTTGATCTTTTATCATATGTAAGGTCAAAGTCACCTTCAAAAATTTTATCTTTTAAAAAGCTTCCCGCAGGAATAAAAAATGAAAGGCTTTGAACAAGAACTTTTGCTTTTGCAGATAACAATAAAGTTTCCGGGTCCTGGTTATCAAGCTTCATGGTCAAATTGCTCACAACAAAATCCTGCAGCTTTAGTTTTCGCATATCATTAATGGTGAGTCGCACATTTCGTAATACCACAGACTTTAATTCATTTTTATTACCAGGATTTATTTTATTTGAAACTGAATCTTTTTTTGGCTTGATTAAATAAGTATTGGTATAACCACTTGTATCGGTAAATAAATAAATGGATGCCTCTTCTATGCGAACGCCATTTACTGCTGATTCTTTTTTTATTAATCTTATTATGCTCAATTTCGCAAACACCTCCTTTGCCTGTAAAAATGTATGATGGTGTTGCGCATACATTGTATCGGTAATGGTTACGTCGTTCAGTAATACAGAAGCCCGTGGAAATGTGCGGATAAAGCTCAGTTCAACATCACCAATGGTAACATTTCCATTTAGCTTTTTGCTGATGTTATCTGTTACCTGTTTTATAATAGATTTCTTATTGGCTGAGATGTATGCAAAAACAATGATGTATAAGACTAACAAAATACCCATGAGTATTCCCAAGGCTTTGAGTGTTTTTTTCAGAAGACGGTTCAAGCAAAATATTTAGAATATGAATTTACGTGATAATTACAACAGCTTTGCGTTATTTTATAGAATAGATTTTGTTTGTTAAAGTCTCTATTTATAAATCCCTACATTTGGCTAAAAAAAAGCGATGGCTACGACAAAAATTACAGTAAATAATAACGGTTCGATAAAAGTAGAGGGCGACTTTGAAATTGTAGATAGAAACGGGAATATTTATGGATTGCAGGGAAGAGAGATTATTTCCATCTGCCGATGCGGCCGTTCCCAGAATAAACCATTTTGTGACGGATCGCACAAAGGACATTTTGAGCATGAAGCAATAGCGTTTGATCTGCCGCCGAAAAAGGTAGTTTAAAAATTCTTATAATTCAGTAACCGGGCTGCGGGCTTTGCAACATTATTTCTTAGAATTTTATTTTTCATTTATCAGTTACAGTTGTATCGAAAACAATAGTTGATTGTTGCTTTTCCTGTTTGGCCTTTTTTCTAAAAAATCCTCTTAATAAAAAATTATGCTGAAGCGCTTCAAGGTCTTCATCAAGCTTTTGAGTGCCAGATTGTAAATTTTTCAAAGTGATTTTTATATTGGTAGCCACCTGCTCATCGTGAAGCAGCATTCCCAGGGGAGCCTTCGTATTATTCAGTCCATCATTTAGATTTTTAACTCCATTGTCAAGAGATGCGCTCGTTGTTTTTAAATTATTCATTACCTCTTGTGAGCTTTCGGCCACCTCCTTTAATTGCGAAACTGTTGTTCTTAGTTTGCTGAATATTATAGTGTCAGTAACAAGATCATTTGCCAAAGATCCTTTGTCATTGAACTTCGAAGTATATGACGAGACATTATAGGAAAGCCTGTCAAGATTCTCAGAAACTTTTTTTAAAATATTCGTTGTTGCATTTAATTGATCATACATCGTTTCATCTGTCAACAGCTTTCCAATAGAACCTTTGCCATCAGCAAGGCGGCTGCTTACTACTTTAAAATCATTCGTTATATCAAGCAAATTATCATTGTTCTTTGAGAGGGTGTTCATCATCTCGTCGGTATTTAATAGTTTATCATTACTTAGCACATCACCGGACTTTATTGTTTCAGCATTTAAAGTCCCTCCATAAATCTCTATTATTTTATTACCTATCAAACCATCTGAACTTAACTTTGCTTTCGCATCCCTGGGAATAAATTTTACAGACTGCTCCTCAATATCCATATTTACTTCAACCTTCCCGTCTGATATAAGTTTTACCCTCTTTATAGTACCCACTTTTACACCGGAGAACCAAATGTTATTGCCTTTTTGCAGCCCGTTTACATTACCAAAAAAAGCTTTAACGGTTATAGTGCTTTCAAACGTCTTTCGTTGTGAACCAAGTGTGAGTATAGTTATGATTAATATAACGAGCCCGAGGAAAATAAATATTCCCACAACTACTGCTCTCTGATTGCTGGTAACTTTCATTATGTATTTATGAAATTATAATTATAAAAATTTTGAATTCTTTCATCATCGGTGTTGTTAAAAACTTCTTCAAACGTGCCTTGCTTTATGAACCTGCCATCATACAACATGGCAACTTTATCGCCGGTAGATTTTGCACAGGTAAGGTCGTGCGTAATAATAATAGAGGTAGTGTTGAATTTATGCTTCACTAAATTAATAAGATTATTTATTTCGACACTTGTAATAGGATCCAGTCCGGACGTAGGTTCATCATATAACATTATTTGCGGCCGCAGAATTAATGTACGTGCAATGCCGATCCTTTTCCTTTGCCCCCCTGAAAGTTCCGAAGGCATTTGATTCAGCTTGTCCAATAATCCTACATCGTCCAACACTGATTCAATCTCCCTTTTTACTTCCTTTCCCGACAAATGTCTTGCATTTCTTACCAATGGGAAAGCCAGGTTTTCTTTCACTGTCATACTATCATACAACGCGCTGTTTTGAAAAGAAAAACCAACCTGCATACGCAACTCCCGCAATTCTTTATCTTTCAACTTATCAACGTCTTTATCCAGTACATTTACCAGTCCGGTGTCAGGTTTTAATAATCCGCAAACAATTTTTATCAGCACCGATTTACCAGTACCCGATCTGCCAAGCACCACCACATTTTCTTTCCTGAATACATCAAGATCAATTCCCTGCAATACGTGGTTCATGCCAAATGATTTATACAAATCCCGTATATAAATCACTTTTTCTTCCTCCCCGGAACTATTGTTTTTTATTTCCATTTACCTGATGCTATTGGTTATCTGAACAATAAGGATTTCTTCAATAAAGATGAGGAACATAGAAAGCACTACAGAAGCATTTGCTGCTTTTCCAACGCCTTCTGTTCCGTTCGTAGCGTTAAAGCCTTTATAACATCCCACCATACCAATGGTAAATCCATAAACAATACTTTTAATTACAGAAGAAAAAATATCAAGGAAAGAGATTTTATCAAAAGCGGCCTGGAAGAATGAAATAAAACTAGTCATTTCATTTTGATGTACGTTAATATATGCGCCCAACATAGCCACACCGCCGGTATAGCACATTAACAAAGGGATCATAAGCGTTGTCGCCAACACACGGCTTACAACTAAAAATTTAAAAGGGTTCACTGCTGATACTTCCATGGCATCTATTTGTTCTGTCACCTTCATCGAACCTAATTCCGCTCCAATGTTCGATCCAACTTTTCCGGCAGCTATCAATGCAGTAACAAGCGGCGCCAAGGCACGTATGATTGCAATAGCAACAAGAGAAGGCAACCATGATGCAGCTCCAAATTCAGATAATGAAGGCCTGGACTGTTTGGTAAAAACAAGACCTGTAATAAAACCTGTAAGTGTAATTAAAAAAAGAGATTTATATCCGACTTCGTAGCATTGTTTAATTATTTCTTTAAACTCGTATGGCGGCTTAAATACTTCTTTGAAAAAACGAATTACAAAATTGAACCCATTGTTAAGCTCAAGAAAAAAACCGTCAATTTTTTTTGTAATAAGGTATCGCCCCGGTGTTTTTGAAATCATTTTTAGTATAGGAATTTTTATGATGGCAATGAATTGCAAAGATGTGTAAAGAAATAAGAATAAGGGTAAATTTTTCTTCAAACCCTGTACATGCTGTTATACGCCTTGTAACAAAATTTTATGCCTGATCAAACGAATATGCGAAATTTTAAAACATATCTTCATTAACAAGTTTTGATTGTAATCGATTGAAGGCACATGTTTTGTTGATAAATCGTAAAAATTGGATTAACCTATATCAACAAAAAAGCCGCCTCATTTATTTTGAGACGGCTTCCTGTTTCAACGTTAAAACCTATTCGATAGTAATGGTACTAAAACCAGCTTCCCGCCCAACTTTCATTCGTATTCATATCAATTTTTCGCTTTCTTCTCGCTGCCTGTTTGCGATGGATTAACATTGTTATCACCATTAAGGGCATAAACAAAACCGTGAGAGGTGGTATTCCCAACATGGAAATCCATTTCCCGCCAAACTGCCTGCGCATTGGGCGTCTTAACCTTTCAGCAATCAGGTACATGCTTGGTACCATTATCAAAGTCATGAAAAATGCAAAGGCAAGACCATATATAATCGTCCATGAAAGCGGTTTCCAAAAGCCTGCGCTGTCCCCCCCAAAAAATATGTGCGGATTGAGATCGGAGAACATAGTAACAAAATTAATATTGAAGCCAATAGCTAATGGAATCAATGCAAGCATCGCGGCAAGTGCTGTTAGCATTACGGGAATGATCCTTGTTTTACCTGCTTGTATTACGGCCTCCCTTGTCTTCATGCCCCGGCTTCTCAACTCATCAGCAAATTCAATTACAAGGATACCATTTTTCACCACTATTCCCGCAAGGCCCACAATGCCCAAACCTGTCATTACTACGGAAACTTCCATTCCTGTAATTCCAAATCCTAACAATACCCCGATAATGCTAAATACAATCTCCGTAAGGATAATTACCGATTTACTGATAGAATTAAACTGTAATACCAGAATTAACAGGATAAGCATAAGCGCAATAATCAAGGCTTTAAAAAGAAATGCACCAGTTTCGGCTTGTTGTGCTCCCTCCCCTGTCTGGGATATTGTAGTGTCGGGAGCCACATTATTGAAATCATCAATTGCTGTCTTTAACTGCGTGTTTACCTCGGTCGGTGTAAATCCTGAAAGTACATTAGATGTTAAGGTGATTACTCTCTTAACATTCTTTCGCTTAATACTTCCGTAAGTACTTGTATAATCCACATCAACTAAAGTGCTGATGGGAATTTGTTTTACGGCTCCGCCGGCTGCCTGGTCGCGAAAAACCAATTTCATATTGAGTAATTCGGAAAGACTGTTTCGCTGTACTTCGTCGTTGCGCAACTGGATCTTATATTCATCTTCCCCATCTTTTATTTTAGAAACTTCCCTTCCAAATAATGCGGTGCGTAACTGCTGGCCAATCTGCGCGGTTGAAACACCCTCAATTTGGGCACGCTCACGGTTTACGTTAAGTGTAATTTCCGGATTGGTGAGGTCTACATCCATTTTCAATTCCTCTACACCCGGTACCTGTATACTATCCAGGTATTGCTTTAGCGACTTAGCGGTAGAAGTAAGGTTGTCAAAATCCTCGCTTGCAACCTCAATATTTATTGGAGGCTCTGTAGGTGGGCCACTGGCTTCCTGTGCAACAGCTATCTCTACCCCGGGTATTCCTTTCACAACATTTCTAATAGAGTCCAGGTAAGGCTCCGTGGAAACACCATGTCGTTTTTCAAATTCCACAAATGAAACCTGCACCCGGCCAAGATTCGCCTGTGTACTCTGGTTTCCGCTATTAGGATCCGAGGCGCCGATAGCCACATTAGAAATAATGCTTTCTACAATAGGGTTCGGTTTTCCTCCCGGTCCGTCCAAAACTTTAGTTACCCTTTTTTCCAAAACATGAGTTATAGAATCGGTATAATCAACGCTGGAGCCTACCGGCATTTTTAAGTAGACATAAATAAAATTAGGATCACTTTTTGGGAAGAAAACAACCGGCACCTGCCTCATTACAAAAATGAAAATAGAAAATATAAGTAAACCAAATGTCCCCAAAAGAAGCCATACTGGTCTCCAGCGTGTAAGCGCCCATTTCAGCAAGGTCTCGTAACGGCTCATAATGGCAGGCAATGCCTTATTTTGAAAACTGTGTATCATCCCTTCAAAAACGTACTTATTTAATACGACCAGCAAAGAAACCAAGATAAGAATATTACCCAAAAAAGTAACACTAAAAAGATCGAAAATAATTCCTGCTGCAAGAGGCAGCCAAAAAGCAGGGCGTTTAAAAATTTCCGACTTCCTTTTTACTTCTTGTTCATCAGGATGATTCATAAAGTCCACCGCAAATACAGGATTCATCAGGAATGCCACAATCAATGAAGCTGTTAATGTAAATATCAGCATCGTTGGCAGGTAGATCATAAATTTACCAATGATTCCCGGCCAAAAAAGCAAAGGAAAAAACGGCGCCAACGTAGTAAGCGTTCCAGAGAGAACGGGTATGAAAATTTCTCCGGCCGCCATTTTTGCAGATTCAACAGCCGATAGCTTTCCTTTATTTTGCACAAAAATCCTATGGGTATTTTCTATTACCACAATGGCATCATCCACTATAATTCCCAGTCCGAACAATAATGCAAAAAGTACCATGAAATTCAGGGTCACATCCGAGCCCGTTATTAAAGCTGCTGCGGGCAAAAATAAAAAGGCGACGAACATACTCAGCGGCACAGACAAAGCAACGAAAAACGCGTTGGTTACCCCCATAAAAAACATGAGTATGAGGAGAACCAATATAAATCCTATGACAATGGAATTTACGAGATCATTAAAAGAAGTACGGGTAGCTTTGCTTCGGTCACCCGTTATCACCACATCTAAATTATTTGGCAGTATATTACCCCTCATTTCTTCAACCGCTTTCTTTACATCGTCAGAGGTTTCAATTAAATTTTCTCCCTGTCTTTTGACAATATTAAGCGTAACTACATTTTTCCCATTGAGCCGTGCATAGCTCTCACTCGTCTTTACTGTATCCTTTATGGTTGCTATATCCTTTAAATAAATAGGCGCACCTCCGGTGTTGCGCACAATTATTTCTGCAATATCAAATTCGTTTTTAAACTGCCCCTTGAGTTGGAGGGTTCTCTTCATATTTCCTACATCAAGCAAGCCCCCCGAAATATCAACATTCTCCCGGGCAACGGCTCCCGCAATGTCATCAAAAGTTACGTTGGCACTTTGCATTTTGTAATTATCCACGTTGATCTGGAATTCTCTTTCAGGAGCACCTACTATATCAACTCGGGATATTTGAGCTATATCTTCCAGTTTATCTTTTGCATCATCCGCAAATTTTTTCAACCTCATCATATCAAAATTTCCACTGAGGTTTACATACATGATTGGAAAGTCACTAAAGTTTATTTCCTGTACATTAGGATCTTCTGTAAGATCTGTCGGGAGATCTATTTTAGCTTTGTCAACGGCATCCTTTGTTTTTTGCAGTGCGATTTCCTTTGCAACATCTGTTTCATACTCTACCACAATAGCGGAATAATCCTGGTTTGAGGTACTGGTAATCTTATTTATTTTAGCGCCTGTAATACCTTTCAATTGCTTTTCGATCGGCCTTGTTACAAGGTTTTCTACATCACGCGGGGAGTTTCCTACATAGATTGTGGAAACATAGATTGTCGGAATCACCACGTCCGGAAATTGTTCTTTTGGTAATGTAGCAAATTGATAAATTCCAATAATTGATACAAAAATGATCACCAGGTAGACCGAGGTTTTATTTTTGATTGACCAACTCGTAGGTCCGAATTCCTTGAATTTTCCTTTTAAATTATCCCTGATGCTCATAAGAATTTCATTAATATTAGTGTGATATCAAAAACTATTAGTTATACTGCTACCGTAGTAACCAATTGTCCATCGTATATTGCCTGGTAGCCTTCCGTAATCAATTGGTCGCCCTCTTTTAATCCCTGCTTTATTTCGATCTGATCACCATATAATTCACCTACAACCACCCTGCGTTTCCTGGCTACCAGCTTGTCACCTTCTTTTGCAGCTACTAATACAAACTTTCCCTCTTCATCATTTTGCAAGGTGTTTACATTTATTACTACGGTGCTTGGTACGGAATAATCAAGTATCTTAACTATTGCAATTTGGTTTGGCCGCAATGCTATACCTGCAGGCACCTTTGCTTCGGCGGTAAACCCGCGGGAATTGGTTCCGATAGACTGACTTATAAATGAAATACGGGAATTAAAAGACTTGTCCATATCCGGAATTTTAACTTCCACCAGGGTTCCATTTGAAATTTTTCCAGCATAATTTTCCGGAACATTTACGGTAATTTTCAGATCACTTTTATTAACGACTTTAATATAACCTCCCTGCGCGGGGTTGCCATTAAACGTTTCGCCAACATGCGCAGTTACTTCATCCACGACGCCGTTTACATTACTGTAAACATTATTTTGGTTGGCTATCGCCTGGGCCGATTTTGTATTTGCCTCTATGGTTTTCAACTGGCTTTCCAGCGATTCTACATTGGTTTTAGCCTGTAGTAATTGCACTTCGGTTCCAATATGCTGGTCCCAAAGATTTTTTTGTCTTTCATATACTGATTTCGCAAGATCAAGTTGGGCTTTTACACCTCCGGCCTGCTGGCGAACCGCAGCAACATTTTGTTCTGAAACGGCATTGTCAAGCGTCACCACCAATTGACCCTTTTGAACCTGGTCTCCCTGCTTTACACGAATAGATCTTATCTGGCCACCCTGGTTGCTGGGAGTTATATAAGAAATATTCTGCGCATCTACCTTTCCCTGCAAGTCAAGAAAATGTTTGAAATCCTGTAGGCTTACGGGGCTTATACCCACAAGCTTTGGCTTTTCCTGGACTGCTGCACCGGTATCTAGTTTAGCAATCTCCTTTTCTAAAGCGCTTATTTCCTTACTGAGATTGTCTTTATCGGTTTTTAGTTTTTGCAGCTCAACTTTCTTATCATTCAATAAACCTTCCTTTTCCTTCTTACCCGTATTTCCGCATGATGTCACCATTCCCAGGAAAATTATCATCAGGCTAAGTCGTATTAATTTTTGCATTGTATTTAGGTTAAATGTTTTTTATTTTTTAGTATTTAAAGTTTACCCGCAGCTCTAAGGAAATCAATTTTAGCGTTTATGGCATCGTATAAAGATCCATAGTAATTATTCTGAGCAGCCACTAGATCAGTCTGTGCATTTGATATTTCCTGATTACTGCCTAAACCCTGCTCATATTTGAATTTGGTTGAATTGTAAACCTGTTGCGCCAATTCTATATTTTGCGTTTGGTTATCCAATGTAAGTATGGCGGTTTTCATATTGATCCTCGACTGTGTTATATCATTATCAATAGAAGCCTTCAACTGTTGAAGGTTATTTTCATTTTTTAAAAGGTCAAGTCTTGCAGTAGCTATCCTGGCATTTTTTGCTCCGCCATCAAAAATGGGAACATTCAATCTAAGCGCTACGAAAGAAGAGGTGAAGTATGGGCCTTTGAAAAAATCAAATTGCTGGCGCTGTGCACTCTTGCTATAATTTCCAGCCAGTGAGAGGGTTGGCAGCTTACTTAGCTGGTATCGTTTTACATTATATTTCCCCAGGTTCAAAGAGTTGTTCAATAACTGGTATTCTTTCCTGTCGGCGTAATTATAATCTTCATCCAAAATGTTTGATTTCAATTCTTCGTCCGACAAGGTATCGGTGAGCACCAATATATTCTTTTGGGGCATATTCATAAGAAATTTTAACCCTGCCATTCCCGCATCAAGCTGATTCTGGGTTCTTAATTTTTGCGTTTGCAAATTACTAAGTTGAACCTGCACTTTATCTACGTCAAGCTTTTCTGCAAACCCGTTTTGATAAATGATACGCGTGTCATGCAGCAGTTTTTCATAATTGGAAATATTCGCATCAATTGTTTGTACCTGCCTTTTGCCGACGGCAAGCTGGTAATATATTTTATAAACATTAGTTTTTATCTGCTCCCTGGTAACATCTGCGGTTAATTCAGCATTTTGGATGGCAGCCTTCCTCGCAAGCAAGCCAACGAAAACCTGGCCATCGAATAAGAGTTGGTTAATATCTATACCACCGCTCACTGAGTATTTTGCCCCAAAGGCTGCGTTAATTAAACCAAAATCTGATGGCGCAACGATTGGATCTCCGTTACCTTTTTTTACATTGTTCTCAACTAATACACCATAAGTGCCCTGGGCAATAAAGTTCGGAAAAGATGTTACCGCTACATTCGGATTGTAATTTACACTTCCGCTTCCGGTAATTTGCGGAAATGCCGATGCAGTAATCTCCTTGTTCTGCTGCTCCTGGAGTTTAATATCAATCAAAGCATTTTTTACCTGGACTGCATTTTGTAACGCGTAATCAACAGCCTGCTTTGCACTGAAAGCATTTGTATGAGATACAGTATCAGTCTGTGCAAGAACAATGGAATTTATGCAGATTAGCAATAAACTGAAAATGGCAGGAACTTTACTTTTTGTTTTCATTATACTTCTTTTTTATTCATCCTGTCGGATCTTTCTTTTTGATATTTAGCAATAAGCTTGAAACCTTTCAAGCTTGCAAGGCCAAACAAATAATATTCTATCAGCTGCTGCTGAAGCAACACCAGGCTGTATTTACTTTTTGGAAAAAGATCTTCATTGAACGGCATCATCATTGTTTCCAATCTTATTGTCGCCACCACATCAGCATCAATTTCAGGCCTGTACAGATCTTCTCTTTGTCCTCTTTCTATATTGTCTTTTACCACCTGGTAAAGAAAATTATATTTATACTGCCTGAATTTTTCATAGGTAGCCGGATGATTTCTTTCAATGTCAAATAATATGGATGGATTCATGTTTTCAAACATAGTCTGCAACATTTCCATCGCGAGGTAAACCTCTTCTATGGCGTTGTTAGCATTTGACTTATCTCTTTGACAACATTCCCTGTTGTAATGCAACATATCAACAATTACCGCATCAACTAGTTCATTTTTATCAGAGAAACAATGATAGATTGTCTTTTTCGATACTCCAAGCTGGGATGCTATTTCATCCATTGTGACAGCTTTTATCCCATACTTGCGGTATAATTCATCCGCCTTTTGTTTTATTCTGTCTTTAATTTCCATCGAGGCGCAAAACTATGGAAACTTTTGATGTAACCAAAGTTTCCAATATTATTTTTTTCAAATGGGATACTTTCGGGATGAGCGGCACATAGCATACCTTTATTTTTTTAATTTTATTACCATGAAATCATCCGTTCGATATCAAAAAGTGATTCAATATTTTTTACAAGGGCTGTTGATCCTTGGGCCAGTATCAATTACCATATACTTCATTTATGTAGTTTTTGACAGTATAGATAATATTCTCAGACCGGCTATTAATATTCCGGGTATCGGTTTTGTTACCATCATTTGCTTTATCATACTTACCGGTTATTTAAGTTCATTCTTCGTAATGGGGCGCCTTTTATCATTCATGAATAAGTTTCTTGAAAAAACGCCTGGCATAAAACTTTTTTATTCCTTTCTGAGAGATTTTTTTGAAGCTTTTGCCGGCAACAAAAAAAAATTCACCAATAATGTTTTGGCTTGTGTGGATGATACAGATGTCTGGAGAGTTGGATTTATTACTCAGGATGACATGAGCAGCTTCGGTATGGACGATTATGTAGCTGTTTATTTGCCAATGGCCTATTCTGTTGCCGGCAATGTATATATTGTTTCTAAAGAAAGAGTAAGGCCCATACCAAACATTAGTGCGGCGCAAACCATGAAATTCGCGGTAAGCGGTGGTGTAACCCAAACCGTTACCGAGGCAGATGAACTACTGCCTGATTCGGTTAACCAATAAAATTCAATCAATTTTTGAAAAGAATTCTGCTTTTTATCTGCCTTGCAGCCATTACTTCCCCATGTTATTGCTGGGGGTTTTTTGGCCATAAAAAAATAAATTATTATGCCGTTTTTTTATTGCCACCCCAGATGATGATTTTATATAAGCCTAATATTGAATTCATAAGTGAGCATGCAGTAGACCCGGATAAGAGAAGGTATGCTGTAGCTGCTGAAGGACCGAGGCACTATATAGACATTGATTATTATGGAAAATATCCTTATCCTGAACTTCCTCATAACTGGAAAGCGGCAGTGGAAAAATTTACAGAGGATACACTAAACGCAAACGGTATTGTTCCCTGGCATGTGCAAACAATGCTGGCAAGATTAACCAATGCCTTTAAAGAAAAGAATTTTTCATTAATAATGAAGAACAGTGCTGAGATTGGCCATTACATCGCTGACGCACATGTACCGCTTCATGCCAGCAGCAACCACAACGGCCAACTTACTAATCAAAGAGGCATTCATGGTTTCTGGGAGAGCCGCATCCCTGAACTGCTGGCCGAAAAGCAATTTGATTTTTTTATCGGCAAGGCTGAATACATTCGAAATCCGGGTACATTTATCTGGGACAGGGTATTGGAAAGCGGAAAAGCCGCGGATTCTGTTTTAAGTTTTGAAAGAGAACTTTCGCTAAAATTCCCCGGTGATAAAAAGTATGCTTTTGAAAAAAGAAATAATATCGTAATCCGTCAATATTCTTCAGCATATACTATTGCTTTCAATAACAAATTGAACGGCATGGTAGAACGCAGAATGCGGCAATCTATATTTGCCGTAGCCTCTTTCTGGTACACGGCATGGGTTAATGCAGGTCAGCCAAACCTTACATCACTCGCGTCCCAGTCTTTTGCCGAAGGAGATCTTAAAGAATTTGAGCTTCTTAACGCAAGCTGGCAGGCAGGTAAAATTAAAAGCAGGATGCATGATGAATAGATATGAGTTTTAAGCCAAAAGCCCCGGGCAGTGGGCAAAGTATATGCGGATTTACCGATGGCTGATTTGCATTACTTTTGCCAAAAAAATAAAATGATGAAAGTGGAGACCTCTCCTGTAATGGCATTAGTGCAAAATGATCACAAAATGCATAATTTCAACGCAGGTCCTTCAGTTCTGCCACAGGCTGTGTATGAGGAAGCCGCCCGGGCTGTGCTGAATTATGATAATTCCGGTTTATCAATACTGGAAATCGGCCATCGTACTCCGGCATTTGAATCTATAATGCATGAAGCAAGGTCGTTAGTAAAAGAGCTTATGGATCTTGATGATGATCATGAAGTATTATTTCTTCACGGTGGTTCTTCAACTCAATTTATGCAGGCACCTATGAACCTGCTTAACGAAAAAGATATTGCCGCCTATGCAGATACAGGTGTATGGAGTTCTAAGGCCATTAAGGAAGCAAAGCTTTTCGGGAATGTAGAGGTAGTCTGCGGCTCAAAAGAATCCAATTATAATTTTATACCTAAGGACTTTGCCGTTCCCAACGACGCAAAATATTTTCACATTACTACTAATAATACCATTTACGGTACACAGTGGCAGTCTATTCCCAAAGTAAGTATACCGCTTGTGGCGGATATGTGCAGCGACATATTCAGCAGGAGACTGAATTTTAATTCATTTGGAATTATATATGCAAGCGCTCAAAAAAATCTTGGTCCCGCAGGAGTTAATATAGTAATAGTTGATAAAAATATTTTGGGAAAGGTAAAGCACGCGATACCTACCATAATGGATTACCGCAACCACATAAAAGACAGCAGTATGCTGAATACTCCCCCTGTATTTGCCGTTTATGTATGTATGCTCACACTTCAGTGGCTTAAGCAGCAGGGAGGTATCGATGAAATTGAAAAGAAAAATAATGAAAAAGCCGAAACACTTTACAATGCCATTGATAACAGCTCACTGTTTATATCCACAGCAGTAAAGGAAGACAGGAGCAAAATGAATGCATGTTTTGTAATGAACGACGCGGAATTGGAGAAAAAATTTCTTGATTTTACCACAGAAAATAATATTTATGGAATCAAGGGGCATCGCTCAGTTGGCGGATTCAGAGCTTCAATGTATAATGCATTACCATTAAGCAGTGTGCATTATTTGGTTGAGAAGATGAATGAATTTGAGAAAAGAAATTAAATGCATAATTGAAGCAATCAAAAAATAAGATGATAACCATAACACCATTCAAAGCATTACGACCCCAGGCACAGTTCGCCAAACAAGTAGCATCAAGACCGTACGATGTTTTAAGCAGTAAAGAAGCAAAAACAGAAGCAGAAGGTAATCCGTATTCATTTTTGCATATTACTAAAAGTGAAATTGATCTTCCGCTAAGTGTGGATGTACATAGCAAAGAAGTTTATGAAAAAGCAAAAGAAAATCTTGACGCCTTTATAAGCCGCCCGGTTCTTTTCTCAGAAAGTAAACCCTGCTATTACATTTACACATTAGTGATGAATGAGAAAAGCCAGACAGGCCTTGTGTGTTGCAGCTCGCTCAGCGATTATGAAGGAGGACTTATTAAAAAGCATGAACATACCAGGCCTGAAAAGGAAGAAGATCGCATTAAACATATTAAAACTACCTGCGCACAAACGGGCAATGTGTTTCTTGCATACCGGGACGTAAACGAAATAAATGAAATAATAGAAAACTGGAAGGCTGCCAAAAACCCGGTTTATGATTTTACCGCGGAAGACAGCGTGCAACATACGATATGGGTGATAAATGATGAAAAAATAATTGAAAAGATAACAGAGCTTTTCAAAACGAAGGTGCCTTGTACTTATATCGCCGACGGACATCACCGTGCGGCATCAGCGGCTAAGGTGAGATACCAGTTGGGTGATTCCGCAGAAGCTGGTTATTTTCTTACTACCTTGTTCCCCGCGGATCAATTGCAAATTTTACCGTACAATAGGGTTGTGGCCGATCTCAATGGCTTGAATAACGATGAATTTCTAGATAAATTGAACAGGAATTTTACAGTGGAAAAATTGAAAAAACCTTATTCTCCAGAGGATCCTCATAATATTGGAATGTACCTGGATGGAAAATGGTATAAGCTCACAGCACTTGATGGAACCTTCTCAACCGATCCCATTGGCATACTTGATATTTCTATTTTGCAAGACAATTTGTTTGAACCGATACTAGGCATTAAAGACCAGCGGACTGATACAAGAATTGATTTTGTAGGCGGGATACGAGGCCTGAATGAGCTGGAGAAAAAAGTTGATAATAAAGAAATGGCAGTTGCTTTTAGCATTTACCCTGTAACAATAGATCAGCTGTTTGATATAGCCGACAGTAAAAATGTTATGCCGCCGAAAAGTACATGGTTCGAGCCCAAATTAAGAGATGGTTTACTCACCCACCTTTTATCGCCTGAACAGTCTTAAGTTAAAAACTTCTTAGGCAAAACTCCATCTTTAAAGTATGTTTTATCTTTATAAAATGAAAAAATACTTTCTTGTAATATTGTGGTGTTGTATTTCCGCTAGCACATTTTCTCAACAGGATGATGTAAGCAGCCTTCATGAAAATGCTAAAGCATTCATGAGACAGGGTGACTATGCTAACGCTTCACTTATACTAGCCAGAGCATTGCAACAGTACCCGAAAAATATTGAAATCGCCAAAGATCTTGCATACGATTATTACCTTCAGAAGGAAAATGAAAAGGCCCTCGACGTTATAAAACCCTTGTTGGAAAAGGACAAAGCCGATGATCAGACCTATCAAATCGCAGGTACAATTTATAGAGCGTTGGGGCAGCAAAAAGAAGCTGAGAAATTATATAAAAAATCTATAAAAAGTTATCCCGGCAGTGGCCCTCTTTATAACGATTACGGAAGCTTGCTATGGTCCAACCAGGATTATAACGCAATTAAAATTTGGGAAAAAGGTATTGAGCAGGACCCTTCATATGCGGGTAATTATTATAACGCAAGCAAGTATTATTTTCTTACTACCGATAAAATCTGGAGTGTCATCTATGGGGAAATTTTCGTTAATATCGAATCCTTCACACCGCGTACTGCGGAAATAAAAAACATTTTACTCGATGGCTATAAAAAACTTTTTGCCGAGCCGGATCTTTTGACCAATACCAAGGACAAGAATAGTTTTGAAATCGCTTTTTTAACAACGATGAACAAACAAAATAGTGTTGCCATTCGCGGCTTAAACGCTGAAACCTTAACGATGATACGTACCCGGTTTATACTGGACTGGAACCAGGTGTATGTAAAAAAAATTCCTTACAGGCTTTTTGAACTACAGGAAAATTTATTGCAGGAAGGCTTGTTCCCCGCATATAATCAATGGATCTTTGGAGCCGCTCAAAATCTTCCGGGTTATCAAAACTGGGTCAGTTCTCATAATGAAGAATACATAGCCTTTAATAAATTTCAACAGGGTAGAATTTTCAAAATTCCTGAGAGGCAATATTATCATTAATAATTTTTCGCTATAAATTATAAGATAATTTTTGCTTGACTTTTTTTAATTATCTTATTCCCTTTCCAGGTAATTCATCAATATTACCAAGTAAAATAATTTACCAATTGTATATTTTTTATATATTACAATTGATAAATCTAAATATGGATTTTGTATGAATATACCCACACGATTGTTTGATTGCATAGACTTCCATTTAAAAAATGACCCAGGGAGGGTATTGCTTGCGGGTAAAGAAAATGGAACATGGAAAAAATATACTGCGAAGGATGTTTCCGATATTGTAAACAGGCTAAGTGCAGGCTTACTAAAAATGGGACTAAGCAATGGAGATAATTCACCGGAAGGGCGGGATAAAATAGCAGTAATATCCAGAAACCGGCCCGAATGGATATTGCTTGATCTCGCGGTTCAGCAAATCGGCGCAGTTTTAACACCTGTTTATCCTACTATAAACGAAAGTGAACTTGAATTTGTAATGTTCGATGCCGCCGTGAAAATTGTTTTCGTTAGTGACAAAGACCTATATAAAAAAATAAACGGAATCAGGTCAAGGCTGCCGGAGTTGAAAGAGATTTATTCTTTTGATAATGTAAATGATGTAAAACATTGGAAGGAAATTTTAACCCCTGCAAATGACGCCCTTATCAGCCAGGTAAAAAATATTTCATCTAATATAAAATACGAAGATCTTGCAACAATTATTTACACATCCGGAACTACAGGGAAGCCTAAAGGTGTAATGCTTTCCCATAAAAATATTTTGAGTAATGTACTGGATAGTACTCCATATTTTCCACCAGGAGAAAATATGAAAGCGTTAAGTTTTCTACCTCTCAATCATATTTTTGAACGTATGGTCAGTTACCTGTATCTTTTTTTAGGAACATCCATTTACTACGCCGAGAGCATGGAAACAATTGGTGAAAACCTTAAGGAGGTGCAGCCGGAAATGTTTACAACCGTACCCAGGCTCCTTGAAAAAGTATATGATAAAATAATTGAAAAGGGTAAGGAACTTACGGGTATTAAAAGACGTTTATTTTTCTGGGCGCATGGCCTGGCAACAAAATTTGAAATCAATAAAAAGCAGGGGATTTTCTATAAACTTCAGCTATCGATTGCGAATAAATTAATATTTAATAAATGGAGAGCAGCACTCGGTGGACACATCAAGTGTATAGTGAGCGGAGGAGCAGCCTGCCAGGTAAGGCTGATTAGAATTTTTACGGCAGCGCAGATTACAGTGATGGAAGGTTATGGCCTCACAGAGACTTCACCTGTTATAAGCGTAAACCGCTACCAGGAGGAAGACCGGATGTTTGGGACTGTGGGACCATTAATTGAGAACGTAGAAGTAATAATTGCAGATGATGGTGAAATTTTATGCAAAGGGCCAAATGTAATGATCGGATATTATAAAAGGCCGGATCTCACGGCGGAAGTCATAGAAGATGGCTGGTTTAAAACGGGAGATATAGGTATGATGATCAATAATAAATTTTTAAAAATAACAGATCGAAAAAAAGAAATGTTTAAAACGAGTGGCGGTAAATATGTTGCGCCTGTTGTTGTTGAAAACAGATTCAAAGAATCACCATTTATAGAAAATATAATGGTTATCGGGGCTGATGAAAAATACGTTGGGGCATTAATAACACCTTCATTTGTTGCACTTAAGAAATGGTGCGCAGAAAAAAATATAACCTGTAATAAAAATGAAGAGATAATAATAAATCCGCAGGTGAGGGAACTCTTTAAAAACGAAGTAGAACAATTCAACGAAGGATTCAACCATGTAGAACAAATCAAAAAATTCGAATTGCTGCCACGTGAATGGAGTGTGGAAACCGGCGAATTGACTCCCAAATTAAGTTTGAAAAGAAAAGTAATCCTGGAGAAATATAAAGATGCAGTGAAGAGAATTTATGAATGATTTTCTGATTGTAACATAAAGTTCAATTATTTTTTACACTCAGCTAATTGATTTTTATGTATGCTTATTTCAAACTCAGATACTATAAAATAATATCCTTTTCATTTTCCCAGTTTGCACGGATATTTATTTTCTGTGGCATACTGTAAACTTTCTCGGGCTGTTTTTTTAATTCATAGTTCCCGGGATTCCAAATGCCATCCTGGTTTAGATCATCAAGTATTCTCAATTCATACTCACCGGGATTGAAAAGCCTGGCTTGCCACAAAGGGGAAGTCAAAGGATAAGATTTTACCACTTCATTATTTAAAACAAATTGCAAAACGGGATTTTTAAATTTATCAAGATTAGAGAAATTTATTTTTATACTTCCGTACTCTCCCTCTTTTTTTGTTTTAAATTTAATAGTATCAGCCTTTGCCAGGGCATTTCCTAGAGTGTCTTTCACGAAATCTACAGGAATGTTAAGTTGGTAAGGCATATTTTCCTCCCATGCATTTTGAATCGTAATTTTCTTGCCAGTGCTGTCAATACTCACAGATGTGAGTTTATGGGGATTAAACAACGTATCAGTCAATGAAACTTTAACACTGTCAAAATCGGCAAGCTTATGATTGAAAGTTAGCGTTAAGGGTGAGAGAATATCCTGGACCCCGCTACTCAACGAAGTCGTGTATTTTAAACTTTTATCTGCCGCAGATGGGGCGGCGGTTGAACTTTTTGGCACCTGTATTTCTTCCGCATATGCGAATAAATTAACTGTCGTTACATTTCCATCCACCAAAATCGAACTATCAGCAAAAGCAAATAATTCTGTTTTACTATTATAATACTTTTGGCCGCTCTCATCTTTCAACGCATACACATGATATTCACCCGGGGCAAGATTGGCGAATGTAAATTTCCCTGATGAATCAAGCCTGGTAATATACCTCGGTTTCTTTTTTAATACGGCGGAATCATCAAGGTCATTGTATAATAAAACTATTAAAGTGCTGTCAGCCTTTCCTGTTTGCGCAAGCTGAACATTTCCTGAAAACTGGAGCGAGTCGATATATGAGCCGGTTGAAAATACATACCTGAAATTGCGATACGGATTATTTTCATTTATATCCTGGATGGAATTTCCCATGTCAACACTATAAGTAGTATTTGGTTCCAGCGTATCGCGGATTTTCATGGTAACTACTCTTAACTTAAAATTGATATCGGGATTGATCTTGGGAGTTGGTGATACCAATAAATTTTTCTGCATGTCTTGCAGTTGTATGTATTCATCAAAAGTCAGTGTAATGCTTTTACCTGTAAAATTTATAGTCCGGTTAGGCGGAGTTGCTTCCAATAAAATGGGGGGAAGTGAATCTCTAGGACCACCAGTTGGTGCTCCAATTTGCGCACAGCCTGTATCAACAATTGAGAGTATATAAATACAGCAAGCTGCCCCGATAAAAACTATTATGTTCCTAATATTCATTTTACAAAAAAAGCAAACATAATAGCTTTGAGTTGATAATGATTTTTATTCATCCTAAAATACTTCTAAATCTCCTGACCTGCTTCTTCAGGAATTTCGTGTAAGGCAACCGCCATGTTGTTTGTTTTTACAAATTCACACCAATGACAATCTGGTTTGCCGCAGCCAGTATAAAAATCATGCGCCTGTATTTTATCCCATGCCATTTTTATCTGTTGCTTCACTGTCGTGATGTCTTCGGGGTTGATATAAATTTTTTCCTTACGATAATTTTTCTTTTTATCCGGCTCTATAAAATCAAATTCGCTGCTTACCGCAATCCAATCTCGGTTATGGTTATCAAGTAATATTTTATAGAACACCGCCTGCCGCCAATAGTCGCCACCATTGGGAATTTTTTCCTGCGGTGGTTTCAGTTTATCTTTTGCTTTGTCAATGTCACCGGTTTTATAATCTACCACATTCACTTCTTTGCCATTGAATTCAAGTTTATCCAGCTTTCCTTTTAAAGGCACACCATTTACCACCACGCCTTTTATATTTCTTTCGAGTGCGACAATTTTATTGAAACTATGAATGTAGTTGTCATAATAATTGGTAAGCACATCTTCACCATATTCAAGCCTTCTGTCAAATTGCTCTTTGGTAAAGCTCTCGCGGTGGCGATGCATGTACCATTTAAAGTCTTTTATAAAATCTTCTTTCAGTGGAAACACATTCTTATTATCCTGCATCTTCCTGAAGAATTGCTCCAGCGCATAATGCACTGCAGAACCAAACTCCGTTGCTTCATTTTTTGGTGAAGGAATTTTAATCAGGTTTTTAAAATAAAATTCAAGCGGGCATTTTAGATAATTGTTCAATGCCGTTACATTCATCACAAATCTTTCCAGCAAGCTTGTTATATACTCCTTCTCTATTTTTTCAATCTCGGGCCTGGTATCATTTTGTAATTGCAGTACCTGGAACTCAGCTTCTGTAGCAGGATCGATAAAAATTTTTTTCGTTTGTAGTTCATGCATGTCTAAAATCTCGGCAATAAACATGGATGGCTCAAGCTCTTTTCCATCATTTTTAAAACAACAATAAGATATAAAAAGGTTTTGTTCAGCACGGGTAAGGGCGACATAAAAGAGGCGGCGGAGTTCTTCATCCGAAGCATCAGCCTCCCCCCTATCCCCTCTCCCGGGGGAGAGGGGGGAAGAAGAAAAAATATTATCGGGAAACTTATAACCGCTAAAGGGTTTGCGTTTCTTTTCCCAGAAACTCGCATTGCAGCCTGCAAAGAAAACATATTCAAACTCGAGACCTTTGGAACCATGTGCTGTCAACAGGTTCACACCTTTGTCATTACCGCTTATTTCAATTAATGGCAAAGGGAGCTTTTCGCTTTGCATCAGGTCAAACAGCCTGATTAACTGCTTCAAGTCAAGATCGGGATTGCGATGCGTCTCTTCTTTTATAAAATCAAACAGCCCGGTAAGCACCTGCAACAGCCATAACTTTTCATCATGCTTCATGACGTAAGCTAATATGCCGGCTTCACGGATAATACATTCAAACAAGCCCTGCAGCGTTAGATTC
This sequence comes from Chitinophagaceae bacterium, assembly GCA_046593045.1. Taxonomy (GTDB): domain Bacteria; phylum Bacteroidota; class Bacteroidia; order Chitinophagales; family Chitinophagaceae; genus Ginsengibacter. Next base: position 4,935 of record JBKJRY010000081.1, on the reverse strand, counting down.
GGCACTTTTGAAATAAGGCTTTCCATTGATTCGCTTGCTGTTTTCAGGCCTTCATTCATACCTTGGGTAAACAGGTCACGAATCGGTTGTTTGCTTCTTTCAACCAACAATTTTCTTATAGAAGTTTTGTCCTTAGTGAAATGCTTGTCTGCCACTTCTATACTTACTCTTGCTATTTCTATGGGCGGAATATTGAACCAATCGTAATGTAACATCTCGAAGAGCAACTCGTCACCGCTGTAAGGAATATCATGCTCCGTGGCAAGATATTGTAAAATGGTAATGATCTTTTTTGCAAACGGGATGTGTAGAATATTCAGACTGCGTTTGCTGTAATAAGGAATTTTCAGCAATTTGAAATATTGGGCCAGTTCCTCGCCATATTTATTTTCTTTATAAATGATGCCGATCCTTTTTGGTTCTATTCCCTGCGCTAAGATCTTTTCAACCTGCTGCGTAATGCCGATCATTTCATGCCGCTGGGTTTCATAATTATGAATGATCGGTTTATTGGTAAGGTGTTTTATTTTTTCGTTGGAAGAAGAAAGCTCTTTGCTCAAACCTTCGATCTGGTTTATTAAGCGATCCTGGTTTTTACCGATGATGGTTTTTGAAACATCCAGTATGGATTGCACCGAGCGATAATTATGGGTAAGCACCACCGCTAGTAAATCATTCTTATAACTTGTTGCAAAACCCAGCATATTCTCGACGTTCGCTCCCTGGAAACGATAAATACTCTGGTCATCATCGCCAACAACAAACACATTGGGTTTGTCCCAATAATTAATAAGCAATTGCACCAGCCGGTTTTGCGTACCGCTGGTATCCTGGTATTCATCTACCAAAATGTACAAGAACTGCTCCTGGTAACGCAGCAACAAGTTTGGATTTTCCTCAAAGGCTTTTATTACCCAATTGATCATGTCGTCAAAATCGTACAAATTGTTTTTGCGCATGAGCTGCTGAAAATTATCAAACTCGTTTACAGCCGCACGCAGCTTTTCTTTCTTTTCCGTTTCTTCTTCAATTTTATCTGTACGCACATCACCTTTCTTAAAATTAACCGTGGCACGCTTGGCAATATATTCACTGCGTTCCGGTAAAGATTTAATGTACTCGTCAATGCGTTCATTAATAAACTTTGGTGACCAGCCTTCCCGCTTCATCGTACTGAATAAAGATTGCAGGTTGTTGATCTCGTAATACACATCGCCGCGATATCTTTTCAGCGGATGATTTTTTGGAAATGAATCTATGAGCTGTTTGAAAAGATCAATTCGCTGCAGGTCAGAAACAGGATCAAGCGAAGTTTTTTCAAACAAGCTCAAATTATCTTGTATCACGTCATTACAAAAAGCATGGAAGGTGTAAATGTTCACTTTGTATGCATCAGCGCCGATGAACTCCAGTATGCGTTTACGCATAGCGATAACACCGGCATCTGTATAAGTAAGGCAAAGAATATTTTGTGGCTGCGTGTCCGTATCCAGCAATATTTTTCCGATGCGTGCAGAAAGAATTTGTGTCTTGCCAGTACCTGGACCGGCGATAACCATCACCGGCCCTTCGATGGTGTCAACAGCTTTCTTTTGATGCTCGTTTAGGCGATTGTATTCTTTATGAAATTTTTCTAATTGGTAATTTTTGGAAGGCATAGGGCAAAGATAAAATATGTGGGGATTATTAAATGAACATGTGATTTGTAAACCTGACTTCTAACTTTTACACTAAAACAATAAAGTAATACTTTTAATATTAGTAATACTTTATTATATTTGTTATACTAAATTTATAAGTATGGAAACCTCAGTTTTGACATCAAAGGGACAATTATTGATTCCTAAAAGGCTGCGCAACAAATACGGTATCACGCCAGGGGCGAAAGTTATTTTCGAGGAGACAGATGGCGGAGTAGTAATAAGACCCGTCAATGAACAGTATTTTAAATCTTTCCGTGGGATGCTATCATCAACCGGCAAGCTTAAAGAAGATATGAAAGCTTTCAAAGCGGAAGAGAAAAAGAATGAAGAACGTAAACTCAGCCTTCATAAAGGAAAATAACCATCATGGCAAAATTCGTATTAGACAGCTTTGCATTGCTTGCCTTCTTTCGTGATGAAACCGGGGCTGATGATGTAGAAAAATTATTGAACGAAGCTGCGGAGGATAAACATGAACTATACCTCACGGTTGTAAATGCCGGGGAAGTATATTATATGAGCTCCCGTAAAGACAGTACTTCAAAAGCAACGCAGGTTTGGGAAGCAATGGAAAAATTCCCGCTGCATTTTATTGTGGCCGATATGGATATTACCCTGGCTGCAGCAAAAATTAAAGCAAACTATAAGTTGTCCTTTGCAGATGCTTATGCGGCGGCACTTACAATTCAAAAGAAGGCAACATTGATTACCGGCGATGACGAGTTTCAAAACCTGGTTGGTGAGACAGGGTTTAAAGTGAAATATATTAATGCAAAATGAACATATATAGCCCGCAATAGGTGATGAAAAATAACCTCTTATTTTCTATTTTTTTAAAAGTGATTGAGCCGTATAAATATATTATTCGGCTCAATTATTAATTATATTTGAGCCGAATATGGCTACTATTAGGCTCAACATATATAACTGGCAAAAACCGGACTGGCCCAATTTCCGGTATGACCTTTCACATGTAGAGGAAATGCTCTTTGCCTTCGCAGAAGAAACAGGTCACATAAGCGGCGTTTTAAAGGCGCTTCCCAAGCCAATACAAAACGAAGCCATTATTGACATGATGGTTGCCGAAGCCATTAAGACATCAGAGATCGAAGGAGAATATTTAAGCCGTAAAGATGTGATGTCATCTATACGAAATAACCTGGGCTTAAATGAAAAACCTGTACCCGTAAAAGATAAGATGTCGGAAGGCGCAGGAGAATTAATGGTTGATGTTCGCCAGACTTTTGAAGAACCACTTACACAAGAAAAATTATTTACCTGGCACAAAATGCTTTTTAAACAAAGCAAAAAAAAAGGAGTCGGCGTTTGGCGTTCACACAAGGCAGCCATGCAGGTTGTTTCCGGCGCAATAGGTAAAGAAAAAATACATTTTGAAGCGCCGCCTTCATCGCGGGTGAAGGGAGAAATGGATACATTCATACATTGGTTCAATGAGACAGCGCCGGCTGGAAACAAAGCAATAAAAAAGGCGCCCGTAAGATCTGCTATTGCTCATTTATATTTTGAATCCATTCATCCATTTGAAGATGGTAATGGAAGGATTGGCCGGGCTATCGCAGAAAAAGCTTTGTCACAAACTATTGGCCGCCCGGTTCTCCTTAGTTTATCAAAAACTATTGAAGCTGATAAGAAGGCTTATTATAATTCACTGCAACAGGCACAAACAAACAATGATATCACAGATTGGGTCACCTGGTTTGTAACACTTACGCTGGATGCACAAAAGCAGGCCAACGAATTAGTCAATCATATTCTGAAAAAATCACAGTTTTTTGATCACCATAAAAATGTATTGAATGAACGCCAGTTGAAGGTGATACAAAAAATGTTTGATGCAGGCCCGGACGGTTTTGAAGGAGGAATGAATGCGACGAAATATGCTTCGATTACAAAAACATCAAAGGCGACAGCGACAAGGGATTTGCAATATTTGCTTGAACAGGAAGTTTTTGAAATGAAAGGCGGCGGAAGGAGTACGAGGTATTTTTTGAATTTATAATAATCCCTTAAGCCTCCAAGGATTTCTGTCTTGCCTATAGCCGGCAGGCAATCAACGTAACCGGGCCTTTGAATGAAGAATAATGAGCTTAGGCATATGTATTTTCAGCACCTTCACACCATAATTTTATGTCTGCTAAGAGTTCATCATTAATTCTTTCTGGCAAATAATCAATAATTCTAAATCGATCAAATACTAATCCTGCCTCATTTGCTCTTGGTCGCCAAATTTCTATAGGAAAATATTGTGCACAAAAAAACATTCTTAAGGGAGTTAAAACTGGCTGCTCCGAAAACCATGTTTTACAGAAAGCTTCAGTATTAAGTTCAGAAAGTGCATTTTGCCAACTGGTACCGGTTTTACATTGTCCAAAAGCTATCATTTGAGATGCTTGCTTATCAGAGAAACCCTTCCACGCAATGACATCTATATTATCATCTTGGGGACGAAAACTCTCATGCTGATGAATTTTTCCACCTTCACCAATTCTTTTAGATATATCAGATAACTTCTGTCTAAAACCGCCCACATTAGATTTGCTTGTGCCAAATATATCGACACTTGAATTATCGCCAAAAAAAGCAAGTGTAATTTCTGCTGATAATTTTTCAAACAATTGGGTACCGTCAAGCCCACCTTGTATTTTGTCTTTTTTCATATTAAGGCGGGTAGCTAATAATAGGAAGCGATATATTAAATTAAAAAGGGTATCGCTGGAAATATATTTTAGAGCATATCCCAGATTGGTCAATTCGAAAGGGTATTGTTTTCCGGTGATAACATACCTGCGTTTTATTTCAGTTGCTATTTCATCGGCTTTATTTATATATTTATCTGTGTCATCTTCGATTCCATTAACCACAACTTCATCGGATATTAACAAAGGCGCTTTTATTAAATCTAACAATGCAATACTTCCATGTTTCAGTGCTTTATATTCAGCATAGTCTGCCCAATCTTGTGCCGACGTTCTAAGTCCTGGTATGCCATACGGTAATTTAAACATATTATTCTTCGCTAAACAATCTCTTTTTCTTATCCGTTATTCCTTGTAATGACTTCCATTTTTTTTCCATGGCATCATATAAATCTTCGGCAATTTGAGCGATAGTTGCTGCATGTTTTAGTAAACTTTCGTCTTTGCCATCAAAGCCTTCAGTCAAGTACGACTGCGCTTTTTGCAAAGCTCTTTTTGCTTCCAACAAATTTTGC
>JBKJRY010000269.1:0-6980 GCA_046593045.1 Chitinophagaceae bacterium | reverse complement strand
TTTATACCGCCGAATGATTGGTAGAATGTGGGGTTTACCTGAACTTGCATATCTTATGTTTTTGACAATTCGTAAGTTCCCCTATTTAGGTGAAAATAAAATAAGCCTCTTTTCCACGCTATGTGCAGAACTGAGGCTTATTTATTTATATAACTTGCGATATTGAGGACTTCACTTCTTTTGAAATATCGGTACATCCCATATGTGAAGATATATGACTCGCGCGGGGAATTTTTTTCAATGCCATTTCAATTTGTGCCCTGAACTCTTTTTCAATATCTTCTATTTTCCATGCATTTTCTTTTATTGATTGCCCCGGGTAATTTTTATTAGGATAAACCATTGGGAAAAAATATCCATTGCTATCCATGAGGCTCGCACAATCTGTAAGGGGTCTCCATTTTATATTTTCCCATTCGCTGGTAAGCGCCAGATGTATGCCCACATCCACACCAGGATTTTGCGCCAGTATTTTTGCAGCTTCGGGAAACCAGGGAGATGGAACAATCACTTCAATCGATTTTTGTATCCCATCTCTGTAACATTTTATCAGCGCTTCATTTCCTGAATGAGTATATCCCATATCATCACCACGAACAATCAGCCCGATTTCTTTTTGCTGCGAATAAGCGGTGATGAAAATGAAAAGAAAGACTATAGAACAATTTATTTTTTTCATGATTTTTTCAAAGTATTGGCTGTTAGAATGGGGATGCTTAAATGATTTAAACTATCGCTAATTATTAAAATTAAAAAAAGTTCTATCTAAAATAATTCTTTTGTATTTAACTTCATTTTCTTTACGTGTATTTCAAAAGGCTTCCTATGCAAAACTCACGCATCTAAAAATCTTGTCAAGCTATTAAGTCAAACAATTAATATGAATCAAATCAACTGGGGTATTATCGGTTGCGGCGACGTTACTGAAATAAAGAGCGGACCTGCATTTAACAAAGTAAAAAACTCGTCGCTGGTCGCGGTAATGCGCAGGGATTCTGAAAAAGCGAAAGATTATTCAAAGAGACATAATGTTCCTAAATGGTATGATGACGCGTACCGGTTAATTAATGATCCGGGAGTAAACGCGATATATGTTGCAACGCCCCCCTCCACTCATGAAGAATATACCATTGGGGCGATCAATGCAGGCAAGCCCGTTTATGTAGAAAAACCAATGTCAGTGAATGTGTCATCTGCAACAAATATGATGATTGCCGCTCAAGAAAAAAATATAAAATTATCCGTAGCGCATTACAGGCGTGAACAGCCACTTTTTAAAAAGATCAAAGAGTTGCTTGATGAAAAAGCTATTGGCGAGGTAAGAGTTATAAATCTTCTATGTCATAAAAAACTGCTTACAGAAGAGGAACTAAGTGATCCTAAAATTGCCTGGAGGGTGAGTACTGATATTGCTGGTGGGGGATTGTTTAATGACCTTGCACCGCACCAACTTGACCTGATGATTTATTTTTTTGGGCAAGCAGAGAAAGTGTCAGGTATGGCGACTAACCAGGCGCATTTATACAATGCTGATGATGTTGTCGCAGGGAACATTTTATTTAGTAATGGCGCACTGTTTAGCGGAAGTTGGTGTTTTACGGTAAATGAAATGAATGAAACAGACAAGTGTGAAATCATAGGGTCAAAAGGTAAAATAAGCTTTTCAGTATTTGATAACAGGGAAATATCAGTTACCATAAATGAGAAAATTGAAATTATTTCTTTTGATAAGCTTACACACGTGCAGCAGCCCATGATTGAAAAAGTTGTAGAATATTTTTTGGGAGAAAGCAGCAATCCCTGTAGCGGAAAGGATGGGGTAGAAGTGATGCGGCTGATCGATATATTTACGGGACAATAGCCAGCATTAATAATAGCCGGTTTATATATTCTCTATTGCTTTTATAATTAGCCTGCTAAGAATATTATCCGCCTCTCCGGCTACTTTTATTATTTCACTTATATCCACAGGCTGAAGATTATCGGGGCCGCATTCATCTGTAATAACACTTATCGCAGCACATTTCAACCCAATATGATTGGCAACAATTACTTCAGGCACTGTACTCATTCCTACCATATCAGCGCCGATGGATTTTATGTAGCGATATTCCGCACGTGTTTCAAGATTAGGGCCTGGTACTGCTGCATAAATTCCTTTTTTTAAAATAATTGATAAAATATTTGCGGCATCATTTAATTTTTTTGCAAGTTCAATATCATAAGGGCGACACATATCTACAAACCTGTTACCATAGGCCGGGTCATTTAACCCACGCAGCGGATTTTCAGGTAATAAATTTATATGGTCGTCAATTAAAACAAGATCACCTTTTTTGAAGCCAGGATTGATACCGCCTGCTGCATTGCTAAGCAATAAATTTTTTATACCCAGCTCCTTCATCACTCTCACTGGGAAAGTTACCTGCTGCAGGGAATAGCCTTCATAATAGTGATAACGGCCCTGCATGATCAATACTTTCATATCGCCTATCGTACCATAAACCAACTGTCCCTTGTGAAACTCTACAGTTGCGGCAGGAAAATGAGGGATAGATGAATAAGGAAAACTGCTTGCGTTTTCAACCCTACTGACCAGGGCACCCAAGCCTGTACCTAAAATAATCCCTGTAACAGGTTGTTGCACATGCTGCATGCGGAGGAAATCCGCCGCTTCTTTAATTTTTAACATCATGTTATCCATAAGAAAATGCCTTGTTTATGAATCTTAGACTAATGATTATGCGTATATTGACTAAATATAAGCTTAACCTCTTTTGCCAGCCATGAAACTTTTTTTCCTTTCATCCTTATCCACACTAATTGTTTTTTCAGCATACCCCCAACGATCCTATACTGAAGGAAATAAAGTCGCGGATTTTCAGTTTACAAAAATCCTCAATAATCCAAATTTATCATCTTCATTAAATCAAATAAAAAGTAAGCTTACCATCATTGATTTTTTTGGAACATGGTGCATACCTTGTATAAAAGCACTTCCGCATTTGGAGGAAATACAAAATGAATTTAAAAATAAGGTGGCAGTTATTTTAGTGTCGAATGAGGCGGAAGAAAAGCTGACTAAATTTATCAATGCAAGGGCTCCATTCCCATTTCTTGTAGTTGTTGATAAGGAAAACAGTTTTATAGATTTGTTTCAGCCACCATCTTATCCTTATACTGTGGTGATGGATAGAGATGCAAGAATTATCGCAGTTACCGATGCGGTGTCTTTATCTAAGGCAGACATAAGTAAGTGGCTTGCACAAAAAAATGAACCAGTGATAATAAATACATCAAATGAAATAAAACATGCTGCGAATATTAAAAATGTAAACTCTGCAAATTCATTGGTTAAAATTTCGCAGCAGTTCATCTATGCAGCCAAAACAGGAGAAAATACTGATTCCCTTATTAGCGCTTTAAAAAATCTATCCTACGATGATCTGGTAAATAAATTAAGCACCGACGATGAAAAAAAAGCATTCTGGATAAATCTTTACAACGGATTTACTCAAACAATTTTGAAGAGGTCACCAGAAAAATATGGAAGCAGGAATCAGTTTTTTAAGAGCAAAGAAATAGAGGTTGCGGGAAAATTGTTCAGTCTTGATGATATTGAACACGGTATCTTACGGCGTTCAAAAATAAAATGGAGCCTTGGCCATGTGAACAAATTTTTCCCGGACAAAACGGAGAAAGATCTGAGAGTAAAGGATGTTGACTACCGCATTCACTTTACGTTAAATTGCGGAGCAAAGAGCTGCCCGCCGATTGCATATTATAACTCTGAAAATTTAAATCCGCAACTGGATCTTGCAACAAAAAGCTATCTTTCAAGCGAGGGGGAATATGATGCTGAAAAAAATATTGTTTATCTACCTGCTTTTATGAGTTGGTTTAGGAGCGACTTTGGAGGCAAGAAAAAGGTGAAAAAACTTTTGAAGAAAATAAATGTTATTCCCTCTGAAAGTAATCCTAAAATAAAATATAAAAAATACGATTGGAATCTTTTTTTAGATAACTATACAACTGATAATTAAAAATTATGAGCAACCACTATTACGATGCCTCAGACCTCGGCAAGTTTGGAAACATCGGTGAATATCAAAAAGACCTTGCTGATAAATTCTTTAACTGGTATGGTGCGGTTTTTGCCGACAGCGCCCTTACTGCAAAGGAAAAATCTTTGATTGCATTAGCGGTTTCTCACGCAGTGCAATGCCCTTATTGTATCGATGCGTATAGTAGCGACGCGTATGAAAAAGGCTGGAGTGAGGAACAAATGATGGAAGCGGTGCATGTTGCGGCTTCTATCAAAGGAGGCGCGGCGTTGGTTCATGGTGTCCAGATGATGAATAAGGTAAAAGAGATTGCAATGTAGTTTTCAAATCTCATGGAAGAAGAATTTGATGAAACGTTAAGAAGATGGGAAGTGAAATAAGTTAAAGGAGTATGAAGTCATTAAAAGCACAGGGAAATATTTTAGCGGATAGCAACTACCAGGTAGATCTGTTAGAAACAGACAATCACCATGAGTTTAGACTGGTACCTTTTCAGCAAAAGCTGGAAGAGGCCGATTTGTTTCCATTGGTTCCAACAAATACCGAAATATTCCAGGTAAATATTGGGAAAATGTGTAACCAGGTTTGTAAGCATTGCCATGTAGATGCAGGCCCCGACCGTAAAGAAATAATGACAAGGGAAACAATGCGGGAATGTATAGAGGTGCTTAAATTGAACCCCCTTCTAAAAACAGTTGATATAACGGGCGGCGCACCGGAACTCAATCCTGATTTCAGGTGGTTTGTTGAAGAGATTAAAGACCTTGAAAGGCATATAATCGTACGTTGCAATCTTACAATAATTCTTGCAAATAAAAAGTTTCATGACTTACCTGAATTTTTTAAAAAATATAATATAGAAGTTGTGTCATCTCTGCCATTTTATTCAAAGGCAAGGACAGACAAGCAGCGTGGCGATGGAGTATTTGAAGATTCAGTTCTTGCATTGCGGATGTTGAATGCGGTAGGCTATGGTAAGGAAGAGACGGGATTGATTTTGAATCTTGTATATAATCCTGCAGGGAGCTTTCTGCCGCCCTCACAGGCTGCGCTTGAAAAGGAATTCAAAGATGCGTTGATGAATGATTACGGAATAGTGTTTAATAATTTATTTGCTATAACGAATCTCCCCATCAGCCGTTTTCTTGATTATCTTTTAACGAGCGGCAATTATGAAAAATATATGGAGAAGCTCATCGCTGCTTATAATCCAATTGCCGCAAAAAATGTTATGTGCAGAAACACAATTTCGGTAGGATGGGACGGTTTTCTATACGACTGCGATTTTAACCAGATGCTCGATCTGCAAGTAAACTGCCAGGGAAAACATATTTCTCAATTTGACTACGATGAGTTGAATAGTCGTAATATAATTGTAAACCAGCATTGCTATGGCTGCACTGCCGGCGCAGGATCAAGCTGCGGTGGGGTGGTCACTTAAAATTATTTAGTTTGAAAACTGCCCTGATAATTTTTGTAAGAAACCCGGTTTTTGGAAAAGTAAAATCAAGATTAGCTGCAACACTTGGCAAAGAAAAGGCGCTCGCTATTTATAAAGAGCTTCTTGCCCATACCAATAAAATTTTAAAAGATATTCCTGTCGAAAAATTTGTCTTTTATGATGACTTTATTAATCACGATGATATTTGGCAGAATGAGACATATCACAAATTTCTGCAGGAAGGTGATAATCTTGGTGAACGTATGAAGAAAGCTTTTGAAAAATTGTTTAACGATGGCTACACAAAAGCAGTCATTATAGGAAGTGATTGTTTTGAGCTCACTACAGGTATTATTCTCAAGGGAATCAAAATGCTTTCGACATATGATATTGTAATAGGCCCCGCATCAGATGGCGGATATTACCTGCTTGGTATGAATAATTTTATTCATGAATTATTTGAAAATAAAAAATGGAGTACCGATACAGTTTATAGAGACACGCTTGACCAGGTAGAAAAATTTGATCATTCTGTTGGTGTCCTTGCTTTACTGAATGATGTTGATGAAGAAAATGATATTTCCATTATTTTAAAAAAAACTGAATAAATTTCTTAGAATTTAGTTGAACAACTTCGATTGTATTTTTAGGATAATTTACTCATACCTGTAGGTAAGAAGTTGTTTATATTTTTCAAACATGGCATCCTGTTTTGCTCCGCGCCTGTACATTTTTATAATTATATAATTTGCCTTTTGAACTGTTAGCCAGCTATTTTTATTGTATTTACGTGCAGACACCAGCACTTTATCCCGTAAAATAATATACCGGAATCGTTGCCTTGCCCTTTGCACGATATCAAAATCTTCCATTATGGAAAAATCTGCATTGTAACCGCTAATTTTCAAAAAAAGGTTTTTCTTAAAAAAAAGAGTCTGGTCCCCACCGTTACAAACAAACCAGTTGAAACGGGTAAAGAAGGCATTTAGTTTTAATAAAAGATTGTTGCTATTGAATTTTGTTTGGAATCTTCCGAGGTCATATCCATATGCAATAGCTTCTAGTATTTTGGAATTAAAATTTATAGGCGGAACGCAATCGGCATGCACAAAATACAAGATACTTTTGCTGGCAAAAGAAGCGCCATAATTCATTTGAGCCGCTCGTCCCTTTGTTTTACATCTTACTACTTTGGCGCCTTCTTCCTCTGCGATTGAAATTGTACTATCTGTACTGCCGCCATCTGATACTATTACTTCAAGATCATTCATACCATAAAATTTTAAATGGCGGATGAGATTTTGTATAAAATCTTCCTCATTTAATGTTGGTATAATAACACTTATTCCTTTACATTTTTCCATGAGCAACAACTTGATAAACTATTACAAAATAGAAACAATCTTTTCTAAAATACGATGCCGGAGAAGCAACGGTTTCAAAAAAGTTAACCTGTGAAATTTGAAGATTATACA
>JBKJRY010000061.1:0-3057 GCA_046593045.1 Chitinophagaceae bacterium | reverse complement strand
AGAAAGGATGGTTTTCCGGTAATATTCAGCAAGGGCAAACCGCATTCCTGAAAGACTTTTCAAACGTTCTTGGTTTACGGAATCGAAAGGATGAATTATCCGGCTTCATAAAAACTCTCTCAAGCGCTGAAATAAATAAAGAAATAGAATATCAGCAGGCTGGCCTGAAAGGAATAGTGTAATCGGTAAATAGCAATGTTACATAATCGGTAAATAACAATGTCATACTTCGGTAAATAAGGATGTCATGATCCATCATTAATAATCCAGCTTTACGCGGCCACAAAACAGGCAGCAAGCATGGATAAAAAAGCGATAGTAAACTGGATCATGTATCACGAAGTTCAACGATTAATAAGAGAGGGATTAAGCTTTGCCGCCATTGGTAAGGCATTGGTCATGGATCAAAGAACCGTGAAGCGTTATTCGCGAATGAACGAAGCGGAGTATGCCTGTTTTCTTGAAAGTAAGGAGATGCGTGGTAAACTACTTACGCCTTACGAGTCTTTTGTGCACGATAAACTTATCGCACATCCTGCTGTTAGCGCTGCCCAAATGCATGACTGGCTAAAGGAGTATTATCCCGATCTGGCCCACACTGCACCTAAGACCGTTTACAATTTTGTGATGGCCCTGCGCCAGAAGTATAATATTCCGCTGGAAGAAGTGAGCCGGGAGTACTTTGTCGTCCAAGAACTTCCTTATGGACAGCAAGCCCAGGCAGATTTTGGCCATTATATTCTCCGGGGTACAGAAGACCGCCGCAAACGCATTCATTTTTTTGTAATGATGCTTTCCCGGTCCAGAATGAAGTTTGTTCAATTCTCGGATGCTCCTTTTACCACGCGTATGACCATTGATGCCCATGAAGAAGCCTTTAAGTTTTTCTGTGGTATGCCTCTGGAGGTTGTTTATGATCAGGATCGCCTCCTTTTGCAGGAAGAACGTATGGGAGAGTTATTGCTTACCCAAGAATTTAAGGATTATGTTTTTGAACAGGAGTTCCAGCTACATTTTTGCAGGAAAGCAGATCCGCAGAGCAAAGGGAAAGTGGAAAATGTGGTAAAGTATGTCAAGAATAATTTTCTTTATGCCCGCCCCTGGTATGACTTGCAGACGCTTCAGGCACAAGCCATGGCCTGGCTGCAAAGGACAGGCAACGCAATGCCGCACGCTACTACTAAGAAGATCCCGCTCCAGGAGTGGCAGACTGAACAACTACACTTACAGTCATGGGTATCTGTAAAGATATTGCCTTCCTACATTACGCGGACCCTGCGAAAGGATAATACGTTTGCTTATCTCGGTAATTTTTATTCTGTGCCGCAAGGGACTTTCAAAACCAAGGATACGGTGGTGATGATCTGGCTTAAACAAGACCAGGAACTGCATGTACATGACAAGGCAGGTGTTTTTCTGTGCAAGCATGCTATTGCACAAAGCAAAGGCAATACAGTGATCAATACCGATCATAAGCGTGATAAGACTCTCAAACTAAAAGAGCTGCTCAGTCAAACAGCAACGCTGTTCCTTAATCCCGGACTTGCCCTGCAATACTTTGAAATGATCCGCAAAGAACGAGGTCGCTACCTGCGGGACCAGCTACAAGCTATCCAAAAAGTAATTGAAGGAAAAAACAAGCAACTGGTAGGGGACGTGCTGCAAAAATGCATCGACAAAAAATATGTGGGTGCAGTAATCTTCCGGGAACTGCTGGCCTTCCATGAATCAGAAAAAAACTACCCGGCGCCACCAACAGGTAAAATCATTTTAATGGATACTAAAAATAATAAGAAAGCTGATATCCAACCGGACAAAAGTGATCTGAATACTTATGAGAGAGCTTTTGAAGATTAGCGGAAACCAGGGTGCAAGCCCGCAGCAGCATTTATTCATTGTAAAAGAAAAATACATCTTCATGAAAGTTAAAAACAAAATCGATCAGCATTGCAAGCAGTTACGTCTAAGCGCTCTTGGCGGACAGGTTCAGCGCCTGGCTGACGCTGCTGCTGCTGAAGGCATCAGTTACCTGGAATTTGCAGGCAGGCTCCTTGAAACTGAAATAGCATCCCGTAATAGAAACGATATGCTCCGGAAAATAAAGTTTGCCCGGTTACCTGCCTTGCATGACCTGCAGGCCTACGATTGCGCGCAAGCCGAAGGAATGCCGCCCGCAAAACTGCAACAACTCAAAGAGCTCACCTGGCTGGATCAGAACTTCAACCTCGTTGTAATGGGACCTAATGGTGTGGGTAAATCCTTGTTGGCTGCAGGATTATGTCACCATGCGCTTGAAAATGGCTACAGGGCCTATTTTAGGACCATGGAACAAATCATGACAACGTTGAAAACAAAAGATCTCTCCAGATCCGCAATGGCAGATTACAAAAAGCTTTTTAAAGCGCACCTGATTGTTATTGATGATATCATGATGATCGCTATTGCCCGCCAGGAAGCCAATGCATTTTTTCATTTTATCAACGCGCTCCACGAAAGAACCTCATTTATCATAACCACCAACAAATCACCGAAAGAATGGGCTGAAACAATAGGTGATGAGGTAATCACAACGGCTTTATTGGATCGACTTTTATATCGCTGTGAAATCATCAAATTAAGTGGAGAAAGTTACCGGATGAAACACCGAAAAACAATCTTTGAAAAATCAAAATAAAGCTCGTTACTTTTAACACAGATCATGCCTCCGGAATCGAAAATGACATGACATCCTTATTTACCGAAAACATGACATTGTTACTTACCGACTACAATAAACCCCTGTCTTTAAAAGTTAGCCCTTCTATATTTAAAAACTATGCACTGAACATACCCATATGCAGGGAGTGAGCGTATGGATAGATGGCAAGCTCGTAAAAGAACGCCCATGGGTAATCATGAAAAATAATTTTGAAGCTCTTAGGGTTGATGCTGATTTTGAAGTACCTGAAGCCTATTCACATTGCAGAAATTCGGTCACTATAAAATTTGCGCAGATACTTGAATATAAATTTGACCGGAGTATAGGTATGATGTATTTTCTTATTTGTAAAATACAAA
>JBKJRY010000052.1:0-20224 GCA_046593045.1 Chitinophagaceae bacterium | reverse complement strand
TTTTAAAAAAAAACATTGCTGTATGAATGAAAACAAACCAGTAAATTCTTCGAGGAGAAATTTTATCCGTAATGGCTCTTTAGTTGCTGCCGGTATTACCATTGTACCACGCCACGTTTTGGGCAGGGGGTTTGTTGCTCCCAGTGATAAACTTAACATTGGTGGAATCGGAGCAGGTGGCAAAGGAGAAAGCGACCTTGCCAATTTCTTTAAATCGGGTCGGGCTAATATTATTGCCTTGTGCGATGTGGACGATCGTTCGTCAGCTAAAACAAGAGCTGCTTTTCCCAAGGCCCCTTACTATAAAGACTACAGGGAAATGCTGGATAAGGAAGGAAAAAACTTAGATGCGGTATCCGTGTCCATCCCGGATCACGGGCATGCAGTTGCTGCATTAATGGCTATGCAAATGGGCAAGCATGTGTATGTGCAAAAACCAATGACCCATGATATTTACGAAGCAAGGGTACTAACAGAAGCAGCCAGGAAATATAAAGTTGTCACTCAAATGGGTAACCAGGGTTCATCGGGTGATGGTGTACGAATGATGCAGGATTGGTACAATGCCGGGCTTATAGGCGATGCCCACACGATTCGCTGCTGGACCAATCGGCCAGTATGGCCTCAGGGTACAGGCTATCCCACAACCAAAGATAAAATACCTAAAGAATTAGATTGGAACCTATGGTTGGGAGCTACCCAGTTTCACGAGTATCATGAAGGCTTTGTTCCGTTTAGCTGGCGTGGCTATTGGGACTTTGGTACCGGCGCATTGGGCGATATGGGTTGTCATATTATCGATCCTGCATTCAAAGTAGCAGGTCTTGGGTATCCGTCCGAAGTAGAATGCAGTGTGGCAGATGTGTATGAACAAATGTGGACGCCTGCTTATCATCCTGAAAGTTGCCCGGTGGCATCTTCTATAAAAATGAAATTTCCCGGAAAGAATGGCAAGCCGGATGTAACACTGACATGGATGGATGGCAATATAAGACCGGAGCGCCCTGAAGAATTGGGAGCCAATGAAGAAATGGGTAACTCAGATGGTGGCGCAATAATAGAAGGAACAAAAGGAAAGATTATGTGTGGTTGTTATGGCGATGATGCTACATTATTACCTACTTCAAAAACCAAAGACATAAATGTACCACAAACAGTAGCAAGAGTACCGGGCGGGCAGGACGGACATTATGCCCAGTGGGTGAATGCTTGTATAGCAGGCTTTGGCAAAGGCAAAACAAGTTCTAACTTTGATTATGCAGGGCCACTTACCGAGACCGTGCTATTTGCCAATCTCGCGCTTCGCAGCTGGAATGTAAAAGACGCGTCAGGCAACTTCCCGGGCAGAAAGAAATTATTGTGGGATGCCGATAATATGAAGATTACCAACTTTGATGAAGCCAATCAATATGTGAGAAGACAATATAGAGACGGCTATTCGTTTAAAGCCTAAGATAAATAAAAAAGAGGTTAAAATAAAAAAGATGCTGTTTTAAGAAATTAGAACAGCACCTTTTTTTATACAATTATGTTCGGTTATTTTTTTAGCCTCGGTCCCGGCCGTTAATTCGCAAGTTATATCGGCGCAAAGGCTGTAAAGCTTTTAAAAAACGGAAACCTTATTTCATACCAGTGCTTTTCTGTTACTGCTTAGTAAGTTTACTGAATTCATCTTTAGTGATTAAAAAAACAGTTCCATGCCTGGCACCTTCAGGAAAAGTTATTTTATTTGAAATATCTGTCCAATGAACTAAATCTGTTGATGTGACAGCTCCATAAGTATGCTCCATATATTTATCAAAATATACGATCCAGCCTTTATCAATTTTAATTGCAGTTGGTCCTTCCGCCCAATAATCTCCTGTAATGGGTAACGATGGCTTACTGTAAGTTTTTGTAAGTTTTTTGCTCAATGCAATTCGAATATTCTTTTGTGCTGGATTCCTGGTTTCATCTTTTAAAAACATGACATATTGTTTTCCATTTTTTTGAATTGTAGCATCAATTACATTAAAGCCTTTATCGTATAAAAGTTTTGTTTTACTATAAGTGTTGAAGTCTTTGGTAGTAACATAATAAATTCTGTGATTGTACTTATCATCTCCCGCAGTATCGCCCGGTAAAAATCTTCCGGGAATAGTAGAGGCCCAATAAATCATATATTGTTTCTTCTTTGCATCATAAGTTATTTCCGGGGCCCAGCAATTCATGGCAGAATCTTCTTTTTCCATTACGGGTATATATTCCTGTTTACTCCAATGAATCAAATCATTTGACGATGCATAACCTATACCACGTGCATTCCAACTTACCGTCCATACCATATGAAATTTATTATCCGCTCCACGAATGATACACGGATCACGCATTAATTTATCGTTTGCTACTTCCGGTTCCAGGAAAGAGCTGTCGTTATTTAAAGCAATCCAATTATAACTATCATAGCTATACGCAAGATGTAATCCATCCTGGCCGTTATCCTTAAAATAGGAAAACATATAGACCATGTTGCTGCTTTGTGACATAGCACCCTGCAATCCAAATAATATCATCAACGTCAAAATATAGTTTTTCACTAGTGCCTTTTATACTTTTTATAAACTGGGTCCGATCGAAGTTAGCAATTTGCGAAGAACCTATAAGGGAAAGATTATGTCATTGAATGCACCTTTATAAATTCTGGTGGCGAGTATTTTCATTTCATTCGCGTATTTTACACATGCATTTTTTAAAAAACAATTTGATGAAAAAAATATTCTTACCATTCCTATGGTTGTTTTCTCTGTCTTCATTTTCTCAAACAAATGATTTGAGAAATAAAATAAATAAAGCAGCTGATGATTTAGAACCAAAGGTGATTGAATGGCGTCGTGATTTTCACGAGCATCCTGAATTGGGCAATAATGAAATACGAACGGCGGGTATAATCGCAAAACATCTCCAGGCACTTGGTATGGTTGTAACAACAGGTGTTGCAAAAACAGGCGTCGTTGGGATTTTGAAAGGCGGCAAGCCAGGTCCTGTGGTGGCACTGCGTGCCGACATGGACGCACTTCCTGTAATTGAAAGGACGGATGTGCCATTTGCCTCAAAAGTAAAAACAATGTACAACGGCCAGGAAGTAGGCGTGATGCATGCATGCGGGCACGATACCCATGTAGCCATACTAATGGGGGTTGCGAAAATTTTAGCTTCCATAAAAGATGATTTAAAAGGAACCGTAAAATTTATTTTTCAACCTGCGGAAGAAGGCCCTCCGGCCGGTGAAGAAGGTGGCGCTGAACTGATGGTAAAAGAAGGGGTATTGGAAAATCCTAAGGTGGCCGTTATATTCGGATTGCACATTAACAGCCAGACTGAAGTCGGAAAAATTACTTACCGTCCGGGTGGCACAATGGCCGCAGTGAATGATATGAAAATTACTATAAAAGGAAAATCAGCACACGGCGCATATCCGTGGTCGTCAGTAGATCCTGTGGTAGTATCGGCGCAAATAATTAATGCCTTACAAACCGTGGTTAGCCGTAATTTGAATATTACAGAAAATCCGGGAGTAGTAACGATCGGTGCAATAAACGGTGGCAACCGTACTAACATAATTCCTGAACAAGTTGAAATGCTGGGGACTGTAAGATCTTTCAGTAAGGAAGATGAAAAGATGATGACCGATCATATAATACGGATAGTTACCAACACGGCTGAAGCTGCCGGAGCCACCGCCGAAATAAAACTGCCTTATAGTTCACACTATCCTGTTACTTATAACGATGTGGCGCTTACCGAAAAAATGTTGCCTTCATTGCGTAAAACAGCTGGCGATGAAAATGTAGTATTAAAGCCGCCTGTAACCGGGGCAGAAGATTTTTCATTCTTCCAGGAGAAGGTACCCGGGCTTTTTATTTTTTTAGGAGGTATGCCAAAAGGCCAGGATCCTTTAACTGCTCCATCGCATCATACGCCTGATTTTTTTATTGATGAAAGCGGTTTCAAACTTGGCGTAAAAGCGTTGGCAAACCTTACGGTTGATTATATGAATGCTAAATAATATTGGAGTAATATGGAAGGAAAGAAATTTGACATGGACGGAGTATACAACGACCTTTATGAAATTATAAAGAAGAGAATTGATAAAACTACTATAAAGGAAACAGGCGAAAGACTTACACAGGCAGGCAAAATTGCTATAATTTATCCGAAGGAAAAAGAGGCATTAATTTCATTTCTGATATAAAAAATTTGATAGAAGGCTGATGCTAAAAAGTAACTATTTTAGCCTTTAGTCACCCCTACCCTTTAATAAAGTATAATAAATTATGCGTCCTCAGTTCCATAAGCTCCCATTATCCGCTGACTGCTCATTTTTATACATGTGTTGGGAATGCAATTATTTTGACAAGCCCTGGCATTTCCACAAGGAATATGAACTCGTTTTAATTGATAAGGCGGAAGGAACAAGATTTATTGGAGACCATGTAAGTCATTTTACAGATGGGAACCTTGCTTTAATTGGTCCCAATATTCCTCACCTCTATAGAAACAGCGAGAAATATTATAAAGATAAAGGCCTTGTTGCAAAATCAATTTTTATTCATTTTACTGATGACTTTCCCGGCAATTCATTTTTTGATTTACCTGAAATGAAATTAGTAAGGCGTTTGCTCAATAAATCATCTTTAGGATTTGAGATTCTCGGGAAAGCCAATCAATATGTAAAGCAAAAATTGATTGACATGAAGCAGGCACTTCCAGTCCAAAGATTATTAAGCTTATTGGACATCCTTATATTTCTTTCAACCAGCAATGATTTAAAATTCATTTTATCAAGTGGATTTACGGCAAGTAATAGTAATGATACTGATAAAATTAATATCGTATTGCAGTTCATAATGGAGAATTATACCGATGAAATATATATCAAAGAAATCGCATCCAGGCTCAACATGAGTGTAGCATCATTTTCACGATACTTTAAACACCATACAAGAAAAACATTTTCCAACTACGTGACTGAAATCAGAATAGGCCATGCGTGCAGGTTATTAATGGAAGACAATTACAATATTTCAGAAATCTGCTACCTGAGTGGCTTTGATAATTTATCCAATTACTACAGGCATTTTAAAAAAATTGTTGGAGTAATTCCGAAGGAATATAAAAGCAGGTTTTTATCAAATAGCACTTCGCATGCCTCACGGTAACCGTTAGTCGCAAACTGTCCTTTTCTAAAAATATTTACTCAATTAACTGCTATCATAGATTTCCTTCTTATCCTGTTTGTCAACGATAATGTAACATCTTTTATCATTAATGTATATATCATCAAGCGATTTATGTTAAAAAAGTATACATATAAATAAGATTATAGAATATTTATACTTTCTCAAACTGTTAGTTTTAGTTCGTCTAATTAAATAATTTTTTTAAACTAACGATTGATATGAGAAAAAAATACTCCCCAGGGATATCCTGGCTTATGCTACTGGGTATCCTTGCATTTATTGTTCCCAACAATTTATCGGCGCAGACACTTAAAGAAATTACAGGAGTTGTACAAACCAACTCGTCATTTCTTGCAGGTGTTTCAGTTACAGTTAAATCTGATCCCACTATCGGAGCTATTACTAATGATAACGGCAAATACACGATCAGGGTTCCTGAAGGAAGCACGCTTGTTTTCAATTCAGTGGGTTATAAACCAATTGAAATGCCTGTTAATGGGAAATCTATAATTAATGTAGGCATGGAATTAGCAAACGTGAACCTGGAAGAAGTAGTGGTTATCGGGTATGGATCGCAAAAGAAAGTAAATGTTATCGGTTCTGTTTCCACTATCACAAGTAAAGAAATTACTGCTTCTCCTGTTTCAAATATTTCCAACGCACTGGCTGGCCGGTTGCCGGGAGCAATTATTCAACAATCAAATGGCCAACCAGGAAGTGATGGCGCCTCTATTTTAATAAGGGGCCTTGCAACGCTTGGCAATAACGAACCTCTGGTAGTTGTAGATGGTGTGCCCGGAAGGGATCTCAATTCTATCAATGCAAATGATGTGGAAAGCATCAGTGTTCTTAAGGATGCTTCGGCAGCCATATACGGTGCCCGATCTGCCAATGGCGTAATCCTCGTTACCACTAAGCATGGCCGTGATAATGCTCCCGTTAGTGTAAATTATTCATTCTATGCGGGATGGCTCTCGCCAACAGAATTGCCTAAAATGGCTGATGCCGCAACCTATGCGCAGATGATCCGTGAGATGCAATCGTACCAGGGTGTTGCCGAGCCGAACATGAAATTTTCATTAGATGATATTGCAAAATATAAATCAGGCCAATATCCATGGACACATCCAAACACAAACTGGTTTGACGCTTCATTGGCAAAAAACAGCCACACACAAAATCATAATGTAGCCGTTAGCGGGGGGAGTAAGGCGGTTAATTATTATTTTTCTTTTGGTACCCAACATGACGACGGGATCTTCAAAAATTCCGCAACCTCATTTAACCGGTACAATATAAAAACAACTATAGACGCAAAGGTTAATGAATATCTTACGCTTGGCTTAGACTTAAATGGTTCCCAGGAAAACAGGAATTATCCATCCACTGATGCGGGATTCAATTTTGAAGGAGCACTGAAAAGTCTTCCTACATCACCCGCTTTATATCCAAATGGTTTGCCCGGCCCTGACATTGCTTATGGCCAGAATCCTGTTGTATCCTCCACTTCACAAACCGGTTTTAATGATAGCAAAAGATACAGGCTCAACAGTATATTTAGTGCATCACTTAAAATACCCGGGGTTAAAGGATTATCAGTGTCAAGTTATTTTGCCTATGATGCTAACCTGGGGCAAAGGAAATTATTTCAGAAGCCATGGATACTTTACCAATTGGATGAGCCCGCCTACCTGGCTGCAGGCAATACCGGTTCAGAAGATGGATCAGATTTTTTGATTGGTACACCCAAGGGAACGAATGATCCTTTCTTAAGAAACTTTTATGATGATGCCAATACAAAAACATGGAACATCAAGGCGGACTATACCAAATCCATAGGCGATCACAATATCAGTGCGTTTGTTGCTTACGAAGCATCGGAATACGAGGGTAAAGGAATTGATGCATTCCGCAGGTATTTTATAAGCGACCAGCTTCCTTACTTATTTGCGGGAGGCGATGCTGAAAAAGATAATTCCGAATTTGTTGAAATAGACTCACGGATAAATTATTTTGGCAGGCTTAGTTACAATTATAAAGAAACCTATCTATTTCAATTTTCTTTACGCCGCGATGGATCTTTAAGGTTTTCTAAAGAAAGCGGTCGCTGGGGAAATTTTCCAAGCGTTCTTGCAGGCTGGAACATTTCCAAAGAAAAATTTTGGGAGAATCATGTGAAGTTTGTAAACTTCTTTAAATTGAAGGCGTCATGGGGTCAGTTAGGAAATGATCTTGTAGCTCCTTTTCAATATTTATCAGCCTATTCACTAAGCACAGGCTACGTATTGGGATCCGGGCGGGTTTATTCAGCAGGCCTTAGCCAGTTGGGTGCCACCAATCCTAATATCACGTGGGAAGTAGCAAATGTTTACAATGCAGGTTTTGAATCCATGCTTTTTAATAACAAAGTCACCTTAAACGCCGACTTCTTCTACCAAAGACGTAACAATATTCTCGTAAAAAGAAATGCATCGGTGCCCGACTTTACAGGTATACAATTGCCTGATGAAAACTACGGCGTTGTTGACAACAGGGGCTTTGAAATTGTGTTAGGATATGCAGACCGCAGCAGGGATTTTTCTTATTCTGTAAACGGAAACCTGGCATTTGCCCGCAACAAAGTGATAAATTTTGATGAACCGGCAAGGCAGGTGGCATGGCAGGTACTCACCGGCCATCCGCAAGGCTCTACATTATTATATAAGGCCATAGGAATTTTTAAAGATGATGTGGAGATAAGCAAAACCCCGCATGTGGATGGTGCCATTCCCGGCGATATTATTATCGAAGATTATAACCACGATGGTATGATCAATGATGACGACCGGATAATCTTTCCAAAAACGGTAAATCCTGAAATTACATTTGGCTTCAACTTCAATTTGAGATATAAGAATTGGGCGCTCAACGGGCTTATTCAAGGTTCCGGAAATGCAATGCGCCTGGTATATGCCCAATTGCAGGGACTTGCCGGAAATTA
Source organism: Chitinophagaceae bacterium (assembly GCA_046593045.1). Lineage (GTDB taxonomy): Bacteria > Bacteroidota > Bacteroidia > Chitinophagales > Chitinophagaceae > Ginsengibacter. Next base: position 12,025 of record JBKJRY010000052.1, on the reverse strand, counting down.
TTTCGCCTACGATGCAGAAGGCAGGTGGACTCCTGATAACCCCAATGCTTCCAAACCAAGGTCTTTTGACAGGAACGATGCTTACTGGAGATCTGATTACAGAACCAACTACTCATACCAGAATGCTGCTTACGCACGCATGAAAAATTTACAGCTCGTATATAATGTTCCCAAAAACATCCAGGATAAAATAAGGTTGAAGGATGCGCAGATCTATGTTTCGGGGCAGAATTTATTCCTCCTTTATTCGGGAAATAAAATCATCGACCCTGAGGTTGGTGGTATTAGTACCCAAAACGCGAATGTCAGTTCAGATCAAACTATTTACTCATCGCAAGGGTCAATCAACTACCCGATAATGAAGATTTATACTATCGGCGCAAGGATCACGCTTTAAGCCATTGAAAAATTTAATTTTTATCAAAAAAAGAAATCATGCAAACAAATAAAATATATATCGGGATTTTTGCCTTCCTGTTTTTGATAGCATCAGGGTGCAGCAAAATATTAGATAAAACACCTGTAGATAAATTTTCAGATGCATTGCTTTGGTCAGATATTAACCTTGCTGACAGGTACCTGCAGGACAATTATAACAACAGCATAACGGGGGGGTTTGGATACCTTTCTTATGCATCTCTTACCGATGAGTCGCACGATACCCACGGATTTGGAACAGACAATTATCTACAGGGTAGTATCTCCTCCAGTAATCCAACACCATTTGGGATCTGGGCCTTTGATTATACAACGTGGGGTACCATGTACAAGAATATTCAAAAGCTAAATATTTTCATTGCCAACATTGACAAAGTTCCTGATGCCTATCCTGCCGCTCAGCAACCTGATATAAAATCAAGAACTGACCGGATGAAAGGCGAAGCTTTGTTTCTAAGAGCATTTTGTTATCAACAACTGGCCCGCAACTACGGCGGCGTTGTTATTATTACTACACCTTTTGAAATCGGGCAGGATTATCTAACCACTAAAAGAGCAACATTTAAAGAAACAATTGATTTTATCGCAGGCGAATGTGATGCTGCGGCCGCTGCGCTTGCGGACAAGGCTGACATAGAAATGGGAAGAGCAACAAAGGGAGCAGCTTTGGCATTGAAATCAAGGATACTATTGTTTGCAGCAAGTGATCTTACAGCAGATGGTACTGCAGCTAATGATATAGTAGGTTATAGTAATCCGGATAGAATAGCCCTATGGACAGCAGCTAAGAATGCAGCCAAGGCAGTAATGGATTTGGGCACTTACCAGTTAGAAAATTTTGGAGCACCTGATAAAGCCGCAGTGGCTGATAAATTTTTTACATTCTTTAAAGCAAAAGATCTTTCAAGCGATGAAATTATATGGGGCAAACTGTTCCTGAAAGATGTAGGGGCAAGAAACCAGATGAACCTGATCAATGGCACCAACGGTTTTGTGATGTATGGTTGTAACGCTCCTACCGGCAATCTCGCAGATGCTTTTGAAATGGAAGACGGATCGCCTTTTAGCAACCACTACCAGGTTGACGCAAATAAATATTATAAGAATGTTTCAAGCAAGTACGGTTCTCCAAATATGTATTATAACCGCGAGCCAAGATTCTACGCTACAATTCTGTATGATAGTGCTATTTGGCAAAAACGTTTTGCCGATCTTTCACCAAGAGATCCTTTAGGAATCTATGATAGAAGAACAAGGATAACTATAAAGAACGGAGCTGAAGAAAGCAAAATATATGGAATCGACACAAGGCAGGGGCCCATTGATGGAGACGATGGAACATACACAGGCTATACCTTTAAAAAATATCTCGACAACGCGGTATATGGCACTGAATCTAACAATAATGAAAACGTATGGATTGAGTTTCGCTATGCCGAAATTATTATGAACTATGCTGAAGCTTGTTTGGGATTGGGAGAAATACCAGAAGCGACCACTTATATTAATATGATCAGGAACAGGGCAGCCTTGCCTGATTTCACCGGCGACATAACAGAGGCTTTACATTATGAAAGAAGAATAGAATTTGTACATGAAGATGTTCGATTTTATGACATGAGAAGATGGAAAATTCTTGATCAGGCGCTTGAAGATGCTACCGGGGTTGATATTATCCAGACTAATAATAAGGACAATAATACTGTAACAACAACATGGCAACAAATCATTGTTCAGCAACGCGGCCCTACAGCTAATAAATTGTATTGGGTTCCTATACCTATAGATGAAATAAACAGGGCACCGCAATTGGAGCAAAACCCTGGTTACTAATTCTGTTTTATAAAATAAATATCTTGTAAGCATTCTACAAAGAATGAATCTCTTAAATTATGAAAAAATATTTCCTGCTTGTCGCCTGCATCGGCTTTTCCGTTACGTCCTGGTGTCTTGATACATTATCGGTCTGTTCTCCTTCAGGGAAGATCTGTGTAAAAATATGGATGGGGAGAAGTCTGAATTACAAGATCGATTTCAATGGAGAGTCCATATTGAATCCATCTCAGATCGATTTACTATTGGCAAATAATCAAAAATTTTCTTTTAATAACCGGGTAAAATCCCATTCAATAAAAAAGGTTTCTGATGTAATTATTTCTCCAGTTCCTGAAAAAAGAAAAAAGATTCCTGACAATTATAACCTCGCGACCATTGTAACCAGGCAACCTTATAAAGTTGAATTCCGTGTATATGATGATGGTGTAGCATACAGGTTTGTAACATCTTTTAAAGATTCTATTACCGTACAAAATGAAATCGCGGAATTCAATTTCCCCGGTAAACCATCCGCTTATTTTCCGGGTATACATAAACGTGGTGATGCTGATATTTTTCATACCAGCTTTGAAGAATTGTATCCGTTAAGAGAAGTTGATAGTATTGAAAGTTCAGAGTTGGGTTATACACCCGTGCTTGTTATTCCACAATCAAATGCCAGAATAGCTGTCACAGAATCTGATCTTGAGGATTACCCGGGAATGTTTTTAGCAGGAACGGGGTCCTCTTCATTCAAAGGAAAATTCGCGCCCTACCCTTTGGAAGAAAGACTGGCCCCTGGAATTTACCCGCAATTAGTAGTTACAAAAAGAGCGGACTACCTTGCCAGGACCAAAGGTACCAGGAGCTTTCCATGGCGTGTTATGTTAATCGCTGATGAGGACAGGCAACTACCTTCAAATGATATCGTTTACCGGCTCGCCTCTCCTTCCAAAATTGGTGATGCCTCATGGGTAAATCCTGGCAAGGGAACAGATGAATGGATCATAAATGTGAACCTGTTCAATGTGCCTTTTAGATCAGGTGTTAATACAGCATCTTATAGATATTATATTGATTTTGCAAAACGCTTCGGATTCGATCGCATCATGATGGATGCTGGCTGGAGCGATAATACAGACCTGTTCAAAATCAATCCGGATATTAACATGGATAGTATTCTTAGCTATGCAAAAGAAAAAGGAATTAAGGTAAGTATGTGGACACTTGCCCACACACTGAACAGGCAGCTTGACAGTGCTTTGGATAGGTTCAATAAATGGGGGGTAGATTATATAATGACTGACTTCATCGATAGGGATGATCAAAAGATAGTTAATTTTTACCACAAGATTGCAAAGGCCTGCGCGGATCATCACATCATGATTATGTATCATGGTGCTTATCCACCAAAAGGATTTAACCGTACTTATCCGAATAATGTATCAAGAGAAGGCGTACTTGGATCAGAATATAATATTTGGAGTGACAAGCCAACACCGCCACATGATGTAACGTTGCCGTATACCCGAATGCTTGCAGGATCATTCGACTATGAACCGGGTATCCTTAATAATGCTACGCAAAAAGGATTCAGACAAATCGAAGGAATGGTACAAAGCCAGGGAACACGTTGTCATCAGCTGGCAATGTTTGTAGTTTACGACAATCCCATGCAATTATTTGCAGGCAATCCTTCACAGGCATGGATGGAGCCAGAATTTATGGAACTACTCAGCAGCATCCCGACCGTATGGGATGAAACAAATATTATAGATGGAAAAATCGGAGAATATATTGTTACCGCGAGAGAAAAAGATGCAAACTGGTATATTGGTGGAATGACAGATTGGTCTGCAAGAGATATAGATATCAAGTTTGATTTTCTTGATGCAGATGCTAATTACAAAGTCACCATTTGCAAAGATGGTGTAAATGCAGATCGCTATGCAGCGGATTATATTTTATCCAACACAACGGTTAAAAAGAATGACACAGTTAAAATTCATCTTGCACCCGGAGGAGGTTTTTTGATAAAACTGGAAAAGAAATAAATATTTTACTGCACAAAGCAATCTATACTATGATCATTTCCCGGAAAGAAGTTAATAATGTCGAACTATTCGCCGGGGAAAACGATTATATAAAATTTGAAATTGCACCGGCTGCGGGTGGAAAAATAGTAAGTGTTTATAATAAAAAACTGAAAAAGGAATTTTTATGGAGAAATACAAATTTGGTACTTGAAACGCATCAGCCCGGCGCAGATTATGATGCTAATTTTTTAGGAGGAATTGATGAATTGATTCCTAATGATATTCCTGAAACAATTGATTCAATTGCGTATCCTGATCACGGAGAATTGTGGACCACAGTTTTGGATCACGAGTTGGCAGAAAACAAAATTTCTGTATTCGGGAAATTAAAATTGAGCGGGCTTTTTTATAAAAAAATAATTTCTTTAGAAGCCAACTACCCTGTAATTAATTTGGAATACACCATCAGAAATGACACGGGATCGACACGGAATTTTTTATGGAAGTTGCATGCAGCATTATTTGTTGAATGTGGTGATAAACTTGTGACCAGCGCCAGGAAAGCAAAGGTTGTTGACCCTGGTTATTCAAGATTTAAAACTCTTAATGAAATCACCTGGCCGGATATAGAAAAAACTGACGCTTCATTAGTTCCAGATAAAAATAACACGACAGACTTTTTTTATTTATATGATATTGGTATTCCTCAAATGGGGCTAGAAAGCAACAGGGGCAAACATTTATTCCGCTATAGTTATGACAATAATGTATTTCCGTATCAATGGTATTTCGCTTCTTACGGAGGATTTCTAAATCATTACACAGCGATTTTAGAGCCCTGCAGCAGCATGCCGATAAGTGTAAATGAAGCAATGAAATCAGGACAATGCACTGTGCTTGAGCCGGGAGCGGAAATAAATACGGTAGTGAAAATATATGCAGGAGAAAATATTTAATTGAGCATGGAAAGAAAGAAAGCTATAATAACAGGCGCCGCTTCCGGAATAGGAAGAGCCACCGCTATAAGATTTGCAAATGAAGGTTATGATGTTTGCGTTAATGATATACAGTCGGAAAAACTGGCGACTTTATTAAATATGCTTCCCAAAGGAAATCATCTTTTATTAAGCGGCAGTTATGCTGAAGTGGAAACGGTGAAAAATGGTGAAAAAATTATACAGGATAACTGGGGCAACGTAGACGTACTGATCAATTGCGCCGGATTGAATGAAAAAACCAATCCTTTTGAAATGGATGTTACCCGATGGCGTGTAATCTTTGATGTTATGCTTGATGGATGCCTCCGGATGACAAGACTGGCAGTAAAGTTTATGAATAATAAAAACGGTAGGATCGTTCATATTACTTCTATTCATGGAACCAGGGCTGAAAAACATGCAAGCAGCTATTCAATGGCAAAAGCCGCTATCAATCAATTTTGCAGGTCAATGGCGCTGGAACTCGCGGATAAAAATATTTTGGTAAATGCCATTGCACCTGGCTTTGTAGATACAGCCATGTCAATAGTTGACGGGGAAAATGAATTGGATAGCCAATGGTTTAAAGATAACTATGTAAGCAATCAGCATCTACCACTGAGGCGGGCTGCCAGCCCCGATGAGATAGCCGGTGTGGCTTTCTTTTTAGCTGGCAAAGACGCCTCTTACATAACCGGACAGGTGATTACTGTAGATGGCGGACTTACTATTACGTTTTAAATGATAATAAATAATATCACTCTTACCTGGAGGGGCGTTGGATTAGGTTAAGGAATTCTAAAATTTTACAATGAAAATTGAGTCTGTTGATTTTTTTTATCTTTCAATGCCTGAAGTATTGGACATTGGCGATGGCAGCCAGGATGCACTATTGGTCAGGGTCAGGGCTGGCGGACTCGAAGGCTGGGGAGAATGTGAAGCTTCTCCGCTCACCAGCATTGCAAGCTATGTATGCCCTATGTCGCATAGTGCATGCAAACCATTAAAATACTCTGTGGAAGGAATGGCTATTAACGATGTGAACGACATTACCCGTATCTCTGCTGCCGTTCATGAAAATTCTTTTGACTTGCTGCAATCCGATCATACACTTTCAGGTATTGACATTGCGTTATGGGATCTTCTTGGAAAAAAACTGAATGAGCCTGTTTACAGATTACTGGGCTAAAAAAAATCTTATCCCAAAACGCCTTATGCTTCACAATTGTTCGGCGACACTCCTGAACAAACTTTTGATAAAGCAAAAAAAGCAAGGGCATCAGGCTTTAAGGCAGTAAAATTCGGATGGGGGCCGTTTGGTAAAAATGGCCTCGATAAAGATATCGCCCATTTATCGGCGTCGCGTGAGGGACTTGGCAAAGAGATCCATTTAATGGTAGATGCAGGAACAATTTGGAATGACGATGTTCCCACTGCAAGGGAAAGATTACCACAACTTAAAAACGTTTATGCCTATTGGTTAGAAGAGCCCTTTATAAACATGGCATTAGATTCCTATAAAAAACTTTCTGAATCAAACCCTTCTATTCCTATTGCGGGCGGTGAGGGCTGTAATAATTTGGTACAGGCGCAGGCGATGATCGATTATGCCGGGCTTAGTTTTATACAAATTGACACAGGCAGAATCGGTGGTATCACGGTAGGAAAAAAGGTCGCAGATATTGCTCAATGTGCCGGTATAACCTACGTAAACCACACCTTCACCTCTCATCTTGCTTTAAGTGCTTCGCTGCAACCCTTTGCAGGATTAGAGAAAGATTCTTTGTGTGAATACCCCTTTGAATCAAAACAACTTGCGCAGGATATTTCCCGGGTGAAACTTGAACCCGATCATAATGGTAATATAAATATTTCTGAAAAGCCGGGTTTGGGCATTGAAGTAAATGTTGAAGGTTTGAAAAAATATTTAGTGGATGTTGAAATTAAACTCGGGGGCAAGAGAATTTATTGTACTCCTGATTTATAAAAGATAAATTTTAAAAAAATGAATAACAGATTTAGTAACAAAATAGCCGTCATTTCCGGAGCAGCCACTGGCATAGGAAAAGCAATAGCATGCAGATTGGGTAGAGAAGGAGCGACAGTCGCCCTGTTAGATATAAATAAAACCTCATTGCAAAATACCGTCCTTGAGTTTGAACAAAATGGAATAAAATCCAAGGGCTATTTAGTAGACATAAGTGATGAAAAACAGGTTTGCAAAGCCATGTCAGAAGTCGAGAAAGATTGGCTCAAACTAGATATTCTTGTAAATTCGGCTGGTATAGTTGGGCCCACAAGTACAAAAATTACCGACTTTTCATGTGATGATTTTGATAAGCTCTACCAAGTGAATTTGAAAGGAACATTTCTTATTACAAAATATGCCTTGAAAATAATGGAGAAGACTGGTAACGGCCGCTTATTACTGATATCCTCAATGGCGGGAAAGGAAGGAAACCCGGGAATGATTGGCTATTCAGCTACCAAAGCGGGAGTTATCGGGCTGGTGAAAGGTGTAGCGAAAGAATTTGCTGATACCAACATTACAGTTAACGGTCTTGCACCTGCAGTAATTAAAACACTGATGAATGAAAATACATCCGCCGACCAACTGGCTTATATGACAGCAAAGATTCCAATGAAACGCCTGGGTACTGTTGAAGAGGTCGCCGCAATATCCTGCTTTATAGTTTCAGATGAAAACAGTTTTTCTACAGGTTTTATTTACGATATATCGGGGGGGAGGGCAACATATTAATACTTATGCCTTGCAAAATTTTCTCATTAAACTAATGTAACCGATCCAAAAATGAAGCATCAATGGAAACCTTTACTACTGGTGTCTTATGTATTTCTGTTTACGGGAGCTATTATTTGTATGAACGATATTTTGCTTCCATCGCTCAAGAATTTTTTTGATCTTTCCTATACAGAGGCTACCCGTATACAGCAGTCATTTTATTTAGTTTATCTTATTTTCCCTATACCCATTTCATATTTTATTTCCAGGTTTGGTTATAAAACAGGTTTAATAACTGCATTAGCCATATGCAGTATTGGGTGTAGCTTATTCATACCTGCTTATTTCGCATCTTCTTATATTTTGGTTTTAATAGCGCTGTTCGTGGTTTCTATTGGAGTTACATTAATTAATGTTGCGGCAAATCCGTTAGCAACGATGTTAGGTACCCCGGAATGCGCACATGCCCGTATAAATTTTGTACAGGTATTTTCGAGAATAGGATATTCTTTAACACCCATTTTAGGAACTCATTTAATTTATACTGCTGATAAAAACATATCATTTTACAGGCCATATATGGGCCTCGGTATAGGAACGTGCCTGCTCGCTGTCTTTATTTTTTTCTCGGTACTGCCGGCCTTTAAACCTGAAATGGCAAAAGGCTTTTCTTTTTTTTCTATTTTAAAGGAATCAAAAAAATATCCTCAACTATTCTGGGGCACTATAATTATGTTTTTTTATGTTGGCGCGGAAGCCTGTACTGCAGGCTTTTTCATTAATTATCTCCAGGACAAATCCATTGCAGGATTTAGCGCTAATAAAGCCGCCCAGTTTCTTACATATTATTATGTTGCTGCAACTATCGTCGGATTCGCAAGTATTTATTTGTTCAAATTTTTCTCAGCAGGAAAACTGGTAGCTGTTTTTGGAACCGGTATGGTTATACTGCTGCTTTTATGCGCACTCACCAATTCATCATGGAATCCGTATTACATGGTAGGGCTCGGCGTTTTTATATCCATAATGTTTCCAACTCTATTTAGTTTGGGAATAGAAAGAATTGGAAGCTTCACAGAAAAAGGATCCGCATTACTGAATATCGCAATTGTAGGGGGTGCCTTTTTCCCTCCTATACAGGGTATGATTGCAGATAAGATGGGTCTCCGGATTTCGTACCTCGTGCCTTGCTTTTGCTTTATGTTAATTGTTGTTTATGGTATTTTCTGTTCGCGAAGATCAAATCAAAAAAAAGCCGTCGATGTAATAGATATAGCCGTCGGGCGTGTGTGAAAAAAATATTAAAAAATTCCCTTTCAAAAATAAATCATTGTAATCATCATCTACTTATTTATATATCTTCTTTATGAATGCAATTAAATTTAGTATCTATCGCTCGTTAATATTTTCAGCCCTCTTTTTTGCGTCTTGCAATGAGCCAATAAAGAAAGACAAGTCAGCAAGACCAAAAGGTATGCCTGGAGTGGTTCTTATACCACACGAAAAATTTATTTTTAATTCTTTTGTTGACTGTAATATGGCAACCGTATGGATTAACGACACTTTTAAAATATTTCCCGGTAAATACGGTGAAGATCCCTTGTGGGGAAATGCTCATGACTTAAAGTATGCAAGCGGTTCTTCTGTAGATGAAGTATTCAGCAGGAGCCCGGGCGAATTCATTGAGCCTTCCATGCCGGCCAATGCACCTGCCGGCACAAAAGGTTTACATGGGGCTGTATGGTTTGAAACGCTGTATAAAAATACCAGCGACAAAAGAGACAAGACTTTATTTGCATTGTATCATAATGAAAATTATCCCTCAACATTGCCTTACGATTCTGCAAAGGGAACAGGCTATTTGGACATCGATTGGCCACAAGGACTCAAAGGTCCGGAAACAAAAACCGCAGTTTGCAGGATAGGCATTATGAAGTCTGGAGATGGAGGCAAAAGCTGGGCAGACAAAGGAATTTTGTTACAGGATTATCAGCCAAGGCTGATATTAAAACCTCACAACACAGGTATAAATTTTGCCGGTGGTGTTGGTGATCCTTCGGCTGTTGCGAGTGGCGATCATTTATATGTATTTTATGGTGAGTATGGCTATCCCGGTTCATATAATTCATCAACCTATGATTCTTCTTTGGAATGGAGAGGTCAATGTATAAGTATCGCCCGCATTCCATTGCCAGATCTTGAAAACCCTGTTGGCAAAGCAAAAAGGTGGGATGGCGCTGCCTTTGATGCTCCTTCTGACAGTATAGGGGCACCTGTTGCATCTTTACAAATTCCACAAAGTGAAGGTGGTGGCCCTGCCTCCTCGCCTACCGGAAAATATTTCTGGGGACCTTCTGTTAGCTGGAATACTTATTTAAATTGCTGGGTAATGCTTATGGCAAAAGCCGAAGGCCCTTCGTGGAAGGGCAGCAGCATCTATATTTCTTTTAATCCAAATGCAGACCTGGGCGAAGGAAAAAGTTCTCAGGAATGGTCAACTCCAAAACTATTGCTAAATAAGCCGGGCCATACTGTTTGGTATCCATCACTTCAGCCCTTTGCGGATACTGACGCGAAAGAAAAAAAATATACTTCCCTTAAGCTGGGTAAAAAAGCAAGGTTATTTTATAAAGATCAATACCAGGACCAGAGTCCTTATTTATCAGAGTATATTATCGAATTTAATTTACCGGCAGAAAAATAATAAGAGAGTTCTATTTGAAAAGGTCCCATCATAGCAACATACTATAGTACATAAAAAAATTACAGACCAATATTAAAACAATCGTTGTTGATTTTGACGCCGCACCTTCTATCAGTGAGGAAGTTGAAGGTTATAAATTAAGGCCGGTTATCAGGGCGAAGTAATGTTTACTTTTTCATGGCATGTATAAAGAAATCGTCTCCGGACAGCTTCATTATTTTGATCTAAAGCCACCGATGCCCGGCTCCCAACTCACAGCCTGGTAGACTTGATAAAATCTATTGTAAGTGTATTTGCAAGATCATTTTCAGCCAGGCCAATTCCGGTAAGCTGGCTTATTTCAAAAATGAGAAAGTAACAGATAAGAATTCAATTTTATCAATCGTATATGGCTACCAATGTTAAAAAAATTTAAACCATTTCACCTTTCATAAGATGGCCCAGCATTTCTTTAAAATCTTCCTTTTTATTTAGATGAGGAATTGGTTCACCAGGTTCCGGCACATTCAAAAATTTGCAGAGAGGCCCCCAACCTTCACTTACATCATAGATAAGTAATTTCTCTGGTGGAACATGCGCTTTCACGTCTTCAATGTGCTGGTTAAATATTTTTTCAGCAGCTACTTTATCTTCGAACTTACCTTGAAAATGTACTTTAAAGATCATCTCTTTAGAAAGTTTTACGCATTTGATGACAGACCGAAGGCGGGTATTAAACAGAAGTTTTGAGATCATACCTAATTTTTGTCGCAGCGTTTGAGGCCCCGCTTTCCAAATGGTGCTGGCAACACTGCTGTGCCATTTCTCAAACGGCCTAACTGTCAAAATTACTTTTGCGTCGGGGTATTTCTTCATGTGTTCCTTATACCAGGGATAAGCGGGGAAATCGACAGTTGCCTGGTAACCGTTATACAACTCATCCCATTTTGTAGTTCCGGTTTCTTTCAGGGCCAACCAATAATGAAGATTTTCGGGATGAACCAGTAATTCCTTCATGTGATAAGTTTTCATGTAGCCCAGCTTTTCAAGAGATTCTTTGAGAGTGTTTGTGCCAGTGCGTGGCAGCCCTGCTCCGATAATTTTGATTGACATGTTGAGTTGAATTTGGTAAAGACTATAACTTTCAGTTAAGTTACCATTTTAATATTCATCTTAAAAAAGATTTTATAAACCCAAAAAAGTCATTAGGTTTTTATTAATAACCTGAGTTCGGTTTAAGCGGCTATTAATTTTGGTTGATTTAATTGTTCGATAAGGTAAGGGTTAGTTTCTTGTATATCAATTTTGATAGAAGGTTTTTTGGGGAAGAATG
>JBKJRY010000010.1:0-23699 GCA_046593045.1 Chitinophagaceae bacterium | reverse complement strand
AAAAATCATCATCCAATTTTACAGGGAGCTCTATTCTAAAAAAGAAGCCAAAGGCAATGGAAACTCAATACAATCAACAAAGGTATCTTTACAAATAAAACGTTTAGGACAATATTGATAATAAATGTATAAATAGTCTGCATGAGTATGGATATATTGTTTATGAAGCTTCAGTGAATCCGGCGGTACACAGTAGGGCCTATCTGAATGTTTGAAGTATTGGTATAAAAAATGCCAAACATGGAAAAATTATGCGCTTCTATTTATTACCATATTAGCCTTCCTCAAATCCCGTAGCTTATAATAGAGTTCATTTGAAGGTTTGAAATAAATTTCGCGAAAATGAAAATGAAGGTTATGGAAAAAAATGCATCAGTTCCAATTTTAATTCCTCTTCAGCCAGTTGAGTTCTGGGCTCAGATAAGAGTGATAATCAGAGAAGAGGTAACCAGATGTCGAAATGAACAGCCAATATTAAGTTCAATTACGGAAACGCCAGGACTCACCGAGAAGCCCCTGTACAAAATGCAAGAGATTTGTTCACTTTTTTAAAGTGACAAAGCCAACAATTTATGACTGGATCAAACATGGGAAATTGAAAAGGGTAAAAATAAGGTCAAGAGTATATTTTCTTGGGAGCGATATAAAACAGCTAATGCAGGCGTAGACACAAAAAAAGCATTGGATTCACTGTTTTTTGTGAAAAAAAGGCAATACTTATTTCGAACTAAAACTGCTTAATCGTATATTTGTAGAGATATTTATTAAGCTATATAAAGCGAAATAAAGACAAGTAAAGTTCTTCGTAAAAATGCGTTTTTATAGACCTAAAAATAGACCTAAAACTAAAAACCCGCTGCTATAGTGGGTTCTAACGATACTTGAGCGGACCGGACGGGACTCGAACCCGCGACCTCCGCCGTGACAGGGCGGCATTCTAACCAACTGAACTACCGATCCATTTTGTAATTCGGGAGCGCAAGATAATCAAATTTCAATTTAACCAATCAACAGGTGAAATTTTAATTTTATTTTATCAAAAAAGGTTGAAAAATTGTGGCTTAAAAATTTATTGGCGCCAATATTTATAAGTGATTATTTCTCATTAAATTTTCGCATCGTAACTTCAACTTCTTAAAAATGAAATACGTTTTGTTAGGAAACGTATTTTTAAATAATTATTACAAAATTTCACGTCCATTTATGAGGCAATTTCTTGATTTTGAGCAACCGATAAAGGAATTATTCGAGCAGATTGAAGAAAACAAAAAGCTGGCACAAAAAAATACAAAAGTTGATTACGCAACTACTATCAGCCAGTTGGAAGCGTCTATTCTAATGAAGCGAAAGGAAATTACGGAACACCTTACTCCATGGCAAAAGGTTCAGTTGAGCCGACATCCAGACAGGCCTTACACGCTTGAGTATATCTTGAAAATGTTCACCAATTTTATAGAACTTCACGGTGACCGAAATGTAAAAGATGATAAGGCGATGGTAGGTGGTTTTGCTCAGCTTGATGGTGAAACTGTAATGGTAATAGGGCAGCAAAAAGGTACGAACACGAAGATGAGGCAAATGCGTAATTTTGGTATGGCTAATCCTGAAGGTTACAGGAAAGCATTAAGGCTTATGCGGCTTGCTGAAAAATTTGAAAAGCCAATAATAACGTTAATTGACACTCCGGGGGCATTCCCGGGCCTTGAAGCCGAGGAGCGTGGGCAGGGAGAAGCAATAGCACGAAATATTTACGAGATGATTCGCCTGAAAGTTCCGGTTATATGCGTAATAATTGGAGAAGGTGCCAGTGGGGGAGCTTTGGGAATTGGTGTAGGTGACAGGGTATTGATGATGGAAAATTCCTGGTATAGCGTAATCTCTCCTGAAAATTGCAGTACAATTCTTTGGCGTAGCTGGGCACAAAAAAAGATTGCGGCGGCGCAATTGCATTTAACCTCGGAAGATATGTTCAGCTTTGGCCTGGTTGACGGTATTATTTCTGAACCGCTTGGTGGCGCGCATTGGAATTATGATGAGGCGGCAGCCAATCTTAAAGCCTACATAAAACCTATTATTGCAGAATTAAAAAAGATCCTGCCGGAAGATAGAATTAAACAACGTATTGAAAAATTTGGCAAGATGGGCTTTTGGGATGAAGAATAAAGCCAGAACGTCAACGATCGTAAACTTGTCACCGGTAATAATTAAACTAAACAACACATAATATTTCATGTCATTAAAAAATTCTTTAAGAGGTACAGGAGTTGCGTTAATAACACCTTTCAAAAAAAATTTTGAAATAGACTACGATGCATTGGAAAGAGTTATAAATAACGCTATAAGCAATGGTGTGGAATACCTGGTGACATTAGGTACTACGGGAGAAACATCTACATTAAGTAACAATGAGAAAGTTGACATCATAAATTTTACTTTTGAAAAGGTAAGCCAACGTGTACCTGTGGTTGTAGGTGTTGGCGGTAATAATACACGGGAACTTTTGAAAAACCTGGAATCATATCCCCTGGAAAAAGCTACAGCTGTTTTAAGTACAAGCCCATATTATAACAAGCCTTCGCAGGAAGGAATATTTCAACATTATAAAGCGCTCTCTGACGCTACTCCGAAGCCGATAATTCTGTATAATGTTCCTGGCAGAACAGGGAGTAACATCACAGCGGAAACCACGCTGCGGCTTGCTAATGAGTGCGATAACATCGGGGGCATTAAAGAAGCTAGTGGTAGTATAGTTCAGTGTATGCACATATTAAAAAACCGCCCTGATAACTTTTTTGTTGTGAGCGGGGATGATCACCTTACCCTACCGCTAATCGCGTGCGGAATGGATGGTGTGATAAGCGTTTCTGCAAATTCTTTTCCAAAGGATTTTTCTTTAATGGTACGCTATGCGCTGCAGGAAAATTTTACGAAGGCAAGGCAACTGCATTATAAATTACTTGAAGCAAACGATCTTTTATTTGTTGAAAACAACCCGGCAGGCGTTAAAGCTTTTCTTTCTGAAACAGGAATGATTGAAAATGTGTTGAGGTTACCCCTGGTCCCGCTTAGCATGGCTTTTCATAATAAAGTAAAAGATCTGAGTTCCAAATTATTTTACGGGGATATTGTTTCGTAAAATAGTTTGCAAGTATTGTCTATTTGATTTTGCTATACCAATAAAGTTTTATCCAAATCCAGAAAGAATTCAGACCAGGTAACAAACTCCTTCATAGGCACATTCGGTATTTTCAAAAATTTCGCAAGCCTCAATTTTAAAATCTTCAATGCTATCATACATAGAAGAGAAGTGACCGAGCAATAATTTTTTCACACCTGCTTTTTGCGCTATCATCGCAGCCTGTTTTGAAGTTGAATGAAATCGTAAATATGCTTTTTCTTCAAGTGCATGCAGGTAGGTAGACTCGTGATATATCATGTCCACATCTTTTATTTTTTCAGTGATTGGTTCAAAATAGCAAGTGTCTGCACAATATGCATATGAAGCGGGATGATTTCCCGGTGTTGTGAGAACTTCATTTTTTATTATTTCATTCATTGGGGAAATATAATCTTGCCCTTCTTGCAGGCTCTCAAAAAAAGAAGCAGGCACCTTGTGGACAGCTACTTTTTTTGGATCAATTTTTCTAATGTTCTTTTTCTCCCTAAAAATAAATCCCAGGCATTCAATGCGATGCCTGACTTTAAAACATTCAACCTGGATTCTTCTATCCTCAAAGATTATCCCTTCGGTTGTTAACTCATGAAAATGGATGGGATACGAAGGATTTGCGGCAGCGGCTTTAAACTGCAGATCAAGAATATTTTTAAGCCCCGGAGGAGAATAAACATGAAGGTCATGTTTGCGATTGTTTAATCCCATTGTAGTGAGTAATCCAATAAGGCCAAAATAATGATCACCGTGAAGGTGTGAAATGTAAATACGATTGATTCTGGAGGGCTTAATTTTGTAAAAGGTCATTTGCATTTGAGTGCCCTCACCGCAATCCACTAAAAATTTATGATAGTCGGTCTGGATTACCTGCGAAGTCGGATGCCTGCCGTGGGCAGGTACGGCAGAGTTATTTCCAAGAATGGTTACGGCAAGCACAATATGAACATTAAAAATTAAAAATCAAGTTTCAGGAATCAAATACCACGTCAAAATAGCTCCCTTTCAATTTCTTCCATCTGCACGATATCCCATGCTTCACTCTCGGTTCGGGTAATATTCATGATCTCCAACAATTCTTTGGTATCTAAAAGCGTTTCAACTGCAGGTTGCAGGTTGCAAATGACAAACGAACAATTTAAATCATAAAATGTTTGTTGGACGGATGCAAATGTGTTACCGATAAGTTCATTAATTTGTTGAATGTTGATCAAATTCAGTATAATATTTCCGGGAATTTTATCGACAAAGGAAAGTAAGAGTTTTTGAAGGTCTTCTGTCATATTAGCAGACAATTCTTTTTCCTCGATAGTTATGACGTGAAATTTTTCTTTGGTATCAATTTTGACTTTCATCTTGACTATTAGTTTATGAAATTGAGAGGGTTCTGTTCAAAGGTATTAAAAAGAATGCCGGATGTTTTACAAGATAGCATTAGATTGAGTCATCAAAATTAGCTATCGACACGAATCTGAATTTGGATTTAACCTTTTTTTGTACGGTTTTCAACACGCTGTGCATTTGTTTTCGCAACCAAGAGTAGATTTTATTCGTTATTATTGTATAGTATTAAATTGAATCATATGGACAACAATTTTTCAGCCCAGGTAAAAGAAATAATCTCCTATAGCAGGGAGGAAGCATTGCGTTTGGGCAACGATTTTATAGGTACCGAGCATCTTGTGCTTGGGCTTATAAGAGATGGAGAAAATACTGCTATAAAAATATTAAAGGCTTTTAATGTTGACTTGTATGAATTGAGGAAGGAAATTGAATTAGCTGTAAAGGATAAAACTGGCAAAAATATTGCAAATATTAATTCGCTACCCTTAACCAAGCAGGCTGAAAAAGTAATAAGAATTACTGTTCTTGAGGCCAAAGCCAATAAAAGTCCACTTGTTGAAAGCGAGCATCTGATGCTTTCAATATTAAAAAATAAAGAAAATATAGCCACTCAAATCCTTAACCAGTTTGATGTAGACTATGACATGTTCAAAAATGAACTTGGGTATGTTAAGACAGATCCCAAAGCTGAATTTCAGGATGACGAAGGCGAAGAGTTTGATGAAGAAAGAAAATCATATTCACAGCAACGAACTTCAAAGGGATCAGCTGCTCAGGCAAAATCAAAAACTCCTGTTTTAGACAATTTTGGAAGGGATATTACGAGACTTGCGGAGTTGGGAACATTGGATCCCATTGTAGGCCGTGAAACAGAAATAGAAAGAGTTTCACAAATATTGAGTCGACGTAAAAAGAATAACCCAATAGTAATCGGTGAGCCAGGTGTGGGTAAAACCGCTATCGTTGAAGGCCTTGCTCTACGCATTATTCAAAGAAAAGTCAGCAGGGTATTATTTGATAAAAGAGTAGTGTCCCTTGATCTTGCAGCTCTTGTTGCAGGCACAAAATATCGCGGTCAGTTTGAAGAAAGGATGAAAGCAATTATGAATGAGCTTGAAAAAAACCGCGATGTTATTTTATTTATAGATGAGATTCACACAATAGTTGGAGCCGGGGGAGCAAGCGGATCGCTTGATGCATCCAATATTTTTAAACCAGCACTTGCACGGGGAGAATTACAATGTATTGGCGCCAGTACATTAGACGAGTACAGGATGTATATCGAAAAGGATGGAGCACTTGATCGTCGTTTTCAAAAGGTAATGGTTGAACAACCAAGCGTGGAAGAAACAATCGAAATTCTCACTAATATAAAAAGTAAATACGAGGATTATCACAACGTCACTTATAATGAAGAAGCAATTGATGCTTGTGTAAAATTAAGTGATCGTTATATGACCGATAGATTGTTGCCCGATAAAGCTATTGATGTGCTTGATGAAGTGGGGGCGAGGGTTCATCTTAAGAACATCAATGTACCGCAGGAAGTGGTTGATCTTGAAAAAAAGATAGATGATATAAAACATGAAAAAAATAAAGTAGTAAAAAGCCAACGTTTTGAAGAGGCCGCATCATTGAGAGATACAGAGAAAAGATTACAGGAAGATCTTGAAAAAGCAAAAGCTGACTGGGAAGAGGAAAGTAAAAACAAACGCTACCCGATTGATGAAGAAGCTATAGCTGAGGTAGTGAGCATGATGACAGGCATTCCTGTTAAGAGAATGGTACAGGCTGAAACGGAAAAACTACGAAGGATGGCCGAGGATCTTACAGGAGCAGTTGTTGGGCAGGACGAGGCCATTCAAAAAGTTGTAAAAGCTATTCAAAGAAATAGGGTAGGCTTAAAAGATCCTAAAAAGCCGATAGGAACATTTATATTTCTTGGGCCTACCGGTGTAGGAAAAACGGAATTGGCAAGAGCACTGGCGAGGTATATGTTTGATAGTGATGATGCTCTTATAAGAATTGATATGAGTGAATATATGGAAAAATTTACTGTGTCAAGGTTGATCGGTGCGCCTCCGGGATATGTAGGTTATGAAGAAGGCGGTCAGCTAACCGAAAAGGTTAGACGTAAACCTTATTCAGTAATCCTGCTTGATGAGATTGAAAAAGCGCATCCTGATATTTACAATATTTTATTACAGGTATTAGACGATGGCCAGCTTACTGATGGTCTTGGAAGAAAGATCGATTTCAAGAATACCATGATAATAATGACTTCAAATATTGGTGCAAGGCAATTGAAAGATTTCGGAGACGGTGTAGGGTTTAGTACTGCTTCAAGGAAAATAAATGCAGAGGAAAACACTAAGGCAGTAATTGAAAAAGCGCTGAAGAGAACTTTTAGTCCTGAATTTTTAAACCGGATTGACGATGTGGTGATATTTAATAATTTAACAGAGGATGATATTTTTTCAATTATTAATATTCTTATGAAAGGGGTTACCAAAAGGTTGCATAACCTTGGCCTTACGCTGGAGCTTACTGAAGAAGCCAAGAAGTTTATCTCAGAAAAAGGATTTGATGCCAGTTTCGGAGCAAGGCCATTACATAGAGCGATTCAAAAATATCTTGAAGATCCATTGGCTGAAGAAATACTAAACCTGAACATTAAAACGGGTGATGTATTGATCGCAGGCCTCGATAAAGAAAATTCAAAGATAATATTTGAGGTTAAAGGAGGGGTGAAGAAAGAGGAAGCTTCTGAGGCATAATATCCCCAATAATTAATGCAAATAAAAAAATCAATGTCATCTATGGATGGCATTTTTTTTTATTGTTATCTTTTGAATTTCTTCATTTTTATGCCAATTTTGTGCCTATGCCAGATAAAATAATTATTACAATTGATGGATGGTCTTCATGTGGTAAAAGTACTCTAGCGAAACAATTAGCAAAAAAGCTTGGATATGTCTACATTGATAGCGGTGCAATGTATAGGGCAATTACGCTGTATTTCCTGAGAAATAATATTAACAGATCAGATCCGCAGGAGATTAAAAGGGCTTTGAAAAATATCAATCTTGAATTTATACATAATTCCCAATCCGGGCAATCTGAAATTCTTTTAAATGGTGAAAACGTTGAATACATTATCCGTGATCTTGTAATAGCGGAGAAAGTAAGTGATATTGCAACATTAAAAGATGTGAGAAGTTTTGCAGTTGCGGAACAACAAAAAATTGGAGAAGGAAAGGGTATAGTCATGGATGGAAGAGACATCGGAACAACAGTATTTCCGAATGCAGAAATTAAATTTTTTATGTTGGCAGATGAAGCTGTGAGAGTAGAAAGAAGGTTTTCGGAAATGAGTGAGAAGAATCCAAACATCAGCCTGGCGGAAGTAAAGGAAAATATTACCATGCGTGACTATATTGATTCACACCGGGAAGTAAGTCCTTTGCGAAAGGCCGATGATGCCATTGAACTTGATAATACCAATATTACAGAAAGGGAGCAATTTGAACTTGCTCTAAAACTTGTAAAGAAGCAGATAAAGGAAACAGTATCGGAGTAATAACTTATCGGTTGCTTACATAAACTTTTTCATAATTTCTTGAGGAGTTCTTATAGTTTTATAAAAAAAGACCATCTTATTGATCACCTCTTCAACTAATGCATCAGGACAACTAGCCCCACTCGTTATAAGTATTTTTACCGGCTTTTTTTGGGGAAGGTAGGATAACGTTGTTACTTCTTCTTTCGTATGAAGATTGAAATGTCGTATTTCTTTCGGTGAAATAATGTCGCCTGCCGAACGAATAAAATAAGTAGCGATCTTCTCTTCGCATAATTCTACAAGGTGCGACGTGTTGGAACTGTTATAGCCACCTACTACGATTGCGAGGTCTGCTTCTGTTTCCAGCAATCCGTAAACGGCACTTTGATTTTCGTAAGTGGCATAACAAAGCGTGTCACGTGTGTCGGCAAATCTTTCAGAAATATTTTCTTCGGTAAGATTGTATTTTTCTATCATTATATTTTTAAGATAATCTGCGATGGCTTGTGTGTCACTTGCCAGCATAGTAGTTTGATTAACTACGCCTATCTTTTCAAGATCCATCTCAACTTTGAAATCTTCAGAATACTGCCCGGCAAATTCATTGTAAAAATATTCAGCCCGTTTTTCGCCTTTAATATATTTTGCAAGTTCGATAGCTTCATTCATATCATTCACCACAATAGTAGGGGTATTAGCAGCGCTATGGCTAAATGTGGCTCTTGTTTCTTCATGATGTGGTTTACCATGCACTACAATTGAGTAGCTGTTTTTGGCAATGGCGGCGGCCCGGTTCCATACTTTTTCTACGAAAGGACAGGTGGTATTATATTCCTGGATTTCAATTCCCCGCTTTTTCAATGCGGCTTCGGTTTGGAGTGTTGTGCCAAATGCAGGCACTATAACTATATCATTGGCTGAAAGGCTTTCAAAAGAAATTATTTGTTTACCCTTTGTGTCCATTAAAAATCTAACGCCTTTTTGTAAAAGATCATTATTTACCTGGGGATTGTGAATCATTTCACTCAGCAGAAAAATTCTTTTTCCGGGATTTTCTTCCACAGTCCTGAACGCAATTTCTATAGCATTTTCAACGCCGTAGCAAAATCCGAAATGTCGTGAAAGAAATATTTGTACATCGCCAAAATCTAAAAGGCTTGGTGTGAAATCTTTTTTTAGCTTATCGTTTTGTTTGCGGTTATTTTTAATCGCGGTGATTAGCGGGCTACGGTATACTAATGGTACATTAAATTTCTTCATGGGATGTATCCGGTCAAAGTTACAAAGAGCAATTCATGGTTCAGCTAATAAGATTAATAATAACTAAATTTAAATTTTTAATTAAATCAAATTATGTCCGGCAATTGTAAAGATTCATTTCATCCTGAATGGAGTTATTCGTCAAATATCTATGAAGTAAACCTGAGGCAATACACGCAGGAAGGCACTTTTGAAGCTTTCGGGCGCCATCTTCCAAGATTAAAAGATATGGGAGTGCAAATACTATGGTTTATGCCCATCACACCTATAAGTGATGCTGGCAGGCTCGGCTCGCTTGGTAGTTATTATGCAGCGAAAAATTATACAGAAACAAATCCTGTATATGGAACTTTATCAGATTTTAAAAAACTTGTTGAAGAAGCACACGTGTTGGGCTTTAAGATTATTATTGATTGGGTAGCAAATCATACTGGTAATGATCATCACTGGATAAAAGACCACCCGGAATATTTTTGCTATGATGAAAATAAACAGTTGCATCATCCCCACGGCTGGTCGGATGTGAGTGAGCTGAATTATGACAATGCTGATCTATGGGATGATATGATCAACTCGATGAAATTCTGGATCAGGGAATGTGATATCGACGGATTTCGATGCGATATGGCACATCTGGTTCGGCTGGAATTTTGGCAGGCTGCAAAAAATAAATTATCTAAAATAAAAAGCAATTTATTCTGGTTGGCTGAATGTGAAAAGCCGGAATACCATGCAGTTTTTGACGCAACCTATACCTGGAGATGGATGCATGCTTCTGAGGAATTTTATCATGGCAGAATGAACCTGCAGAGCTTGCTTACAGTTTTATACAAATCGGTAACAGAATTTCCCGGCAATGGTTACCGGGTTTATTTTACCAGTAATCATGATGAGAATAGCTGGAATGGAACTCAATTTGAAAAATATGGAGATGCTGCAAAGCTTATGGCAGTTTTTTCCTGTACCTGGAATGGTATGCCAATGATCTATAGTGGCGAGGAGCTACCTAATAGAAAGAGACTGAAATTTTTTGAAAAAGATCCGATTGAATGGGATGGAAATTTTGGACTGCATGATTTCTATAAGACCTTACTGATTCTTCATAGCGCTAATGATGCCTTACGTGCAGGTGATCCGGATATCCTTACAAAGATTGTTTCGCATCCGGATGATCACGAAATTTTTTCCTACTTACGAAAAAATGGAGAACACCAGGTATTAGTTGTTCTAAATTGCTCCACCTACCAAAAAAGTTTCCAGGTTAGAGATGTTCATGGGGTTTTCAGGAATGTATTTGGTGGGCCTGATTTAAATTTTGATCAAGAGCATTATGTGAATTTAGAGCCATGGGGTTACCTCGTTTTTGAAAAAGTGGCTATGCTTTCGGAGAAATACAGGGACGTAGACACCTAAAATAAAAAAAGCCACGGCAATTGCTGTGGCTTTTTTTATTTAAATTATTTTTTATCGACCTGAATCATCATCAAGAACTAAGGGGTATTCGAAAGGTTCGCTGTAACCTGGGTAAAATCCGGTGATAGTTAACTGTTTGTCACTGCCAATTATTGATTTAAGCTCGTCTACCGATTTTACATTTTTACCATTCGCTTTGGTGATTATAAAACCATCTCTCATTCTAGTCTGATCATTGATAACGCCTTCATTTATTTTTCTTACCATTACACCACCGTCTAAGCCATACTCTTTTGCTTTTTTTGTGTCAAGAGTGACTAAATCTGCGCCTAACTTATCAAGTGTAGCATCTGCCTTTACTATTTCATAAGTTCCTGAGCCATTTTTTAATGTTACAGACATAACAGTTTCGTTGCCATTTCGTTCAATAGTGACTTTTACTTTATCACCAGGCTTATAACTGCTTAATTTTTCCTGTAATTCGGAGCCGGAGTTTATTGATGTTCCATCTATTTTCCTGATAATATCTCCCTTTTTTATACCAGCTTCCAGTGCGGCACCATTTTTAGTAAGATCGGTAATGTAGATACCATCAGCTTTTACGGGAACGTTTGCTTTCTGCTTTTCCTGGTCGGTTAATGCACCGGCATCCACAAACATTGCTCCTAAAAATCCCCGCTGCACACTGCCAAATTTTATAAGATCGTTGATTACTTTTTTCACAATGTTCACAGGTATTGCATAAGAATAACCATTGTAATACCCGGTTGGTGAAGCTATAGCCGAATTGATGCCAATAAGCTGGCCATTAGTATTGATGAGTGCGCCCCCGCTATTACCCATGTTCACAGCAGCATCTGTTTGTAAGAAGGATTCAACAGCCAGGGAACGTCCGCCTGTGCGGTCCCTGTTAAGCCCTAATGCCCTGGATTTTGCACTTATTATTCCAGCCGTTACTGTAGCATCAAGATTTAAAGGGTAGCCAAGAGCTAAAACCCATTGTCCTATTTTAACGTCGTCTGAATTTCCGTAGATTAAAAATGGCAAATTTGCCGCATCAACTTTTACAACCGCGAGATCGTAGGAAGGATCAGCTCCTATTACTTTAGCGGTATAAGTTTTCCTGTCACTAAGTGTAACAGTTACTTCATCAGCACCCGCTACCACATGGTTGTTAGTCACTATATATCCATCGTCGCTGACGATCACACCAGATCCGGAGGCCAATGAAGGCATCATGCGCTGGCGTCCGTTACCCTCCCCAAAGAACTGGTTGAAAAGATCCTCATCTCCAAAAAAATCAGAGAAAGGATTTTTCTGTTTTGGAAGATTGTTATTTACTTGTCTTGGATTTGTTTTTGTCTTTATGTGCACCACGGCGGGTATAGCGGCTTCAGCTGCTTGTGTAAAATCAGCGGGGCCGGGCGTTGGGTTTCCTTTGTCGTCATAAAACCCCGCGTACTTATAATTGGCAGGAATATTAATTGATTGGAAATTTGGATTATTATTATTATGATAATATTTATTGTATCCAAATAACACAGACATTGTTGTGAGAGTACTTATCAACACTGTAAAAAATATATTCTTTGTTTTCATTTATGGTTATTTTAATTGTAAATATTCTATCATCAAAACGTATGCTAAACTCTATAAAATTAAACAATCCTTTTTATTATAAAAGTTCCGCCTGTTTACGTTTAACATTTAATTAGTAAGGCTTTCGTAGATGCTAACGTCTTGTTCACCCTGAAATATCCTGCCATGTTGAAATTGGCATTTTATTTATGAAAATTATTATCAGTCTTTATAATCCCAATAAAAACTGCATTGTGTCAATGCCATCGGCGTAGTCAGTTAATTGTGGTTCCTGCGCTTTGCCGAATTGCTGTTCAACTCCACCATAAACGCATTGAATGTTGGAATTTTCTTTCAAACTTTCCATTGTTGCCCCGATATCATTGTACAAAGAATAGTGTAACTGGCTTACAGGTGAAAAAATGCTTTCACTTTGGAAAAGTATAATGCTTTCACTTGACATATATTTTTGATTATTCATAATAAGCAACGCAAGATTGTAATCATAATTGTTCTTGTATTTTGAGTGGTTGCTGAAGTAACTATATTTTTTGAAAGAATTTATTAAGGGAATAAAATCATATTCAGCCGGTATAAAAATGCTGGTGGTATTTCTGCAACCGAGGCCAAAATAGGTGTGAACATCATCTGCAAGCATTTCCAGTTCTTTTTCTGTTTCTCCGCCTTTCAATACTGCCACAGAGCTTTTATTACTCCTGATCACGGAGGGATATTTACCAAAATAATAATTGAAATATCTCGCTGAATTGTTGCTTCCGGTAGCAATAAAAGCATCGCAATCTTTAAGTACATCAGCCAGTTCCACCACTAAAGCAACTTCACTATTCCACTCAACCAGTTTTTTCAAGATGTATGGAAAAAGGATACTATCTTTTTCTGAAAGCTTTATTTTTTGCTTATGGCCACTTATAAATACACATAAGAAATCATGAAATCCTACTAAAGGAATATTGCCTGCCATAACTATTCCTATAGTTTTTGATGAAACATTATCATCAAGATGATAAGCAGTAACCCATTTTTCCAGCCTTGATTTGTCAAGAAATTGTCCTGAAAGATTTTTCAGTGCCAGTTCAACAAATTGTTGAGTGAACCATTTGTTTTTCTCAAAAGCTTTTTCCTTCGTGGCTATTAAATGAGGCCCGTCTGCTGTCAAGTAATCCCCAAGCTTTACCATCAATTCAATTCTTTCTGCTAATTTCATGTGCTAAATAATTATCTGTTATATATTTGTAAGTATAAGAATAAAAAAAGTCAAAATTCGTAAATAATACACAAGCATTATAAAGCTTTAAACAAAATAAGATGGCTATAGTAATAACAGACGAATGTATCAATTGTGGGGCCTGCGAACCTGAGTGTCCGAATAACGCGATTTACGAGGGTGGGGTAGAGTGGGCTTTTTCCGATGGAACCACAGTAAAGGGTGAAGTAACATTGCTGGACGGAAGTAAAATGGATGCAGAGCAGCGAAACCCTCCTGTTTCGACAGATATTTATTTTATTGTACCTAACAAATGCACAGAGTGCCAGGGTTTTCATGAAGAGCCGCAATGCGCTGCAGTTTGCCCGGTAGATTGCTGCGTACCAGATGAAATGTACAGGGAAACAGTAGAAGAACTTCTTGCAAAAAAAGAAAAAATGCATTTGTAAAATATTGAGGCTTTCGGGCCTGTAAGGCAGGTGATATTTCCTGCTTCTGGGCGAGGGTATTGAAAAATACTTTCGCCTTTTTTCTAAAAATTTAATGGATACATGCCAGTTAAAAAAAGCTTTCTGTTTATACCTGCTTTTTTATTATCAATATTTATAAATTCCTGCAAGCCTCAAAAACCGGAGCCGGTAAAAGTAAGTTCGGTAGATGAAATTATTGATGCTGATATCGCATTCTCCGAGATGAGTAAACAAAAGGGCATGAAAAATGCTTTTATAGATTATATAGACAATGAAGGAGTCTTGCTAAGGCCCGATCATTTACCAGTAAAAGGCGCGGATGCAATTGAATATTTAAGTCAGATAAATGATTCCTTGTATGTTTTAAACTGGGTACCGGAAGGTGCGCAGATTTCAGCAAGCGGCGACATGGCTTTTACTTTTGGTATTTACAGCCTTAAAGCTCAGGACACCGTGTTCAAAGGAACTTATGTGAATATCTGGAAGAAGCAGTCGAACGGAAATTGGAAATTTGTGATGAACAGTACCAACCAGGGAATCAACTCTGTAGAATAAAGCGATTTTATAAAAAAAATGTAATTCAATAATATAAATGAAACCCACGATCGCTCTTGTAACTGGTGGTTTTTCCGGCGAATCAGTTATCTCCTATCAATCCGCCATTGTGATTGCGAAAAATATTGACACAACAAGATTCAATTTTTATAAAATAGATATAGTACCATCCGGCTGGTTTTATGAACTGCCGCATGGGGAGAAAATTGAAGTCAATAAAAATGATTTTTCTTTGTTGATTAATGACGAATCTATAACTTTCGATGCCGCACTTATAGGCATACACGGCACCCCCGGCGAGGATGGAAAGCTGCAAGGTTATTTTGATATGTTACATATTCCCTACACAAGTTGCGATTGTGCTACCTCCGCTATTACATTTAATAAAAAATATACGGTAGCAGTGGCCGCTTCCGGCGGGCTAACGGTGGCAAAGTCAATGTTGTTGTTCCAAAATAGTTTTAAGAGTCCCGATGAAATTGTGAAGAACTTAAGGTTCCCTGTTTTTGTCAAGCCTAATAACGGGGGATCCAGCATAGGTATGTCAAAAGTAAATTCACCTTCAGAAGAATTAGGAGTTGCAATAGAAAAGGCTTTTAAAGAGGATGGCCAGGTGCTTGTGGAGGAGTTTGTTAAAGGAAGAGAACTTACTATTGGAGTTTTTAAATCCAAAGGAGAAATAATTGCATTGCCCATAACTGAAATAATTACTAAAAAAGAATTTTTCGACTATGAAGCCAAATACCTTGGCGCCAGTGATGAAATTACGCCGGCTGTGATAGCTGATGAAATAGCTTCCAAAATTAAGGAGCATGCTATCAAGGCGTACAGTGTTTTTAACTGTAAAGGCATTGTGCGCATTGATTTTATTTATAATGAGGAAGATGGTAAGCCATATATGCTTGAGATCAATACAGTGCCAGGGCAAAGTGAGGCCAGCATTGTTCCTCAACAGTTGAAAGCTATGGGATGGGGCATGATGGAATTTTATACGGCGTTATTAGAGGAATGTTTACATACTTAAATCTTGCTATATTGCAACCTGTTCACTATCATTTAACCTATACTTTTTATTGTGTTTAGATTTATCGCGAGGCAACCATTTTGGGTAAATTTTCTTGCCGCTATTGTGGTGTTATTCCTCATTGGATATCTTGCTTTGCAATCCCTTAGCTGGTTTACAAATCATGGAAGTTATCTTAAAGTGCCTTCTGTAACGGGAAAAAAAACAGGCGATGCAATTCAGTTTCTTGAAAAAGAAGGTTTTGACGTAATAATTACCGATTCATTGTATAACGATAGTATGCCACTGAATACAGTAAAAAAACAAATACCTGATGCAGGTGCAACTGTAAAAGTTAACAGATCTGTTTTTCTAAACATTAATCCTTCATCGCTTCCCTTGGTGGAAATGCCCCGGCTTGAAGGATTAAGTTTCCGGTTCGCATTGGAAAATCTTCAAAAAAATCATTTAAGATTGGGTGATACTACCTACAGGGCAGATTTTATGAAAGGTTCTGTTCTTGAACAAAACTATAATGGCAATCATATTTTACCTGGAGCAAAACTTAGGTGGGGTTCTGCTATAAATCTTGTTATTGGGGGCGGACTAATTGCAGAGGAGATTCGTGTTCCGGATTTACTCGGTCTTAAAGTTTCAGACGCTAAATCGGAACTACAGGCTAAAGGGCTTCTTCTCGCGGCCATACTAACTATGGGGGATGTTAAGGATACCATGAATGCATATATAATAAAACAAAATCCGGATGTGATAAATGAAGATCAGGCGCCTGCATATATACGCCCGGGGCAAACTATGGATATATGGGTATCCGTCAACCCTCCTGCTCTTGATAGTTTAAAAAACGATAACCAATTACAACAAATACAATGACAAATATTACTCCCGAAGAAGTTAAAGAAAGGCTTGATGCCGGTGAAAATCTAAATCTTATAGATGTAAGAGAACCACATGAAAATGCTGAATTCAACATCGGCGGAAAATTAATTCCTGTCGGCAACATTCAATCTATGCAAATTGAAGATATTGAGGACTTAAGGAACGATGAGGTTATTCTCTATTGCCGCAGTGGAAACAGGAGCGGAATAGCCGCGATGACGCTCGACCAGCTTGGCTTTACCAATACAAAGAACTTAACAGGAGGAATGCTAGCATGGACAGAGAAATTTAAAGGGTAGTTTGTTTTTAGCTCAACCCTCACTACTCTTTGAAAAAGAAATCCAGGATGGTTACAAAAAATAAAGCGGACAGGAATGCCCGCTCGGAATGTGCTAAAACTAAAAAGCACATGAGAATATCCTAAAATTATAAACACATTCATTTCGAAAAAAATCTTGATTACCCAAGCGTGAATTATTTAAGCAGATCTATGAATAAACGGCATTGAAAGTTCAGGCTCTTTAAAAGGAACAAGAATTCTTTAGTAAAAAAAGAATCCTTCATTATATTTATAATTTTATATTGACGGCCGCTAAGAAATTTATTCCGGCCATGGGGAAATAATAATTTTCAACTACAAGCTTCCCTCCTGAAAAATAGTTGAAAGTGTAACCATTTGATTCATACATTTCACTGAATACATTGTTTACCTGCAAAATAAAATTAACTTCTTTAAAGAACTTTGTGCTCAACATATAAGATACTCTTACGTCATTCACAATGTAAGGGTCAATAATTCTATTAACATTAGAAGTATTGTCAAGATACTGGCGGCTTACATATTTTGATTGCAGGCTTATTTCACTATTTAATACTGGTATAAAATTAAGCGCGGCGAAACCAACTACGCCGGGTGAATACGAAATATCAGTATTGTGATAATTATTTATCAATTGTCCGCCGTTATCATAATCATCAATATATTCAGTGAAAGTTTTTATTTTGTTCTTACTGAATGAAATATTTCCTGAAGCGTTTACCCACGAGGCAAATTTCATTGCTGCCTGCAGTTCAGCACCCATCCTATAGCTCTTTGGAGTATTAATGCGGGTATAAGCTCCCACATCATTAATTTTCCCCGTGTTTACCAATTGATCTTTGTAGCTCATGTAGTACAGGGTTGCGCCATAAGAAAATCTAGTATTAGTTTTTTCCAAACCTAATTCCAGGTCATGAAGTATCTCCGGTTTTGGTTGCTGGTTAATGCCCGCTTCAAAATCATTTCGATTGGGTTCTTTGGAGCCTACCGAATATGACAAATAAACCTGGACATCTTTTTTATTAAACGTTATACCCATTTTTGGATTGAAAAACGCATAACTTTTTCGAATGTCTATTTCAGGATGAGAGTCAAATCCTGAAATGTGGTAATTCACAAAACGCCCCTGCAGATCAACATACCCGGAGAAGCCCGCTCCAAGCGTTTGTAAAATTTTCCCATAAAAATTTACATCATTCTTGTTGGCCGGTAAATCGACATAACGGTGCTGTCCAAAATTGCCATATTGAGTCCAGGTCACTATATTATAATGTTTCCCTTCATAATTATTGAGACCCCCGCCAAATGTTAATTGCGTTTTATTTTTATTATGCTGAAAAGAAAATATAGTCCCGTAAAAATAATTATCCAGCCAGAGTCGTCGCACGAGGTCAGTAGAAGTAAGTGTGTCTGTCCCGTCAAAATAATCAGGTAAGCCATAATCACTAAAAAGCTGGCCTGCCCTGTATTCTTCATAATAGCCTTTACCCCTTGTTAGAAAAACTGCTACATTAAATTTTATGATCTCACTTATTTTCCTGTTATAAAAAAGCTGGTAGTGGGTTTGTGTATAATTATCCGTTTCATTTTTATAGGGCGAACCTGTTTTTTCAGTTCCCGCAGGGTTATAAGTGCGGTTACTATCAAGGAAACTTTCCGGGATGCCATACCATGATTGATAGGTTTTCTCTTTTCCGTTAATAAGATTGAATCTTAAAGAACTATTATTATTTATGTACGCTGTGCTTATATAAAACGAACGAAGGTTTGATTTTGCCCTATCTATAAATCCATCACTGCTTATACCTGATACGCGGGCATCAATTGTGAAATAATTTCCTATTAAGCCAGTGCCGAATTTAACGGTATTTTTAAATGTATTAAAAGAGCCAACGCTGTTATCAAGTACCGCGTATCTTTCTTTATTGATAGTATTTGTCGATAAGTTAATAGAAGCGCCAAATGCGCCGGCTCCATTGGATGATGCACCCACGCCTCGTTGAACCTGTATTGAGCTAAGGGAAGATGCTACGTCGGGTAAATCAACGAAAAAAGTGCCCTGGCTCTCGGCATCATTATAAGGAATTCCATTAAGGGTTACATTTATCCTTGATGCATCAGATCCGCGAATCCGTATGCCGGTGTACCCCACACCGTTACCGGCATCAGAATTTACCACGACAGAGGGAACCTGGTTTAAAATAAAAGGGAGGTCCTGGCCAAGATTTGCTTTCTCAATTTGCGCCTTAGTTAAATCAGTTTTTGTGAATGGAGATTTGTTGCCGGCTCTTATGGAAACTATTTCAATATTTTCAAGCATAAGGGTATCATTATGCTTATACTTTGAAATATCCTGCGCATAACTGAACAAGTACGGGGAAAATAAAGTGAGTGTAAAAAAAATTTTTTTCATGTTTGTGTTTTAATTGAAGTACAATGCATGAAAAAAGAGGTGAAACTATTTGACCTCCCTTCGCAGGCATTATCCTGATCAGGTCTGCGGGTATTATCTCAGCAATTCTGCTTTGTGGCAGATGCACCCCGGTAACAAATAAATTATTTGCAAATATATGAAGAAATAAATTTGATTTCTTAATGTAACTTTTATTGTTTCAATACGTTTCAAACAAAACAGAATTATGAAATCTCTCTCTGTATTATTGCTTTCTGCTTTTTGCTTTAATGCTACTGCACAGCAAAATATAATCAATGATCCCAATGCCGAGGTAAGAAACGTAAGCGCATTTTCCGGCATAAAAGTATCAGGAGGTATAGATGTTTATTTATCGCAGGCAGATAGTTACGCACTCGCAGTGAGTGCTATAGAAGATAAATATCGCGACAATATCAGGACCGAAATAAAAAATGGAGTACTTGTTATCTGGTACGATTCCGAAAATTTAAAATGGTTCAAGGGTGATAAAAAGCTAAGGGCATATATTTCTTTTAAAAATCTTGAAAGCCTGGAAGCCTCCGGTGCTTGCGATATTAAAATAAATAATAGCCTGAATGTCTCAAGTTTACTCTTAAAACTTTCGGGGGCCTGTGATATAAATGGAGATATAAAAATTGGCGACATGATCATGGACCTGAGCGGTGCTTCGACAGTAAAATTAAGTGGTACTGTACAAAATTTGAAACTGGAAAGCAGTGGAGCAAGCGACGTAAAAAATTATGATCTTGTTGTTGAAAATTGTATAGCAAAAATTTCCGGAGCCTCTGATGTAAAAATTACAGTTAACAATTCAATCTCCGCATCGGCGAGCGGTGCAAGCTCGTTATATTATAAAGGGAATCCTCAAAAGAAAGATGTCCAAGCAAGTGGAGCAAGCTCTATTTCTCAAAGAAATAACTAATAGGAATGAGGGTGCCTATTCAGACTTTCTTGCACTTTTACGATAAACCTGCGGGGAAATTCCGAAAGCTATGATTTTACTTATATAAAAGAGCAACCAAATAATTACATATTTGTGCTAAATCTTTCCCGCCTTTTTATTTCCAGATAAAGGATTTTCCTTCAGTGATCTAGAATTTCGCCATCTCATAAGTAGAATTTCATGCTACATTCATAATTACTCATGCTTCGGTAAAAAAGTATTTTTCAAAAGTTTCGAAGCATAGAATTTAAACGTTGAATTGTTGGAAAAAATGAATGAAGCATTAAAAACTTAAAGCGAAACTGTACAGAAACCAGGATGTAAAATACTGACAGTTGGCTTTTAGTATGATTGGTCAAAATGCTGCATTTAGGATACAGCGTTATTGGCTCTTTGTATATCCATCTTAATAAAACCTATTTGTTTTATCAAGCCAACGAAACTATTTGTAAAGCAACCATTCATAACTAAATGCTGCCACGAAAACTAATTTGCTACTCGTTAACAGAGTAAACAAATAAATTTAATAATAATTCTTTATCCGGATTAAGAACCACCATTATTATTCTAAAAAACCTTAACCTTCCGCTGCTATGATAAAGGATAGAATATTGCGTTTACTTTTTATTCCACTGTTGGGGATATCAGTTCCCTTTTTGTCAGGAATTATCAGCTATCAATATTATTCAATTTTACAGCTTATAGCCATTAATTTATATTTCATTTTTATGTCATGGAGCATTTGGGCAAGTTCATCGTGGTTGCATCATAAAATAAGAGCAATGTTTACGGTTAATCAAAATATTTTTATCAAGATGTCCACTGTGTCCATGATAAATGCATTGTTCGGGGGCGCTATTACCGCTATTTTTAGCCTGGTGTGGTATAGGCTGTCTGCAGAGACTTTTGCATGGAACCCCTATCTGTTGTGTACTGTACTGTCCCTTCTTGCCGTAATTGTATTTACGCTTATTTATGAAATTTTATTTCTGAGTAAAGAAAGAGAACTTGATACAAAAATCGTTGATCAGCTTGATTGGGAAAGATCACGTGCGGAAATGTCAAATCTCAAAAAAGAACTTGAACCTCATTTTATTTTCAATTCCTTAAATACTTTATCGCATCTCATTCTGAATGATCCCAAAACGGCACATGCTTTTAATAGCAAACTCGCAAACGTTTACAAATATTTTCTTATTAACAAAGACAGGGATTTTATATCTCTGCATAATGAGTTGGAGTTTATCGATAACTATTTTTTTCTTCTTCAGTTGCGGCATGATAACAAGCTCCATTTATCAACTGACCTCTGGAGTCATCATGAAGGCACTTTAATGATTTTGCCATGCGCATTGCAGGTGCTGGTTGAAAATGCAATTAAGCACAATGAATTTTCTGATGAAGATCCTTTGCAGATACAAGTAAAATTGAACGGGGAATACCTGCAAATTAAGAATAACAAACGCCCCAAACCGTACCTTGTATCATCAACCGGAATAGGCTTAAAAAACCTAAGTTCAAGGTATAAGCTTTATTGCAACAAAGACATTAAAATTGAAATGACAGATTATGAATTCGTAGTGAAATTGCCTATCATAAAACAAAACTCTTAACCATGATTAAAGCGATAATAATTGAAGATGAAACGCCTGCTATGGAGATGCTTGCCTACTCACTCGGTAAAACATCAATTGATGTAGATATAATAGCCAAATTGAAAACTGTTAGGGAAAGTATCAACTATTTCATTGCCGGAGATGAGGCTGACATTATTTTCAGTGATGTTCAGTTATCTGACGGCTTATCTTTTGAAATTTTTAAACAAACAGGGGTAAAGACACCTGTTATTTTTACTACCGGCTATGATGAATTCATAATGCTGGCTTTTGAAAATAATGGTATCGATTATTTATTAAAGCCCATAAATATAGCTGACCTCGATAAAGCACTTTTGAAATACAAAAAATTGCAAACGCATTTTTTACATGCAAGTAATAATGAACCTGTGGATAACCTTACAAAATTTATAAATAGCAGGAAAAAGACGAGATTACTGGTAAAAAGAGGCATGGAAAATATTGCATTGAAGCTGGATGACATCACACTGTTTTATACGGAAAATAAAATGGTATACTTGATTGATCGTTTGTCAAAGAAATATATTTTAGATAAAACGCTTACTGATTTGCAGGAGGAGTTGGATGAAAATATTTTCTTTAGGGCTAACCGACAGTATATCGTAAACATCAATTATATCAAAAGCTTTAAACCTTTTGAGAAAGTGAAACTGGCCGTAGACCTTAATGTTCCTGAAATCAATCACAGCATAACTATAAGCCAGGAAACGGCTCCTGCCTTTAGAAAATGGATGTTTGAGGCTTAATGGGATGAATTATTCTATGCTCACCGTTCGTAATTTTATTCATCGTTTATCTGTAGTGAATCACCTAATTTAATGAATAAATCATAATGACCATTCGTATTTCCTCCCATGTCATCCCGCATTTCTTAATGCTTTAGAATCAAAAACTTTTATTATTCAGATTGTATTTATCAGGCTTTAATTTAGCCTCAATAATTTAAAAAGAAGACAAATTTTTGGATCAATTATTACATCCATGGTCCGTAATTTTATTAGTTGCTGCTTAAACTTCCAGTCTTACTTCAATTCACTTACGTAAAATCCGTACAGTTCTAAAAGACGGAATTGTTATAAAAGCATACCTCCAACTTTCAGAAATATTTTCACTTGCTTCAATTGTCTAAAATCATGTTTGGGTAATATTCTTGCGTTTTTGTGAAGCAAAATTTAAGAAAATATTGCCCTTTGATTACAAACTAAATTCTGTTCCAATTAATTATAATCTTAAAATTAAGCCATGAAAAGATTTTGACATTGTTTACAATATTTATGCTTTCCGGAGCATTGGTATTTTCGCAGGGCAGGATAGTAAACGGTAAAGTACTTGATGTAAATGGAGTTCCTGTAAGTGGCGCTTCCATAATCGTCAAAGGTACTTCCCGTGGAACTTCTGCCAATGCCACGGGAGATTTTTCTATTTCCGCAAAAACAGGGGAGATGGTGCAGGTTTCTGCTGCGAGTTTTGGAAGAAGTGAAGCAAGAGTTGGATCGGCTGACAATATAATTTTAACCATTAAGCCGGGTGAAAATATCCTGGAGGAAGTAGTAGTTACTGCCTTAGGAATTAAAAGAGAAAAAAGATCGCTTACTTATGCTTCGGAAACAATCAACAGCGACCAGATAAATAATTCAGGTCGGGGAAATCCGCTAAGCGAGTTATCTGGCAAAGCGGCGGGACTTACAGTGATAAACAGCTCAGGTGATCCAGGAAGCGGAACGTACATCAGACTGAGGGGCGTTACATCGATTACGGGAGATGACAAACCCTGAAATAGGTTGACTAAAAATTAAACATTTTTAGCAATACTATGGCTTACATTAAAAAGGCAGACCGCCGAAAAAATCAGTATCAAAAAGTTAGTTTTGACTTTAAACTTTCCGTCAT
>JBKJRY010000284.1:0-8561 GCA_046593045.1 Chitinophagaceae bacterium | reverse complement strand
TAGCTGTCCTCATATTGGAAGAAACAGAAAAGTTGTAGTTATCATGAAATTTCTCCTCGAAAAATGTTCAACTGGTAAAAATATTAATTAACTCAAACAGCTTCTTAAACTGGTCGTGAAAAAAATAAATGAGCATGCCAACGATTAAAATAATAACGCCTCCGATAATTATATACTTTCCTGTTTCCTGGGACATAGCCTTATTAACTTCAAATTAAATATTCCCAAACTGTTGTGTGCGCTGATTAAATTACTATAAAATTATTTTATACGGCCATTGAACGATATCGGATCCCTGGAAGTACTGGTAATATTAAGATTGGCAGTGCCATTATCAAATATCGAAAAATTCAACTGCTGCACATCCCGAACATCTTCCGGCTTAATGGTTATATCCCACCTGTCGATTTTACTTTCAGTTACCACATAAGAAAAACGAGTCGAAGTAAATTTAATTCTGCCTTCAGAGGGATCTAATGGGGCAGTACGGGCTCTCCCAAAATACGGAAGATAACTTATGACAGAATCTTTTCTCACTGAAACATCATATTGAGATGTAAGGTTGCGAAAGCGTCCGCTTAACGGATTGACGGTCTCAGCTACAAATGTAAAATGATGGGATTCTATCATATCTTTTATTGAAGAAGCTCTTACATTAGTGCTATTTTTTGACGAAGGCCGGGGTGTGGAACATTTGCTAAATGTTACAAGGCTAAATATTGATACTGTCAATATTCTTATGAATAGGATCATTTTTTTCATAAAAAAGCTTTCTAAAATAAATCTCAAAAACTGCACCGTATCTGTTTATAATTTTGTAAAATATATATAGATGTTATTAATATAAAACTATAAATACAGACCAGCGATCAAAAATGCAGCGCATAGCATGAACAAGATTATGAGCAGCGGGTAAATGAATTTCCACCATGCCTTGAGACTTACATGCGCAAGCGCCAGCGACGGAAGAATCAAGCCGGTGGGGGTCATAAACCCCATAATGCCCATGCCAAATAAATAGCTATTTACAATTTCTCTTCCGGGTACATTGACCATTACCGCCAGCCCGCCTATAATCGGCATGGTTAACACCGCCATTCCAGATGAAGAGGAAATAAAAAGCGTAAACACCATATAGAGCATAAGCAACACAATAATAAACAGAGCCGGGGGCATTCCGCTCACAAGGTTTGATGAATAAAATAATATTGAATCGCTTATCTGGCCATTATTTAATACAATAGTAACCCCACGCGCTACCCCCACAATAAAAGCGACTCCCAATAAGCCTTCGGCACCTTTAATAAACTGGGCGATAAATTTATTTTCATTAAGGCGAACAATCAACGCGATCAATATAGCGGCACCTAAAAATAGTGTTGACATTTCCAACAGCCACCAGTCGAACCATACCACGCCACAGATCATCGTTAAAAAGGTGCATAAAAAAAGCATAAGCAAAAACCTGGTCCTCGCCGATAATTTTTGGGCCGAAGTTATTTTTTCACTGATCATTTCGTAAGGAGAGGAAACTTTTCCATCAGTTTTATACACAATGGATTTTGAAGGGTCTTTTTTGATTTTCTGTGCATATCTCACAATGTACCAGATGGTGATTGCGGTAGAAATTATAAACATTAGTACACGTTCCGTAAGACCATCAGACCAGGTAACGCCTGCGGCATTAGAAGCAATTATTGTTGAAAAGGGATTACTGAAAGAAGATAACGTACCGAGTTGAGTACCTCCAAAAATTACAGCAAGCGGTACAAGCAGATCATATCCTGCAGCAAGAAAAAGTGGTATCAACACAGGGTAGAATACAAGCGCTTCTTCAGCCATTCCGTAAGAGGAACCGGCAAACGAAAATAAGAAAGTAAGAATAATGATCAACCATGCTTCCCTGCCTTTCATACGGTATGATAATGCAGTAAGGCCTTGAACCATTGCGCCTGTTTCATGAAATACATTCATAAATCCACCGATAACCAGAAGGAATAATATAATATCTATGGACTCAATTATCCCATTAAGTGGTGCTTTCAAAATATCAATAAATCCCTGTGAATTTTTTGGAAGTTTATGAAAGGTTCCGGGTACTGCAACAGGCTTCCTAATCGCCCCGGCCTGGAACTTATCTAGTGAAATATTAATTTGCAGGCTGTCAAGTGTGCGCGGGCCGAAAGCTAGAATAACCTGCGTACTATCCTTATTTAGTGTAAAACTGTTTTCATTGTAAGAGAGCGTATCATACCTTCCTGCAGGCACTAGCCATGTTGCCAGTGCAGCGAGAATTACTACGATCATTAAGATAGTAATAGGAGAAAGCAGCGTTCTTTTTTTTTGCATTGATTAGTAAAAAGAAATCAATGTAATTAATAATTGCATTATGCCCGTTATTTATTTTTAAACCTCCATACTTTACTGCTTCTGTTGTAGTTTCAATCCAAGTTAATTTTAAAAGATTATGTAAGAGTTGTATGGTTTAGCAAGTGTAATTTTAAAAAATGAAAAAGAAATTAGTAGTTCTTACCGGGGCCGGAATAAGTGCGGAGAGTGGCTTGCAAACCTTTCGCGACAGCGATGGCCTTTGGATGGGTTATGATGTATATGAGGTGGCTACCCCGGAAGGATGGAGAAAGAATCCAAATATGGTTCTTGATTTTTATAATAAAAGACGAAGCGACGTAGCCCGGGCTGAACCAAATGCCGCACATAAAGCGGTGGCTGCGTTGCAGGAAAAATATCATGTAACTGTAATCACACAAAACATTGATGACCTACATGAAAGAGCGGGGTCAAAAATTGTGGTACACCTGCATGGAGAGATTTTCAAAATGCGAAGTGATAAAGATGAATATAAACTTTACGACATCCGGGGAGACATCAATCCCCGCGATGTTGCCCCGGATGGTAAGCAATTACGGCCACATGTTGTATGGTTTAATGAGCCGGTACCAATGATACTTGAAGCTAAACGAATCATGACAGGAGCTGAATTGTTCATCCTCGCCGGTACTTCATTGCAGGTTTACCCTGCATCAGGGCTTATAGACTTTTTACCCGATGGTATTCCAAAATATATTATTGATAAGAAACCACCTTATGTGCCATCCCACCACAATTTTCATGTATTATCAAAATCCGCTACAGAAGGAATGAATGAGTTGTACATAAAGTTGATTGAGTAAATAAAAGGATGTATACTTGAAAAAATAATATCAACATGGACTCCATAGGCTATGCGGCAGGTTTTCAATTTTTTTTCCTCTTACTTTTTATTATCCCAGTTATATTTTTTCTTATCACTTTACAAAAGACGATGAATGTTATCGCCATAGAAAGCAGGAAAATGTCGCCCTCATCGGTTTGGCTGATGTTAATACCTTTTTTCAATATTGTCTGGCAATTCATAATGGTAAGCAGAATCGCGGAGTCAATAAAAGCTGAATGTTCAAGATTAAATATACCGGTGAAAGAAAACAAACCCACTTATAGTAGCGGGCTGACATGGAATATCTGCAATTTTATTACGATCATTCCTATTGTGGGCGCACTTGCGGCTTTAATAACATGGATACTTTATTGGGTAAAAGTGAATGAGTATAAAAAACTCATCATTGCTAACGAAGACAATTTCCTGCTTGATGCGGAAAGAAATATTTTTTATGATACCAAGGTTTAGAACCTTAGAACATTCTTATATGCAAAGGAAGACCAGTAAATTATCACTTCTCTTCTCCATAAAATATTACCCAGGTTGCAAAGTCATCCGAGAAATCTATAAATCTGTGTTCCATTCTTGCAGGCACAAATATCACATCGCCTTTTGCGCATTGTAAAGTTTCGCCATTCCTGAAAAATTCAGAATTACCTGAGAGAATAATGTAAACTTCATCCAGGCTATGAGGCATTTGCCTGTCCAGATGTTGCGGTGCAAAGTATTCTATTTTCATTTTTCCGTCCTTTATAACCCCGACAAATCTTGCTTTCTCCTTTTCTAATAGTTTTACCGCCAAGTCCTGGGAAACATGATATCTATTTAAATCCATAGTAATTATTTTGGAGTTAGCAATAATATGCTTTACAAAATTACCTCTTACAAAGAAAAACCGAAAAGAATTCAATCTTTCCGGTTTTTGTATTAAGCTACAAGGGTTTTATTTAGGCCGGGCTTCGCCTGTAATAAAATCACCTGTTTTTTCATAATAATTTTTATACCTGTTGTTAGTTTCCGTTGAAACCTTTACCCCATCGATATAGAGCCAGCCATCAGCAACCTCTGCAGAATAAGTGGAATTCGTAATTACGTTATCTGCTTCCAATAAATCAACAAACTTTTTTATGTCTTTTTCAACAAGGTTAAGATTAGCGGGATTACGTGTCTGAAGTGTCCAGACATTTGCCGGTTTTTTCCCTGAATGCGTTGTTTCATTTTGAAGCAACATGAGAGTTTCCATTTTCAAATTCCTGTTTTGCTCAATTTGATCATGGTGGATTCTAGCAAGAGTTGGAGCTATTACAAGAGATATAATACTCATCAGCTTGATCAAAATATTCATGCTTGGCCCGGAAGTGTCCTTAAATGGATCGCCCACGGTATCTCCGGTAACAGATGCTTTATGGGGTTCTGAACCTTTGTAATAAGTTTCATTATTAATAACAGCTCCTTTTTCGAAAGACTTTTTTGCATTGTCCCATGCACCACCGGCGTTGTTCTGAAACATACCCATCAATACACCGCTTACCGTGGCGCCTGCTAAAAAACCACCTAGCACTTCGGGACCAAAAATGAAACCTATAATTAGTGGAGATATTAGTGCGATAGCGCCGGGCATCATCATCTTTTTAATGGACGCGTCAGTTGATATGGCAACACATTTTTCATATTCCGGCTTACCAGTTCCCTCCATTATCCCTGGTATCGTGCGGAACTGCCTGCGTACCTCTTCCACCATTGCCATAGCCGCTTCGCCAACTGCGCGAATCGCTAATGCAGAAAATATAAAAGGTATCATGGCGCCAACGAATAAACCGGCTAATACATCAGCACGATAGATATCAATACCGTCGATTTTTGCAATGCCCACGAAAGCCGCAAACAATGCCAAAGCCGTAAGTGCTGCCGAAGCGATTGCAAAACCCTTTCCTGTCGCAGCGGTCGTATTTCCCACTGCATCCAGTATGTCAGTTTTTTCACGAACTTCTTTTGGAAGCTCACACATTTCAGCGATACCACCTGCATTATCTGCAATAGGGCCAAAGGCATCAATAGCAAGTTGCATAGCTGTAGTAGCCATCATACCTGCAGCGGCAATCGCAACACCATATAAGCCAGCGCACCAGTAACTCATATAAATACCTGAAGCGAGAACCAATATTGGGAGTAATGTACTTTCCATTCCAACCGCCAGTCCACCAATAATATTTGTTGCATGCCCGGTGGAAGATTGACGTACGATACTTGCAACTGGCCTTTTACCCATGGCCGTATAAAACTCTGTAATAATACTCATAAGCGTACCTACTATAAGGCCAACGATTATTGCTCCAAATACGCCATATTTTGTAAAGTGATAATTTCTTAAGACCATATCCGTATCAGGTAACAGCCAGATTACTAAAAAGTATGAGGCAATAGCCGTTAAAACAATCGAGCCCCAGTTTCCAAGGTTCAGTGCCTTTTGCACAACAGCCGTATGCAAGCCTGATTTATCTGATATTTTCACGAAAAATGTTCCTATGATAGAAAACAGGATACCCATTGAAGCTATAAGCATTGGCAACAGGATAGGGGCCATGCCACCAAATCTATCAGATGAAAAAGTTTCCCTGCCCAATACCATAGTTGCTAAAACAGTCGCAACATACGATCCGAAAAGATCAGCACCCATGCCCGCAACATCACCTACATTATCTCCCACATTATCTGCAATAGTAGCGGGATTACGAGGATCATCCTCGGGAATACCAGCTTCTACTTTGCCCACAAGATCCGCACCTACGTCTGCTGCTTTTGTATAAATACCTCCACCCACACGTGCGAATAATGCTATACTTTCGGCACCAAGGCTGAAGCCGGTGAGTATTTCTATAGTACGCTCCATTTCCACACTGTCAACAGGTGAATTTGGCGCGAAAATTAATTTTAAAATAATGAACAATCCACCCAGCCCAAGAACAGCAAGGCCCGCAACCCCCAATCCCATAACACTTCCGCCTGTAAAAGAAACCTTAAGGGCCTGCGCAAGACTGGTACGTGCGGCCTGCGCTGTACGTACATTAGCTTTTGTAGCAACCTTCATTCCAATGAAACCTGCCAGCGCACTGAGTATAGCACCTGTGATAAAAGCAAGAGCAATGCTCCAGTGGCTGTTAGCGCTGGTGAAGCCCATGATACCCAGCAGTAAAGCAGCAATCACAACGAAATAAGAAAGAATCTTATATTCTGCTTTTAAAAATGCCATAGCGCCGTCTGCGATGTAGGTGCTTATTTCTTTCATTCTTTCGTTTCCGGCATCCTGCTTATTTACCCATCCAAATTTCACAAACGTGTAAAGCAAGCCAACAATACCCATAGCCGGAATTACGTAAATCAAATTCTCCATATTAGTTATTTAATTAATTTTTCGGGTGGCAAAAATAGGGTAAAATGCAGTAAGTTAATAGTCCGGGCTTAAAATGTCTTGTTTTAAATAAGATCATTTATGCAGCACAATTGCATACAACCGAAAATGTATGGAAGAATGGTAATCCCGCGTGTTGTTCATCCTTATGGGCGTACACAAGAATACTCCAGGAAGTTTTAGCAAAAAAGGAAATGGTGTGTAGAAACGCATGAACTCCGAAAATAGCTATTTAGAGCCAGCTAAGTATTTTTCGAGAAAAGTTTGACTATCTAATACCTCAATCTTTGAAAAGTAAAAATCATTAACGTCTTCGGTGATAATACAATCGCACTTGCTTTGAACCGCTGAATAATATTCAAGCCCATCTTCAAAATCATTTACTGCAGAGTTCTGCAGAGACTGCAAAACCGTATTTTTATCAGCAACTGCAATTTTCACGTGCTGGCATAAAATTCCAATTCTTTGTTTTGCAGATGCACTGTTGTATTTTTTTTCAGCGAAATAAAAAGCAATAGCGAGACAAACTGGAGAAGTGAAAACTGTAAATGCGGATCGGTAGCTAAACTTACTATTCTTGAAGTATGAGTAAACAATGGATATTCCTTATTTAATACGGAAACCAGGATATTAGCATCAAGAAAGATTTTCATTTCCTGGATTTAAAAAATTCATCTTTGGCCGCTTTCCTTGATCTTTTTGCTTTTGTTTGGAAACAGCATCACCCTCTGCAACCTGGTGCACCCAATCTGAAATGGGAAAATCTTCTAAGGAACTATAGTTATCAGATGTTACTTTTTTTAAAAGAAATTCTATCAATCTCGAAAGGCTGATGTTATTTTTTTCCGCATATTTCTTTCCTCGATTAATTCCATTTTCATCAAAGCTTAAGGTTATTTTATTGTCCATCAATTCCAGTTTAAGACAAAATTAAAATTTTTATACGACAAACAAATAAATTCTATACGTATCATATTTGCCTTTTAATTAGTTTAAAAGAATTTCAATTTGCATAAATGCTTGTCCTAAATTTTCAATAATGTCTCGTGCGATCATTGCTTCCCCGGAAAATTTTTTTGCTGCAAAATCACCGGCGAGTCCGTGGAGATAAACTCCAAGAAGGCAACTATTTAAAGATGAATATTTTTGTGCAAGCAGTGCTGTGACAACTCCGGTAAGTACATCACCTGAGCCAGCCGTTGCCATTCCTGAATTTCCTGTTGAATTAAAATAACCTTTCCCATCAGGCGATGCGATAAATGTATGGTGCCCCTTTAAAACAATAAATATGTTTAGTTCTTTAGCTTTTTTGAGGGCAAGCTTCATTCTCTCAAAGTCATTTTCTGTATTCCCAAATAGCCTTTCAAACTCTTTTGGATGAGGAGTTATAATACTGTTTACAGGAATTAATTTATATAATGAAGGATATTTACTTAATATATTTAAGCCATCGGCGTCGATTACAATTGGTTTCTTGAATTCAGTAAAAACAGTTTCCAATAATTGTTTGTGTGAACTATGCTTACCAATGCCAGGCCCTATGCCTATTACACTGAATTTCTGCAAGTCCTTTATATCTTTTACGAATTTGGTTCCAAACATTTTGCACATTGCTTCAGGAACAGATGTTTGCATAATTGTGTACCCTTGCTTACAAATGTAACAGGTAAGCTTGCCCACGCCACTTCTAAGGCATGATTTGGCGCTTAATACAGCAGCACCCATCATTCCGTAGCTACCCGCTATCAGGCATGCATAACCGTAGTTACCTTTGTTTGCAAACTGTTTTCTGGGTATGTATATGTTTTTCACAATACCATCATCTATTAATGTTAGTTCTGAATTTTCTTTTTGATAATAATCTCTTGAAAGCCCTATCTCAAGTACTGTCACCTCACCACTGCATGATTCATTTTCAGCCATCAGAAAGGCAAG
>JBKJRY010000221.1:0-73164 GCA_046593045.1 Chitinophagaceae bacterium | reverse complement strand
TTACTAATATTATGAATACGGTCCCGGATAAAGTGCCCTTTGAATATGGAAAAGAACTGATGCAAATTTTGGAAGCTGCATTTTTACCGCGAATATTGGCTCCTAATAAGTTGCGTGCAGGAGATAGGGCTATTTTTATGAAGTATTCAGGCATCCAAATTAGAGAAGGCACTTCAATGGGCCTGGGTGCTATGGGAGACGCCTATATAAATTTCGGAATATTAGGAGGATCTATTTTTATGTTTTTCTTTGGTCTTGCCTTCAGTGAAGTTCTCAAGGGATTTTACCGATATAGTAAATACTATCCATTCTTATTATTGTTTACCCCATTGGTATTTTATTATCCTATCCGCCCGGATTGTGAATTACAAACGTCTCTGGGA
Source organism: Chitinophagaceae bacterium (assembly GCA_046593045.1). Classification (GTDB taxonomy): domain Bacteria; phylum Bacteroidota; class Bacteroidia; order Chitinophagales; family Chitinophagaceae; genus Ginsengibacter. The sequence goes on along the minus strand of JBKJRY010000221.1, from coordinate 72,781 downwards.
CACCTTGTAAAATCATGTATGCTTATTTATATAATGCTTATGTTCTGGAAGCAAGATCTTAGTCGTATTCTTAAAAAGAAGCCTGATCATGACCCAGCTCTTTCATGAATAAATATATGTTTATACTTTCTAACTAATTATTCCAGTTGCATATAATTCGAAATAAAAACTAAAATTTATTTGACTAAAATCTTCATCACCATACCCTGGTTTCTTCCCGCATTCCGTGCCGGCGGCCCGATACAGTCCATCGCCAACCTTGTAAAGGAATTTGATGAAAATGTAGCATATTATATTTTTTGCGGCGATACTGACCTAAATGGTGCAGCGCTGGAAAATATTATCACAGGAGAGTGGGTTGATTTTAATGAACATACAAAAATTTGGTATGCAGCGCCCGGTAAGGCAAGTGATAGTCTTGTGAAACAGGTGGAATTTATCAAGCCTGATTTATTGTATATCGTTGGCATCTATTCCTGGCATTACAATATAGTGCCATTACTGTATTGTAATGCACCCTTGAAAATTCTATCAACAAGAGGTATGCTGCACCCGGGCGCATTGTCGCAAAAAAAATGGAAGAAGAAAATTTACCTGCGGCTATTTAGATTGTTTGAATACCATCATAAGGTTCATTTTCATGCCACCGATGAAGAAGAACATAAGTATATAAGTAACTTTTTTGGTAAGGCTATTACTATTCATACAGCGGGAAATTATCCTAATAAAATAGCCGCCTTGCCGGTAGCTGAAAAAACAAGGGGCCATTTGAAATTATTAAGCATCGCTCTTATAAGCCCGATGAAAAATATATTGTTGGTATTAGAGGCCCTTTCAAAGCTGGAATACAATATACAATATGATATCTACGGACCGGTGAAAGATCACGATTACTGGATGCTGTGTAAAGAGCAAATGAAGGCATTACCTAAAAATATATCAGCTACATGGCATGGGGAATTGCAACCCGGCGAAGTTATTGACGCAATTGAAGCTTCCCATGTTTTTATTTTGCCCAGTAAAAGTGAAAACTTTGGACACGCCTTTTACGAGGCCTTGTCTGCTGGCCGCCCTGTGATTACCAGCCATAACACACCGTGGCAGCATTTACCGGCATCAAAGGCAGGAATGAATGTATCGCTCGGGGGTGTTACGGAGCTTGCGGATGCTATTGGGTTTTTTGCAGCAATGGATATGGAGGAACTTTCTTTGTGGAGCCTTTCAGCTCATAATTATGCAAGTGAAAAAATTAACATTGACGACATACGTAAACAGTATGATAGGATGTTTCAAATAACTGGTCTTTATCAGAAATTGCAGGCGACAACATAAGGTCCATATCATAAGCTTTGATAATACATGTGCTTTTCGGAAGTCCTTTATACAATGATATGTGTTCAACGACAGGCAATAAAGAATCATAAAAGGAACAGCAATCATGCGAAATAAGAAGATATGGATTTACCTGTTAAAATTTATTGCGATATTTTGCATCTGTTATTTTGGAACACTGGCGATTATCGGCCTCTCGGCGCCTGTGGGATATTACAGTCCTTTTGTTTCAAAATACCTGGATTATGTGAAATGGATAAAACTTTCACTAATGAGCGCAACCGGGCTTCTGCTGTCAATATTCAGCATTGAAACACATACAGAGCCGGGGTTTTTAATCCGGATCAATGGAGGCAGGGGCGTTATCATCGCAATGGATTGCGTTGGATATGGAGTTTACAGTTTTTGGATAGCTTTCGTAACCGCCAATAACGGTCAAATTTTAAAAAAGATATTGTGGATCATTTCGGGAGTAGTGGCGCTGTGGTTGGTAAATGTAATTCGCATCACTTTATTTCTTACTGCCATTAACAGGGGATGGCCTATGCCATTGGGTATTGATCATCATACCTGGTTTAATATTGCAGCGTACCTGCTGATATTTTTAATGATATGGCTGTACGACCGTTCATTCAGGGAAGATAAAAAAGACAAACCTGCGTTTGAAAGAAGGTGAACAAATTTTTAGTAGTGTGGATCTTTCCTCCTATGATAATTCCTGGTACAGGCCCGGGACTACATGGAAAAGAGTGTTGTGGTATTGGGTCAATACCATAGTTTTTAATTCATCATTATTTCCATACTACAAGCTAAAAGTATTTTTGCTAAGGGCATTTGGCGCCAAAATAGGAAAAAAGGTTTTTATAAAGCCGCGCGTAAATATAAAATACCCGTGGTTTTTAGAAACAGGAGATAATGTTTGGTTAGGGGAGGGTGTTTGGATAGATAATCTTGGAAAGGTAACAATAGGCAATAACGTATGCCTTTCGCAGGGATGCATGTTGATTTCGGGGAATCATGATTATACAGCGCCAAAATTTGATTTATTCATAAAAAATATTATCTTGGAGGATGGAGTTTGGATAGGAGCAAAGGCAACTGTCTGTGGAGGCGTAATTTGTAAAGCTCACTCCGTACTTTTAGTAGGCTCAATAGCTACCTCCAATCTTGATTCTATGGGTATTTACCAGGGGAACCCCGCCTTAAAAATCAAGCAACGAAAATTAATTACACGTGGTTTGAATGATCAATTATCTTAGTAAAATCTCCAATATTAAGTTTTGTAAAACTACTTTGATTAGAAAAAAAATATGTTTTTTTTTATAGCTTAATCTGCCCAATGAGAGTATCAATTATCACAGTAACATTTAATTCTGAAAAGTACCTGGCTGACTGCATAGATTCGGTAAGAAGGCAGGACTATGCGGATATCGAGCATATTATCATTGATGGTAATTCAAAAGATAATACTGTCAGGATCATTAAAAGACATGAAGCCTACATCTCTTCCTGGATATCTGAGCCTGACAAGGGGATGTACGATGCTATTAATAAAGGGATGGCCCTTGCAAGCGGCGACATTATTGGCGTGCTAAACAGTGACGATATGTTTGCCTCGGCAAATGTTATTTCTGAAATAGTGGCTTGTTTTAGAAGAACAGGCACTGACTCAGTCTATGGTGACCTGGTATATGTAGATCCTTCAATTACTACCAAGGTTTGCCGTTACTGGAAAGGGTTGTCCTACAACCGTGACAGGTTTAAGACAGGGTGGATGCCTGCTCATCCTACATTTTATATAAGAAGAAGCCTCGTGGAGGAATTCGGCGGATACGAAACGCATTATTTTACAGCAGCAGATTACGAATTCATGGCCCGCTATTTATACTTTCTTAAAATCAGCGCCTGCTATCTTCCTAAAATGATCGTAAAAATGAGGAACGGGGGAATAAGTAACGGGAACCTATACCGCAGGCTGCGGGCTAATCGCAGGGACTACCTGGCAATGAAGAAAAATCGTATACCTTTTGCATTTATTGTATCTATATTAAAACCTCTCTCTAAAATACCGCAGTACTCAAAGAACCTGAACAAAAAGTTGCTCGACAAAAACAAAGAGGAAGCTAAAGTTATCACATCAGTTTCGTTTTTCCATACGGCGAATCATAAAACAACAATACCCGGTTGAGTATATTTTCATGGAAAAAGAAGGCTGAATCTGTCTATCGTTTCTCCAACATTGGGCAGGATATTCATTCACATATTTTGCCAGGGCTGGATGACGGTTCTCCGGATATCGGGACTTCCTTGGAGCTTGTAAGGGCCTTATCGGAAGCGGGTATCAACCGGCTTATTTGCACTCCTCATATTATAGCAGACATTTACCGCAATACTCCCGAACGTATCAACGCAGCACTTGCAATTTTAAAAAAGGCCTGTGCGGAAAACGGCTTGCATACCAATATAAGCGCTGCAGCGGAATATATGCTTGACGACCATTTTATGGAATTGATCAGGACGAAGCAGCCCTTACTTACACTTAAAAAAAATTATATTCTTACAGAGTTGTCTTATGCTATGTTACCAAATAATCTTGAACAAATAGCATTTGAAATCAACATTAATGATTACCAGCCCCTGATGGCACATCCTGAAAGATATCACTATTACCACGGTAATTACCAGGCTTACTACCGCTTGAAAGATCTAGGTTTTTCACTGCAGGTAAACTTGCTTTCGCTTACAGGCCATTACGGCAAGGCGGTAGCACGGGCTGCAGACTACCTGTTTAAAAATAATCTTGTAGATTTTGTAGGTTCCGATATTCACCACATTGGCCATATCGAATTATTGAGAGAAAGCGGCAACAGGAATATCATTAAAAAATACCTGGGAGATAGGATTTATAACCTGTTTTAGCGCCTGTACACGCCTGTGGCAGAGATTGAGGTCATATCTCAATGTTCATTCCATTTTCAAAAAAAAAGTAAAGTCCCGGGCTAGTTATTTTAAGAAAAGGTTTTAAAATATGAAATGGCAGAGCTCCGGCCGCCAGCCCCGGTTGGTGTCCCACCAACCGGCGACAATTGGAAATGCACCACAGTATATGAGCTTATTTAAAATGTTTAATTTTGTTGGATATTAATGAAACACCTTTCTTCTCTTAACAAATATTTCTGGAAGTATAAATGGCTGTTCCTTATGGGAATGGTATTTATTGTGCTTTCTAATTATTTTAGAATACTTACTCCGCAGATTACAAAATATGTGTTGAATACTGTTGAGACAAGCATTAAGAAAGAACCCACTTCCGCTGACCGCGAAATACGAACCAATTATGATCCTATAGTAAAAGATCTTTTTATTAAGAAGCTTGATAGCAAACATGCATCTTTTAAAAAGAAGATATTGTATTCAGGAATTATTCTTCTGGTATTGGCACTTATAAGCGGCTTCTTTATGTTTCTTATGCGGCAGACTATTATTGTCATGAGCAGGCATATAGAATATGAACAGAAAAATGAAATTTTCGCACATTACCAGCGGCTTGATACTAATTTTTACAAAACACATAATACAGGCGACCTGATGAGCCGGATATCGGAAGATGTGAGCCGTGTGCGTATGTACACCGGCCCCGCCATCATGTACCTTATCAACCTTGCAGCGACCATAGGATTTTCGGTGTATTACATGTTTAATGAAAATATTGAGCTCACGATTTATGTGCTGTCGCCCTTGCCTATCCTGGCTATTACCATCTATTATGTAAACAATATCATTAACCGCAAGAGTGACAAAATTCAATCCCTGCTAAGCGACCTTACAACAAATGCTCAGGAATCATATTCAGGAATAAGGGTTATAAAATCTTTTGTACAGGAGAAGGCCATGCTCGGTTTTTTCGAAAACAATTCTGAAGAATATAGGAGCAATGCAATCTCGCTCGCAAAAACTGAGGCTATTTATTTCCCATCAATGGGCCTGATGATAGGGATCAGTACATTGCTGACCATATTTATTGGCGGGCTGTATGTAATTAACGGCAGCATTAATATAGGAGTAATAGGAGAGTTCGTCATGTATATTCTTATGCTCATGTTTCCGGTGATGGCCATAGGATGGACGGCAAGCATGATACAAAGAGCCAGTACATCACAGCGACGAATAAACGAATTTTTACATACCACGCCAACTGTGCAAAGTGCGCCTGGTACAACAAAAAATACATTAAATGGTAGCATCACATTCAGGGATGTGGATTTCGTTTATCCGCACACAGGCATACATGCCATAAAGAATTTTAATCTTACTATAAAAAAGGGAGAGAAGATCGCCATCATTGGTAAAACAGGTTCAGGCAAATCCACTGTCGCCCAGTTGATGTTGAGAATGTATGATCCTCAAAAAGGTACTATACTTTATGACGATGTAGATATTAAAAATATCGGGCTTGATGTTTTGCGTTCTCAAATTAGTTACGTGCAGCAGGATGTATTTTTATTTAGCGATACGGTAGAAAATAATATAGGGTTTGCTGTGGAAAAGGCTCCTGAATCAACTATTATAGAAGCCGCAAAAAATGCCGCTGTCGCAAAAGAGATCGGGCAGTTTCCACTGAAGTATCAAACTATGATAGGGGAGCGGGGTGTAACCCTGAGCGGGGGACAAAAGCAACGGATATCCATTGCCCGGGCGTTGCTTAAAGATCATAATATAGTTGTGTTTGATGATTGCCTGAGCGCTGTAGATGCGAAAACAGAAAACGAGATTATATCCAATCTCAATAATTTTTTACATGCAAAAACAGCAGTAATAATTACGCATAGGATATTTTCACTTTTCAATTTTGATAAAATTATAGTACTAAAAGATGGCGCTATCGTTGAATCAGGAAAGCATAATGAGTTGCTCGAACTAAATGGGCTTTACGCTGAAATGTATATTAACCAGCAAAAACATGATAAGAAGTACGAAGCTGAAATAATTCAATAAATATTGCCGGGGAAAATTGGAACATGCAGAACAGTGCAGGTAGGCAGCGGTTCAATTATTTTGCTAATTGAAAAACAATTTTATCTTTGCTTCAATTGAGAATCAGTTAACTAATTAAAAAATTTACAAAAGTGGCGTACGAAAATAATGACAAAAAGATGGAAAGTGTTTACAGCCAGCGTATAAGGGCAGGCAAGCGTAGAACATATTTCTTTGATGTAAGAGAAACACGTGGTAATGATTATTACTTAACCATTACAGAGAGCCGCAAAAAATTCAATGAAGATGGCTACGACCGGCATAAAATATTTTTATACAAAGAAGATTTTAATAAGTTTCTGAAAGGCATGACTGAAGCTATTGATTATGTAAAAACTGACCTGATGCCTGATTTTGATTTTGATACTTTCAATCATGATCAAACGGATAATTATGAAGGCGGCGGTAATACTTCTTACCAGCCGAATAAACCGGAAACTGAAAGTATACCGGAAAATAAAGTGGAGGAACTACCCATTAGTGAAACACCTGCGGATGAAGCACCTGCGGATGAAGCACCAACCGGTATAGCTGCAGCAGCTACTCCTGAAATAGAGATAACTCCTGAAGACACAGAAGATAGTTCGGAACCGTCCGGGACTCCTCCTTCGTCTCATAAGGATGAAGAAGTGGATAAGTGGTAATAAAATATTGTTTAATATAATGTTGATCCTCTCAAACTGAGAGGATTTTTTTTTGACCATAAATATGATATGGAATCAAAAGAGGCAGCGGCCATCCGTGACGGGTGTTCCATAAAGTTCCCCGGGAGATTTTATGCCGTACTCAATTGGTTACCGCTATACAATTTTTTCTAATTGCCCAAATTATTGGGGCATCATGAAATTACGCCAACGATGATGAAGAGAAATTATCGTTCCTCATCCACCTTTTTATTGCCCTGTGAAAGTTGAATGGTTTTGTTGGTAATTAACGGCTTTGCCCAAAATCCAACACTAAGTATATATCCTAAAGTAACATATAAGAAAAGCATTCCATAGCGAAGCCCGAGAAGGTCTCCCAGCCAGCCAATAATTAAGGGGATTACAGCTCCGCCAATAATGCCGGTAATTAATATTCCGGCAAAGGATCCATGATGTTCTTTTATAGAATTTAATGCAAGAGAAAATATGACGGGGTACATTACCGAGGCAAAAAAGCCCATCATAGGAAATGCAAACAAAGAGATTTGTGCAGAACCAAACAGTGCAAGGGTAAGGCATATTAATGCAAGCGAAGTAAAAATGATCAGAACTTTGCGGCTGTCCATTATTTTTAATAGTAACAAACCTACAACGCCTCCTGCAGTCATCAGGCCCCAATAATAAGCAACTGCATGGGCACCGGTTGTTTGCGGATCATATCCATGATAACCGGATAAGTATTGTGATATCCAGTTAGCGATTCCCTGTTCAGTGCCAACATAGCAAAATATAGCAATGAAGAATAAAATAACCACAGGCTTTTTCAATAACATGGTATGTGTTTTCAGTGCACCGGGCTTCTCTTCCTGGCTCAACTCTACTTTTGGAAATTTGGAAAAAAGAATAATAACGATCATGAGCAGGCAGATAATAGTAAACAGCCAATAGAGGGAGATCCATGGCAGCTCGGCAGGAACAAGCGGCCTTAGAGCATTAAAGAATCCTTTACTGGTATCACTTGGCTCATTAAGATTCAAAACAAGATAAGAATATACAAGCGGGCTGAGAAAAGATGCAAGGCCAAAGATCAATTGGGCCAGCACCGCATTAAATGCATAATGTTCTTCCCCGCCGGAAGTTCGTAAAAGTGGATAGGCAACCACCTGCAGCATAGCCATGCCGCAACCTATAAGAAAGAGGGATAATACTACCGATAAGTAATTGGGAAATAATGCCAGTAAAAGTGAGCCTAAAAATGCCACGGTGAACGCCACAACCAGGACCTTTTTCTCTTTGTATTTTTCTACGAGTATCCCGGAGGGTATAGACATAACACCATAAGCAATAAAAAAAGCAAAGGGGAGAAGCGCCACCAATGTAAGGCTGAGCTTAAATCCTTTAATGATATCGGGGATCAGCGGCCCGATAATATTTGTAATAAACGAAATTACAAAGAAGATCAGCATGATCAGGGTGACTACGTAATAGTTGCGTTTCATTTATTTTAATTAAATATAGTACAGGAACTGAATGAAAGTTTGTCTGCAGGATGGGGCTGATATAACCTGGCTTTATAACCCGTTCATTTCATCATAAAACGTTTGAATTGCTAAATATATTTAAAGCAATTCGTATTACCCATCATTACAATTGAAAGGGATAGATTTTTTTCAATGATTTGTTGTAACCCTGGTTACAATTTCATTTCACCCCAACCCTTTCTATATTCTCTTTTTACAAATTGATTTGCTGCTTCAAAATTAGTGATCCTCATATTTTCTCCGTCCCACTTATAAGTAATATACCGGCCGGGAGTGGTTATTTCTTCTCTTACTCCGTAAACCGGGTCATTCTTTTTCCCCTTCTGATGCAGATTAAAACTGCGTAATAATAAATTTCCCATCAGCACAGTTTCCGTTAGAGGGCCTGCATAACCCACAAATGGTGAATCAACTTCTGCATTACCGTAGCCGGCTATACTTGCATCAATCCATTGCCACCAATGGCCATCCATGCCACCTTCTATGCGTGGATATTTTTGAGGAACATTTACTTCTTTATTCAGGGCAAGCGGTAGCAACCGGGGATGACTGCCGCCCCATCCACAGGAAACTTTTCCTTTAGTGCCCACGAAAAGTGAGCCTCCTTCAAAGTCGTTTTCTTCCGCTACGTCGGCGAGCGCTTCATTCATATTTACATCCGGGTCAAGTTCATCAGGCCTCTCTGGCACTATGCCTCCATCCATCCAGTATAATTTTAATTCCCTTCCGTCTTTCAAAATAAATTTATAGCGAAGCTTGCTTGAGGGCGGTATGCTTTCAGGGAAATCTCCTTCTTTAAAAATACCGGAGAAAACGGTTGTGGCGCTGCCGGTGATCTCCGTCGGGTAACCAAGATTGAGCAACTTAAATGCAGGCCCTATAATGTGGCAGGCCATATCACCTAACGCTCCTGTGCCAAACCGCCACCAGCCCCGCCAGTTAAAGGGCACAAGGTTATCTATGTAATCCGTTTTTTCAGCCGTGCCCAGCCACAGATCCCAGTTAAGTTCTTTCGGGACTGGAGGGTGCTGCGCAGGCCATGGTATTCCCTGCGGCCACACGGGACGGTTAGTCCAGTTATATACTTCCGTTATATCACCGATTAGGCCGGCTTCAAACCATTCTCTCATGGTTCTCATGCCATCGCACGAAGCACCCTGGTCACCCATTTGTGTAACAACTTTATATTTTTCCGCGGCCTGCGTCAGAATGCGTGCTTCATAAATATCATGGGTCAAAGGTTTTTGAAGGTATAAATGCTTCTTCAATTGCATTGCACTCAGACCAACAATAGCATGGTTGTGGTCGGGAATAGCAACAGATACCGCATCAAAGTTTTTACTTTCCTTATCAAACATTTCGCGCCAGTCATGATAGAATCCTGCTTTTGGAAATTCTTTTCTGCGCGGTGCCGCCATGCGATCGTCCACGTCACAAAGAAAAGCTACAACCGCATTTTTTTTCGGAGCACTTGCGTAATGGGCTATATCACTTCCTCCTTCACCGCCGCACCCTACAGCTGCAATGTATAATTTATCACTGGGTGCTACGAATCCTTTTCCTCCCAATACATGGCGGGGCACTATATAAAATGATGCAGCCGTAAGCGCAGTGTTTTTAATAAATTCACCACGGCTTATTATTTTTTTATCAGTAATTTTTTTAGTTTCTTCCATAAAATAATTTTTGATTGTAAATAAGCATCTTCATATGCATTTACCTATGGATATTTCCGATGATTCGAAAGCAGAATCAATTCCTTTACAATTTAAATGCATTTTGCCATGCTTTAAAAAATAAAAAAGCTTTTCTTTTAAAAACTATCAGCTAACAATCTATTGAGTTTACAATGAAAAGCCTTGCGTCATTTTATTTGTAATGCTCTGAAAAATAAATGATATTGCATAAACTCTTAACCGGGTTTTTCGTTGCGTTTTAAATTCACCGCCATTCTTTACAATTACATAAAAAACATTCAGTTATGAATACACGTCGTGATTTTTTACAAAAACTTACATTTCCTTTTTTAGCTATGCCTGTTTTAAATCTTTACAGTGCTGCCAGTTGTAACGCTGCTCCGGGCAGTTCCCCTGGCGGGCCTGTACTGAGGGTAGCAATCATGGGGTTGGGCGGTTACGGAACGCGGGTGGCGGAGGCCATGCAATCCTGTACGAGAGCTAAGCTGGTTGGTGTAATAAGCGGTACACCATCTAAAATTAAAACGTGGCAGGGTAAATACAATATCCCGGAAAAGAATTGCTACAACTATGAAAATTTTGATAACATTAAAAATAATCCTGACATAGATGCGGTGTATGTTATAACACCCAATGCGCTGCATCATGATGAGGTGATGCGGGTGGCCAAAGCGGGCAAGCATGTAGTTTGTGAAAAACCAATGGCATTGAACGCCAAAGAAGGGCAGGAAATGATTGACGCCTGTAAGAATGCAAATGTGAAACTACTCGTGGGTTACAGGATGCATTTTGAGCCGCATACAGTGGAAATTATCAGGATGAGAAATGAGGGCGAGTTTGGCAAACCGCTATTTTTCCAGGGACTAAGTGGTTTTACAATAGGTGATCCTGATCAATGGCGCCTGAATAAAGAACTGGCCGGCGGCGGCTCTTTAATGGATATTGGAATTTATTCCATCAATGGCTCACGGTATATGATAGGCGAAGATCCTATATGGGTCACCGCCGAAGAAACAAAAAATGACCCCGTGAAATTTAAAGAAGGCGTAGATGAAACGATCCAGTTTCAACTTGGCTTCCCCGGTGGGGCGGTGGCTTCCTGCCTGTCTACTTATAGCATGAATAACCTGGACAAGTTTTTTTTAAATGGAGAAAAAGGATGGGCCGAATTATATCCTGCTACTGGTTATGGGCCGATAAGGGGCCGCACAAATAAAGGTGAAATCGATCAGCCTGTGGTTACACACCAAACGGTACAAATGGATAAGATGGCCGGAATTATTCTCGATGGCGACACTCCGCTAGTGCCTGTTGACGGCGAAGAAGCTGTAAAGGATTTAAAAATTATTGACGCTATTTACCAGGCCGTAAAAACAGCAAATAAAATAGAATTAAAATTGTAACAGGGGAAGTACATGGCCGGGATCACTTAAAAGAATCGAACTCGTTGTTATCGTATTTTAATCTTTCAATACACAATTATGAAGTCAATTAAAAGGAGAAAATTTTTGGCAACAGCCATAGCACTTACAGCAGGTACATCTGCTATTGCATTACCTTTGCAAACTATGGAAGAAAAAAAACAATTAGTACATCACGTATTTTTCTGGCTGAAAAATCCTGGATCTGTCGAAGACAGGGATCAACTGGTGCAGGGTGTAAAAACGCTGGCAAAGATTGAGACCATACGTAAACTGCATGTAGGTGTGCTCGCAAGTACTGAAAAAAGAGATGTAGTGGATACAAGCTGGCAGGTATCTGAGCTTATGTTTTTTGATGACGAGGCCGGACAGAAAACATACCAGGACCATCCCATCCACCTGGACTTTATAAAGAACTATGGCCATCTATGGGCTAAGGTGGTGGTGTATGATGCGGCTGAAGCTTAGTGTGAAATAATTTCAGAGCCTGCTTTAATGAAACTATTATTTTTTTGTAAATGGGATACTATTGAAAAATATAAATTGAAGTTGCGATCTTTTTCTGCTTTCAAACATTTGTGTCATAAAGCCTGTTTCTACCCGCAATTCGTTATTGATACAGAAACCTATGCCGCCATACAGGTGGTTACGGTCAAACACCGGTTTTTCCGCGCCTAAAAAAATCTCGTTATAAGCCGAAATGTAAAAAGCATTTTTTATCAACGCATTTTTATTGATGGGTTTATTTAATGATAAAAAATACCTGAAGCGCCATTTGAAATCATTGGGTAAAAATCTTTCTTCTACACGATACCGGTGCTGGATGTAGAAATTGAGAAGGTTTTGTTTTGTTATGAATTGCTGGTAAATGCGGTGTTCATTGGTAGCGTTTTTACTTCCCTGGTCTGTATAATTTTCCGAGCGTACAAAGCCATAGCCAAGGAGTAAATTATTGTTATTATCAGATAAATTATAACCCAATCCCGTCCGGATTAGTAATTGCTCCAGGTCGCCTATAAAGTTGTAATTACGGTATTGAATTTCATTCCAGAAATTGAATTTTTTATTTATTTTTTGATTCCCAAAATATATTAGCCAGTTACCAACATCACTTTGTTGTGCATTAGCGATCGTCATACAAAAAAGGAGCAGAAAGAACCCAGTAAATTTTCTCAATTTCAATTTCATTTTTAAATTTTTTTTACCCGGTATGGAATTTAGAATATACTCCTTTTTTTAAAAGACCGGAATCATACCTTATAAAAAAAGTGAAATTTATTTTTTTGATTTAAAATTGTGACTGCATCAATCTGTATATGCGCCAGGAAAAGAATTAAAGAGATTCAAGTACAAGGGAATTTGTGTCTTTAATATTTTCAAGATTAAACCGGCTTGCGATTATACTGGGAAAAGATGTTGATCTTCCTTAATTGAAATGAGATAGAAATGGCTACTTTGCTTTAAAATCCTGGTTGGTAACAGGTGGCGCTGTAGGGATCGTTATTACGTTAAACTCAAAGTGATTGGTACTATGGCAATTGTTGCAGGTGTTGGTAAGCAGCTGGAAATTGTTTTTAAAAGAGGAAAGATTCTCTTGCTGTATAGATCCTTCAACACTGTCAATGGCAGGATAAATCATTGAAATGGTTTTAACTTCAGGCCTGTTGGTTTCAATTTCTTCAGCCTGTTGTATGCGTTCTTTTATCTCGGCGATCTCGTATGCAGCAAGTTTCCAATTATCATTTATGGCAGCGAACCAAAGTTTGGCATGATGTGTTTGTATGCCTCCCATAATCTCTCCAAGCCCTGGACGATATTGTTCTCTCAATTCATCGAGCTCAGCTTTTAAGCTATCCGTAGTTTCAATTGAAGCCTGATGCTTCATTGCGCTTTGTGAGCAGCCCAGAATTATTGAGGAAATGAGTATTATAAAATATTTTCTCATCAGTATGTTAACAGCAATTTCGTAAATTTTTCTCATTTAAATTACGGTTTTGCCTAACTAGGGATCTGCTCATTCCAATTATAGTATCGTTTATGCGGAAATCTTACATGTTCAAATGCCTTCAAATATCAAAACTTAAAATACCGGCGTCCAAATTAAGAGAGCTAAATCTATCTATTGAAAAGGCGCGTGGGGTGCTTTCAAAACAGAGTTTTATCGTACATATGATCATGTTCCTATATGGAGAGAAGAGAGGCTAAAGTCAGGAAAATAAGTTCTACATTGGTCTTTTTGCGGATAATAGGATAAGTATATTTTGAAATAGTAAGGATAACTTTTCTTTTTGGGGAAAAATAATTTTTTCTTAACTTCATTCTCACCTCAACGAATATCTATTGTCAGACTTGACCTTGCATAATGAAAATCAACTACTGGGATTAATAGCAATGGGAGATGAAATTGCCTTTGCCCAAATTTTTGAACATTATAGAGACAAAATTTATAGTGTTGCTTTCAAACTCACCAAATCGAATGTGATTGCTGAAGAAATTGTACAGGATGTTTTTCTGAAGATCTGGAAGAAGAGAGCTGATTTAATTGAGATTCAAAATTTCAGTGCGTACCTTTTTGTTGTAACAAGAAATCATGTCTATAAAATTTTAAAGAGAATTGCTTCTAATTATACGACGAGTTTACTTACAGATGAAGATATACCGGCACCAACTACTGATCTGATTATAGAAAAAGAATACAAACTGGTATTACAACAGGCAATTAGCAGGTTACCTGGCCAGCAAAAGCTGGTCTATTATCTTGTAAAGGACCAGGGATTAAAGCGCACTGAAGTAGCTGAGCAACTCCGAATCCAACCGGAAACCGTGAAGTTTTATCTTGCAGAGGCGATGAAAAATATAAGAGCTTTTTGCAAATTGTACTTATTTATAATCATTGGATTTACTATCCTTCTCTCCCGTTTTTAAAAAGTAATTAATTTTTTTTGATTCCACCCCCCATTCCTCTTTGAAAGGTACTCTTACATAATGAAGGATGTGTCGCTGACTTTTTAATTAATCTAATTTATGCCTGGATCCAGCCTGGAATACTTATTTAATTCCTATATAAAAAATAATTACACCCCTGAGCAGGCGCAGGAATTAATGTCATCACTGGCAAAAGCTGAAAACAAGGAAGCCGTAAAAAAACTCATTGATGCCGTTATAGAAAATACCAGGCCGGAAAAGCAGATGACAAATGAGGCAGCTGCTTCTATTTTACAAAATATTTTGAGTAGCGAAAAAGGCAAGGTTGCACAAATCAAAAAAAGAAATATTGGTTTTAGATACTGGAGGCGTGCAGCAGCAGTAATTATTCTTTTTTTAGGAGGGGCATTAGCATACATGATTTTTAATAAGAAAGAAGTTAAGAAGGTACAGGCAGTAGTATCAACTAAAAAGGATGCCCACATCAGGCCAGGAGGAAACAGGGCAATGCTGACGATGTCAGATGGCAGAACAATTATTCTAGACAGCATTCAAAACGGAACAGTTATACAAAAGGGCGGTGTTAAAATAAGCAAGCAGGGCGGGCTGTTGATCTATAAGGTTCCAACCTTGACGGAACAGGAAGGACATGGAACGTATAATACTCTTTCCACCCCCCGGGGAGGCCAGTACCAGGTTATATTACCTGATGGAAGCAAGGTTTGGTTAAATGCCGCGTCTTCATTGCATTTTCCTACCGTTTTTTCCGGGAGCCGGCGAAGCGTTGAGCTTATAGGTGAAGCTTATTTTGAAGTAGCAAAAAATAAGGCTTTACCTTTCACGGTAAAGGTGGGCGATATGCAGGTAAGTGTATTGGGAACCCATTTTAATATAAACGCCTACCCGGACGAAGACAATATAAAAACAAGTTTACTTGAAGGAAGTGTAAAAATTACCAAAGGAAATTCCTCCGGTACTTTAAGGCCAGGTCAGCAAGCCCGGATGAGCAATAAAGAGGGTATGCTTAAAATAACCAATCCAAATATGAATGAAGTGATGGCCTGGAAGAATGGTTTGTTTCAATTTGAGGGAGCAGACATTATTACCATTATGCGGCAGATTGGGCGATGGTATAATGTGGAGATTGCGTATGCAGGAAAAATACCAATGCGCCAGTTTGAAGGAAAAATTAGCAGGGATGTCCCTTTGCCGTATGTGCTTCGGATACTCGAATTAAATAACGTGAAGTTTACAGTTGTGGGCAATCAAATTATTGTACAGTAAAGTTTTATTATTCAATTTTTTGAAGCCCCAACTATTTTTTAATAAATAAAACTGAAGTTGTCAACTATAAGATTAAGCTGTTTCAAATACTATTCCCCGGCTGATTAAAATTTTTTAAAGCAAAAACCAGCAATGTTAGAGCATCGCTGGTTAAGAGAATAAAAACTGTCGTTCAAACAAATTTTTAAACCAAACTCAAAACTATGATTTTAACTGTAAGATGCAAAAGCAGAAATTCTAAAAAATCTTTTAGGCCCAAAGCATGTAAGATTATGAAACTATCCATTGTACTAATGCTATTTTTTACCTTCCAGGTAAGTGCAAAGAGTAATGCACAAAGGATTACTATAGTTAAAAACAATATGCACCTGGCTGATATTTTTAAAGCTATAGAAAGCCAGACAACCTTTTTGTTTTTTTACGATAAGGCACTGGTCCAAAAAACCGATCCTGTTAACGTGGCGCTTAAAAATGCAACACTTGATGAGGCCCTGCAGGAGTGTCTTAAAGGCCAGCATTTGACTTATACAATCGTAATGAACACGATTGTGATTCAGCCTGAGAAAATAAACCATTCCCAGGTTCAAAATATTTCGATGGCGATGGCTCCGGATCCTCCCCCCATTGAAGTTCATGGAACAGTTAAGGATGAAAACGGAAACCCTTTGCTTAACGCAAGTATAGTTATTAAAGGAACAAATAAAGGTGCTACTACCAATGCCAATGGTTATTATAGTATTGAAGTACCTGATAACAGGACGGCATTAATATTTTCTTATACAGGTTATGTAAACCAGGAAATTATAGTGGGTGGTCAGGCTGCGATAGACGTAAGCCTGGTAAGGGCGGACAATGCGCTAAACGAAGTTGTCGTTACTGCCTTGGGAATTAAAAAAAGCAGGAGAGCGCTTGTATATTCCTCTTCCGAGGTTAAGGGCTCTGAGTTTACTGAAGCACGTGAAAATAATGTGGCAAGTGCACTTACCGGTAAAATTGCGGGTGTGGATGCAACGCAAATTGCTTCCGGTCCCGGCGGATCCAGCCGTATAGTTATCAGGGGAGTTGGTGCCATAAACGGGTCAGCTAATAATCAACCTTTGTATATTGTAAATGGGTCTCCTATCTACAACGGTAACGGAGGCGCAGCCGCAAGCAGTGGCGGGTTCAACTATGATACCGGAGATGGAATATCAAGTATAAATCCGGATGACATTGAGTCGATTACTGTTCTTAAAAGTGGTGCCGCAGCCGCATTATACGGAAGCCAGGCAGCTAACGGCGTAATATTGATCACTACAAAATCCGGAAGAACGCAAAAGGGAATTGGCGTTGACTATAATTCAAACCTTGTTTATGGAACTCCTTCTTCATATCCTAATTATCAATACGAATATGGTTCAGGCAATGATGGGGTAAAACCAGCTACACAAGCTGCTGCGCTTAGCGCCGGCCGTTTATCTTATGGTGCTAAAATGGATGGTTCCCAGGTAATACAGTTTGATGGGGTAGAACGCCCTTATTCCGCGGTTAAAGTAAAAGACAATGTAAATAACTTTTACCGCCCCAGCAGGAACTTCACTAATACGGTAGCTTTCTACGGAGGAAACAATGGGCTTAATTTCAGGCTGTCGATTTCTGATTTGGATGCCCAGGCACAAACGCCGAATTCAACATTCGACAGAAAGACTACTAACTTAAGTGTTACTTCTCACCTGGGAAACAATGATTTTATTACCATTGAAGGTAATGCTCAATACAATTACGAGAAAGGACATAACAGGCCTAATGTCGGTTATGCTGAATTAAATCCAAGTTGGGCCACCTACCTTCTGGGCAATACAGTAGATATAAGATCCCTTGCTCCGGGCTACAATGATAATGGCGATGAAATTCAGTGGAATCCTGTACCTGCGGCACCCAACCCATGGTTTGTGGTAAATAAAACAGGAAATGATGATATAAGAAATCGTTTTATTGGTTCAGGAAGCGTCCAGGTGAACCTTTTAAAAAATCTTTTTGTAAAAGGAATAATTTCCAAAGACTTCCTGTTTACTGACCGGTCTAATTTTGTGCCTATAGGAACAGCTTTTACGCCAAAGGGCTATTATAATTCTTACGAAGATCAATTTGATGTTACTAATGCCCGTGCAACGCTAAATTACAATACAAGTTTTTTAAAAGATTTTAGTGTTAACGCCTTTGTTGGGGTCAACCGAGAAAGACGCAACGCTATTTCGAGCAGCATTACAGGCAGAGACTTTATCATTCCTGACTTTATCAGTTATACAAATCTTGGAACTCTTGATGTTCCAAATAAATCAGAAAGCCATTCCGGAACGAATTCGTTGTTTGCCTCTGCAGACCTTGATTTTAAAAGGATAATATACTTATCAATAACAGGAAGGAAAGATTGGTTTTCAACTTTAAATATTGGGAACAATGCCATCTCTTATCCATCAGTAGGTGCAGGTGTGATTTTATCCGATGCATTGAAACTTCCCCAGAGTATAAGTTTTCTTAAAATAAGGGGTTCATGGGCCCAGGTGGGTAATGCAACTGTTGATCCATATGCTATAAATCAAACTTATAATCTTACTCCTGGTGGATTTAATGGATTACCGGTTTTAAATGCATCAAACAGGTTGCCGAATCCGGGACTAAGGCCTTTAACAGTTACAACTTCAGAGGGTGGCTTTGAAATACAATTTTTTCAAAATCGCTTGGGAATAGATGCTACTTATTATGACAGGAAGACTACAAACAATATCCTTCAACCCGATATTTCTAATGCTGCCGGTTATCTTGCAGGCAATCAAAACGTAGGTGCCCTGAGAAACAGGGGAATAGAACTATTGGTGACAGGTACACCTGCCAGGAATAAAGACTTCCGGTGGAATGTGAGTTATAATATGGCCTGGAATAAGAACCAGATATTGAGCCTTGCTCCGGGGTTAACCACACTTACCATAGGTTCAGGTATTTCAGGGGGAGTAAATATAATATCACAGGTAGGGTTGCCTTATGCAACGCTGCAGGCACCCGTATTTTTAATGGACGCGAAAGGCATCCAGGTTTATAACAGCACAAGTGGTTATGAACAAAATGTACGACAAAATTTGGGAGTTGCCAATCCACCGTACATAATGGGACTTACAAATGATTTCAGGTATAAACGATTTAACCTGAATATACTGGTGGATGCAAAATTTGGATCAGTTGGATATAGCAATCTATGGCAATATGCTTCAAGATTTGGTTTAACAAAGGAAACATTGCCAGGAAGAGAAAGTGGATTACAAGTAACCGGAGTTGATGAAAATGGGAATGCATTTAGCAAGCTATGGGACGTTACTCTCTTGGACACTTATTACAATAACCGGGGTAATAATTATGCCGGAAGTGTAAATGTTTTCAAAACAGACTTTGTAAAACTTCGCAGTCTTATATTAGGTTATAATATTCCTGTAAATAAACTAAAGCTCGTTAAAATACAATCTGCATCTATTGCAATTGTAGCTCGCAACCTTGCCATTTTATATAGAGACAAGAGGGTTAAAGAAGCAGGTTTAGATCCTGAATTCGGGCAAACAGTGAGTAACACTACCGGCACATCCGGTACAGGTGAACCAAGAACCCGTGATATTGGAATAAATCTGAATATTAAATTTTAAATTTTTAACTCATGAATAAAGAAATTATGAAAATTCAATTTTCAAAAACGATCTACTTTTTAATTTTTGCCGCTTTTTGTACTCTAACATCCTGCAATAAAAAAAGTCTTACAGATCTAAATATTAATCCTAACACCACTCAAACAGCGTTACCTGATTATCTCTTTACCGGGGCAATCCTGGCTATGCAAGCTTCCAATTATTCCGTAATTGCCGAGGGTATGCAATATTTTTCAACTTATAAAGAAGTCCCTGGCGTAGGAGATAAATATTACAGTTTCAATGGAACAACTGCAGATTTTGCAGGTTATTACACTGATAAGCTTAACAGGTTGATTCAATTGGAAGCAGCAGTGCAAGATCCTGCAGATGTAAATAAGAAATCCCTGGTTCGTATTCTTAAGGTGTATGAATTCAACCAGCTAACTGATGTTGCAGGAGATATCCCGTACTCCGATGCCTTAGCCGGCCAGGAGAATTTAACGCCAAGATATGATACACAGAAAGACATATACCTCGATATGTTTAAAGAACTTGACGAAGCAGCTGTTGCTTTAGATCCTTCAAAACCAACCTTTGGAAAAGCTGACCTCCTATATAATGGAGACATCACCAAATGGAAAAAGTTTGCCTACACGCTGATGTTACGTTTAGGTATGCGCCTCACAAATGTAGATGCTGCCCTTGCACAAACCTGGGTTCAAAAAGCAATCTCTGGCGGGGTTATGACTTCAGATGCTGATGTTGCAAAGATCTCATATGCTGATGCGCCAGGAGGCATGAATCCGCAGACACTGTCTATGCGAAATGGTAATTATATAAGTCCGGGAGGCGACAACGTTGAAGGAGGTAAATATGCTGCAACTTTTATAGATTATCTTAAAAACACAAACGATCCACGGCTTCCTGTTATTTCTGTTGTATGGGTTCCTACTGCTCCTGGTGCAACTACCTATACGGCTGATACATCGTTCGCTGCCCAAAAAGGTATGGTGAGCGCAAGCTTAAACACAAAGCCTACCGACTTTGATACCTATTCAGAACCTTCGTTGTTGGTATTGAATGTGGCAGCACCAATAATACTTTTAGGGCCTTCGGAGGCTTACCTGCTTTTGGCGGAGGCTGGTCTCAGGGGCTGGTACACCGGTTCTACTGCCGAGGAGGCATATAATAATGGAGTAAGGTATGGGATGACGCAGTGGTCTTTTTATCCTGCAGTTGCCCCAAATCCAAACATTATTTCCGATGGCCAGATAAATAATTACTTACAACTTAACCCATATGTATCTGGTGGAACTTTTGATCAACAATTAGAACAGATATCTGTTCAAAAATGGATAACTTTATTCGGAAATGACTATGAAATTTATGCAAACTGGCGACGTACTGGTTATCCTTTGCTCACACCGGTAAATTATCCCGGGAATGTAACTGGCGGTCAAATGTTCAGGCGCTTTTCGCTGCCTAACTCGGAAAATTTAACCAACCAGGCCAATTACCTGGAGGCGCTGCAAAGGCAAGGTTTTGCAGAACTGAATGCAGATAATTTGTTGACAAAAGTGTGGTGGGATAAATAGTTCGATGAATTAAATAAGGTAGTGGAGTAATAGAATTTTAAACAATTATCCATAAAATAAATCAGTATGAAGCGCAGAGAAATTATTAAAGGTTTAAGCCTGCTACCATTAGGCGGAACTTTTTTGGGGAGCATTCTTCCTAATGAATCATTACGTGCATCTCCAGCCGGGGTTGCCAAAAGAAATCTTGTAAAAGAACTGGGCATTCGCACATTTATTAATGCCGCGGGTACTTATACTTCTATGAGCGCATCTCTTATGCAAGAGGAAGTGATGAATGCAATAGACCAAAGTGCCCAGGAATTTTGTATGCTTGATGAAGTGCAGAATAAAGTAGGAGAAAAGATTGCAGAAATAGTTCATGCTGAAGGAGCGATGGTAACCGCTGGAGCTTTCTCTGCTTTGACGTTAGGTATGGCGGGAATTCTTACCGGCATGGATCAAAATAAAGTAAAGCAGCTTCCCCACCGCCTTGAAGAATCGGGAATAAAATCTGAAGTTCTGTTACAAAAAGGTCACTATGATGGATATGAACAGGCGCTCTACAATACAGGAGTTACAATAATCCCCGTGGAAACAGCCGAGGATGTAAACAGGGCCGTTAATGAAAAGACGGCTTCCATGCATTTTTTAAATTGCAATGCAATGGAAGGAAAAATTATGCATGAAGAATGGCTTCAATTAGCCAAGGCCCATAATTTACCTGCTACTATTGACATCGCCGCCGATGTTCCACCTGTTTCCAATTTATGGAAGTTTAATGATATGGGATTCAGCTTTGTTGCTCTTTCGGGAGGGAAAGCTATACGCGGGCCTCAGAGTGCAGGCGTACTTATGGGTAAAAAAGATATTATCGCTGCAGCCCGTTTAAATAATTCTCCAAATGGCGTTACCATAGGCCGTGGCATGAAAGTGAATAAAGAGGAAATGCTTGGAATGTACGCAGCTTTAGATGCGTATGTTAAGAAGGATCATGAGAAGGAATGGAAAATGTGGGAAGACCGGGTTGACTTAATAACCAACACCGTGAAAAAGGTGGATGGAGTCACAGTCTCAGTTACTGTGCCACCAATTGCTAACCACAGCCCTAAAGTAAATATAGCCTGGGATAAAAATAAAATAAAATTATCCCGCAAAGACCTCGGCGACAGATTGCGCGACGGAAGCCCCTCCATTGAAGTGATTTCTTGGGGTGATGAAGATAGCAGTATTGACATTACCGTGTTTATGCTGAAGCCTGGGCAGGAGAAAATTGTAGCGAAGAGGATACAGGAAGAACTTTCAAAAGCTTCTTCCTGAACAAATCTTATGCAATGGGGCAATGTCATCAAGTAAATAATTTTGAAGGCCCTAAAAAGCAGTATTTATTTTTTTTAATAATTTAATCCGTTGTTTTTTTAAAATTTTCATTGGGAATGAAATTCATAGAAGGTCTTTTTCAAAAAATAGCATCATATAAATTAATCTGCACTTTACTTCTTTTTTCTTTCATAATCAGTATCAGCTTTACCCAATGTAATGGGAAGCGTTTGCCTCCGGGCGATCCGGGTAATGGGGGCCTTTTCCTACCCGGCGATTTTGAGGCAGTTGTCTTTGTTGATAGTTTGAAAGGAGCTGCCAGGCATCTTACGGTAAATACTAACGGAGACGTATACGTTAAGTTGCGGTTTCCTGATTCTCTTGGTGGCAATGCCGCATTGAGAGACACGGATAATGATGGCAAAGCTGATGTAATTAAAACTTTTGATGATTACATGGATAAAGGCAGTTACGGAACTGCAATGAAAATATACAATGGATATTTATACTTCAGCTCTGTCACAGGCGTATTTCGCCAAAAGCTTACAGGCGATCTAGTGCCTGACAGCAAAATAGAACTGATGTTGACTGATACCCAACCGCCACGCCAACATGATACCAAGCCCCTGGCTTTTGATAATGATGGAAACATGTATGTACCCTTTGGCGCACCCTCGGATTGTTGCCAGGTAGAGGACAGGAGTCCTTCTTCTCCCGGAATGGATCCATGCCCTATTCTTATTAACCGTGCAAGTATTTGGCGATTTGATGCTAACAAACCGGATCAATTTCAAAAAGATGGTTATAAGTTCACTACAGGTGTTCGAAGTATTGTCGCCCTGGCCTGGAATGCAAAAGATAATAATTTGTATACTGTGATGCACGGCAGAGATTACCTGCATTCAACCTGGCCTAGTGTTTATAACGCATGGCAAGGTGCGCTGCTTCCGGCAGAAGAGTTTTTGAAATTAAAAGATGGATCAGATGTTGGTTGGCCTTATTACTATTATGACCAGTTACAGGGGAAGAAGGTTCTTAGTCCTGAGTATGGCGGAGATGGAAAGAAGGAAGGAAAGGGAAGTGAATATGAGCAGCCCCTCGTAGGATTTCCCGGGCACTTTGCACCTAATGATTTGTTGTTTTATACAGGCGATCAATTCCCCGAACATTATAAGGACGGGGCGTTCATCGCATTTCATGGATCTACAAGCAGCTCTCCTTATCCGCAGTCTGGATATTTTATAGGCTTTGTTCCATTTCAAAATGGAATGCCTTCTGGCCCCTGGGAAGTTTTTGCAGATGGCTTCGCGGGAACGGACACTATTGTAAATACCAGTGATGCCAGGTACCGGCCTATGGGCCTTGCTATGGGTACTGACGGTTCATTGTATATTTCTGATTCAGAAAAAGGAAAGATATGGCGTGTGATGTATAAGGGAGATAGAACCAAATTCGGATCCTCACAGCTAACGGCAATGGCGAACCGAAAGAAGAATGCGACCAATATTAAAACACCTGATATAGTAAAAGATAATCTTGAAAAGGAAATTACGGCAAGAAGCGCCCAGGTCTATAATACATATTGCGCCGCATGTCATCAAACCAATGGAATGGGTAATGACCGCTTTCCACCGCTAAGCGGTTCGGAATGGGTGACCGGGGATAAAAAAAAGCTGATCGGAATTATACTAAATGGTCTGCAGGGGCCTATTGTGGTCAAGGGAAAATCTTATAACAATGTAATGCCATCTTTGAGTATGATCAGGACCAAAGAAATTTCTCAAATTTTAACCTACATCAGACAAAGTTTTGGGAATAATGCCGAAGCGGTAACGCCGGAAGATGTCTGGATGACCAGGCGTGCTTTAGATAAAAATAAAGAGTGAAATATTTTATCGCTAGAAGGATCATTACAGCCGAAACATTTTTTTCGAAAAATAGTATTATTAAATGGGCAGTGAATCAATAAATATCGCATCGGGGAGATTGAAAGGTTCACTACTATTTTTACGGTAAAAATCAACACACCATGAAGCGAAGACAGTTGATAAAGGAGTTGGCAATTATCCCAATCGCAGGAAGCCTGGCCAATATGGCAAATCCTTTTCAATCTTTCGCTTCCGGAACCGAAAAGGCAAATCATTCTGAAGAAAAAGCAATTTCAAATAAAACTCCTTCCGGGGAGGCGCAAAAAAACATTTACGATTCTCTTGGAGTTAGAAGTGTAATTAATGGCCGGGGAACAGTTACGATAATTGGTGCATCAAGAATATTACCCGAAGTGAAGAGAGCCATGGATGAAGCAACACGCAGCTACGTACAGCTTGACGAACTGATGGAAGGTGTGGGAAGTCGTCTTGCAGAACTTACCGGTGCTAAATGGGGGATCGTCACAAGTGGCGCGACCGGCGCTTTAACTGTTGCAACGGCTGGCATAGTAACAGGAGGTGATCCGGATAAACTTTGGCAGCTGCCTGATCTTAAAGGAATGAAAAACGAAGTGATTATCCCTTCGTACTCATGGACAGCTTATGAAACAGCAGCGAGAGTGGTTGGAGTAAAAATGATCGAAGTAACTTCTCCGGAAGAGATGGAAAATGCAATGAATGATAACACTGCATTAGTTCTCGTGCTGGCCGGAGAGGACTCAGAACATGGGCCGCTTTCTACATCCGTAATTGCTTCGATGGCAAAACCTCGTGGCATTCCCGTTTTAGTGGATGCAGCTGCCGAAGGATTACCAGTACCAAATCCACATTTATCCCAGGGAGCAGATTTAGTAGCTTATAGTGGAGGAAAATATCTCAGGGGTCCGCAATGTTCAGGGCTGTTGCTCGGACGAAAAGATTTGGTCCAGGCTGCATGGATTGTAAGTGCACCACATCATGGCTTTGGAAGAGGTTATAAAGTAGGCAGGGAGGAAATCATGGGCATGCTGGCAGCGGTAGAAATGTGGATGAAAAAGGATCACAATGCAGAAATGAAAAAATGGACTTCGTGGTTAACAAATATAGAGAAAGTTCTAAAGAAAATTCCAGGTGTAAGAACTGAATTACAACAGCCGCGTGGCAGGTCAAATCCATCGCCCGATCTGAAGGTACAATGGGATCCCGCCATTATCCCTCTTACGGGTTATGATGTTGAAAACCTTCTATGGGACAATACACCGAGAGTCGCAGTGAGTGGAGCGGGAAGTTTTCTCCCTTTTCCTCCGAACATGCAACCGAACATCCTTATCAACTCGTCTCAGATGGAGACAGGGGAAGAACACCTGGTTGCAAAAAGAGTTTACGACGTGCTTTCAAATCCACCTGTCATTAATAAAAATAATGCACCAGCCGCTTTTAATGTAAGCGGTAACTGGAATCTTTCAGTAAAGTTTGTTGCCAGTACAGTTGATCAAAAGTTTTCCCTGGAACAAAAAGGTAATGATTTATCAGGAATGCATTCCGCAGCCTATGGGCAACGGTTATTGTCAGGTTCACTAAATGGAAATGAAATTTTAATGCGCAGTTCTTATACAAAACAGGGCGTGCGACTCAATTTTGAATTTACCGGGATAGTAAAAGATAAAGAAATGGAAGGCACGCTGAGTATGGGAGAGTATGGTAAAGCTTATTGGAAAGCAAAACACCAGGTGTCCTGACCGTTTTTTAATAATTATTTTTAATAGATAATCGATATACAATTTTTTTTTAAACTTTAAAATAAACACACATGCAAACAGTAAGAAGATCAGCCATCAAAAAACTATTAGCTTCAGTAACAGCCGTAGCCGGCTTAGGATTGGCAGCAAAAGCAAGAAATATCGTGGGTGAAAAAAAGCAGGTAGAAAATGTAACGTTTGACCAGGATGTTCCATTATTCTCCGGTTCTACCCGCCACGGAGACATCGTTTACATAGCCGGAAAAGGCGCACATGTAGAGCCTTTCGAAATTAAAGCACACACCGAAATTGTGTTAAAGGAATTAGAGAAAGAACTGATCAAAGCTGGTTCATCAATGGAAAAAGTATTAAAGGTTACGGTCTTTTTAAATGATATAGCTGATTATAAAGGGATGAATGAAGTGTATAAAGGACGATTTGGTAAAAATCCTCCTGTTCGTACTACGGTTGCTGTTGCCAAAGGTGGTGTACCCGGAGATTCACTGGTAGAAATGGATGCGATAGCTTACGTATAAAGAAAGGACAGCCATTAATAATTAATAACAGAACCATATGAAACGCAGAGACATTCTTAAAGGATTGACCATACTTCCCTTATCCGGGGGCGTATTAGGAACAGCTCTTTTAAATTCAGCGTCTGCTGCTCCGTCATCAAAAAGGGAATCAAAGAGAGATTTATTTAAAGAATTAGGCGTTCGAACTTTCATCAATGCCCGCGGCACGATAACATTTATGACCGGATCGCTGATGCATGATTATGTATTAGATGCGATAAATAACAGTTCTAAGGATTTTTGTATGCTGGATGAGTTGCAGGACAGGGTAGGAGAAAAAATTGCGGAAATGACCCACGCAGAAGCGGCTACGGTAACCGCAGGTGCATTTTCTGCCTTGACCCTTGGCATGGCGGGAATACTTACCGGGCTGGACAGAAAGAAAGCTGAGCAGCTTCCACACCTCGAAGGCACAGGAATGAAATCAGAAGTAATTGTGCAAAAACACCACGATATTGATTATAACCACGCATTGGTAAACTGTGGAGTAAAGTTAGTATATGTGGAAACTCCTGATGATGTCGATAGAGCGGTAAATGAAAATACGGCCTCGATGCATTTTTTAGGAAGTGGTGCAGTAGAGGGAACCATCCTTCATGAAGAGTGGCTTCGCCTGGCTAATAAACATAATTTGCCTGCGTCAATTGATATCGCGGCAAATGTGCCACCCGTCTCCAATATCTGGGCTTTTAATGATATGGGTTTCAGTTTTGTTGCGCTTTCTGGTGGTAAGGCAATAAGGGGTCCGCAGAGTGCAGGAATTTTGATGGGTAAAAAAGACATCATTGCTGCTGCCAGGCTTAGTGCGCCTCCACGTGGTTTTAATGTAGGACGTGGAATGAAAGTAAATAAAGAAGAGATACTGGGAATGTATGTTGCATTGGAGAAATATATTAACCAGGATCATGATAAGGAATGGAAGATGTGGGAAGACCGGGTAACCCATATAGCAAATGCAGCTGAAACAATTAATGGGATTACTACCAATTCATATGTTCCCCCGATAGCCGATCATACCCCAACTCTTAATATTTCCTGGGATACGAATATGGTAAAAATTTCCGGCGATGAGCTTTTGGAAAAATTAAGACAAGGCAGCCCGTCAATCGAAGCGTACGGAGGTGGAAAAAATTCTATTACGGTCTCTCCATGGATGATGCTTCCCGGCCAGGAAAAAATTGTTGCCAAAAGAATTAAGCAGGAACTTGCAAAAGCATCAGCCTGATTTTGAAATATATGTATTAAGTAATGATTATTAGAGTTGACAATAAAAAATAAGTAAAATATAAAGACATGAAAAGAAGAGATATTCTGAAGGGTTTAACGTTGCTCCCGCTTACGGGAGTCGCAGGTGCATTAGTTCCAACAAATTCAGTTTTTGCAAACTCACGCTCAAAAAAACGTGATTTATTTAAAGAATTAGGGGTAACCCCTGTAATTAATGCTGGTGTAACCATGACATTCTTATCCGGATCACTTATGATGCCGGAAGTGCTTGACGCTATTAATTCGACCGCTCATGATTTTGCCAATATGTACGATTTGCAGGACAAAGTGGGAGCGAAGATTGCGGAGATGCTGCAATGTGAGGCAGCAATGATAACGTCCGGAGCTGCCTGTGCGATGCTGCTGGGGACGGCGGCGGCTATTACCGGAACTGACGCGGCAAAGATGAAACTAATCCCTAATCTTCCGGGAGATCGCCCGGAGGTTATTATGCAGAAAAGCCACCGGTATTTATTTGACCAGGCAGTTACCACCACAGGGGCAAAAATTATAGAAATTGAAGGCCCTGATGAAATGGAAAAAGCTTTCAATCCGAATACTGTAATGACCCTCTTCTACAATGCCGCAGGTAATTCAACTGTTTCTCATGAGGATTTTGTAGCCATTTCAAAACGGCACCAAATACCCTCTTTTATAGATGCCGCAGCCGATGTTCCTCCTGTAGAAAACCTGTTCAAATTCCAGAAAATGGGTTTTGATCTTATAACCTTTTCAGGGGGCAAAATGATACGCGGCCCCCAGAGTGCCGGGCTTTTGTTTGGCAGGAAAGATCTTATAGAAGCAGCCAAACTAAACCACAGTCCTTATGAAGCTCCTATCGGCAGGCCGATGAAAGTAAATAAAGAAGAGATGTTTGGCATGTACGCCGCTTTGAAATCATACCTGGAGCGTGACCATAGTAAGGAATGGCAGGATTGGCTTGACCGTATCGAAAGAATAAAATCGCGGGTAGAAAATGTGCCTGGCGTAACAGGCGAAACAAATGTAAGCCCCGGACCCGCCAATGCGTTTCCAAGTCTTCATTTAAGTTGGGATGAACAGAAAGTAAAAATATCGCCAAAAGATGTGCAGGATGCTCTCAGGAATGGCACACCGAGTATTGTTACCAATCTCGCATCAAATGGAGACAAAAAAATGTTGAGTGTAGGGGTCGTGCTTCTTCGACCGGACCAGGTAAAAGTTGTAGCTCGCCGGGTGGAAGAAATTTTAAAGCAGGCTGTTTAAAATATTCCATGGGAATGGATAAACAGGATGCAACTATTGCATTCGTTGTAAAATGCAAATTGTAATTAGAACCACCTACTAATAGGATGCTAAAGTGTACCATTCTAACAGGTAAAGAATTTATTTTAAACTTTAAAAATTCATAGATGAAAAAACAATTTATAATTCTTTTTTCCATACTCTCTATTGTCGTGACAAATGTCCATTCGCAAACCTATAGTATCGTTATCAAGGGAGGTCATGTAATTGATCCAAAAAATAATATTGACCAGGTGATGGATGTTGCTATCAATGATGGAAAGATTGTTTCAGTATCTAAAAATATTGATAGTAAAAATGCAATCCAGGTGATCAATGCAAAAGATATGTACGTCACTCCCGGGTTAATAGATATTCATACACATGTCTTCTGGGGTACTGAGCCCGACCATCAATATGAAAATGGAAATCTTGCCATACAACCAGATGGGTTTACATTTCGAAATGGCGTGACGACAATTGTGGATGCAGGTAGCTCAGGCTGGCGCACATTTCCAACATTTAAAGAACAAACCATCGACCAGGCTAGAACAAGGGTTCTTGCCTTTTTAAATATAGTTGGCGAAGGCATGAGGGGCGGTTATGAACAGAACGCAAATGATATGGATCCTAAAATGTCTGCCTTAATTGCAAGGAAATATAAAAAGGATATTGTTGGTTTTAAACTGGCGCATTATGAAGGTCACGACTGGGCGCCTGCCGATAAAGCAGTAGAGGCTGGTAAGCTTGCCGGTGACATCCCGGTTATGGTTGATTTTGGGGGTAGTAATCCACCGCTTTCAATCGAGGAATTGTTCATGAAGCATCTTCGCCCAGGCGACATTTTTACCCACTGCTTTGGACAACTAAACAGCAGGGAATATATCGTGGACTTGCAAACTAATAAGATAAAGCCTTTTGTTTGGGAGGCTCAAAAAAGAGGAATTGTTTTTGACGTAGGATATGGCGGAATTAGTTTTTCTTTTTCACAGGCGATTCCCGCAATAAAGGAAGGATTCTATCCCAATTCGATCAGTACAGATTTACATGTAGGCAGCATGAATGCCGCGATGAAGGATATGCTCACTACCATGTCAAAATTTATGGCAATGGGGATGGATATTAAAAGCGTGATTACAGCAAGCACGTGGAATCCCGCCAAAGAAATACAGCATGAAGAGTTAGGAAATCTCTCAGTAGGTTCAGGAGCAGATGTTGCGATATTGAATATCAGGAAGGGAAATTTTGGGCTTTTTGATTATACTGGATATAAGATCGATACCGACAAAAAGTTTGAATGCGAACTTACCATAAGAGATGGTAAAATAGTTTATGATTTGAACGGAATAGCAAATCCAATTGTGGCTCCCAGGAATTAATATCAACATACTGATTAAGGCTTGGATGGTAGTGTTACAGCCGTGTTCAGCTGCCAGGGAATTAATTTTTATCTCATTCCATTGATGAAATGCCGGGAGTTTACTACTTACGGCTTTTTATTGATGACTCGCCTGGGTGAAATTTAAGAATTACTTTAAAAATACCCGGAGGGGTTGATATCAATCTTTAGGCAACTATATTTACTTGCTGGCGGTTTGAAAATATTTTATTTAAACCAGGCATCTGATTACAATTTTCTTAAAAAATTCGTGGAACGTGGCCAACCTTAGCAATTTTCTCGTGGCTGTCACATGCATGCTCTATGAAAAAATAATTAAGTTAACTTAGTGATGTATTCGCACGCTAACATTTTGACATACAACTGGAAGGAGCAGATGGAAAGACTTTAAAAGAGGAGCGTTGCCGATAGATCAATAACCAGGAAAATTTAAAACTAATTATATGCCTATTTACATGGACCGTCACGATGTGACAGAGGTGGTTACCGCAGAAAACGTCGCGCAATTGCACCAGGAAGATCTAAAAATCCAACACAAGTTTAATTGCAGGGGATTAACTTATTGGTTTGATGATAAAAGGAAAACTGCGTTTTGTTTGATTGAAGCGCCTGACGAAAAAACGCTAAAGGAAATGCATAACCACGCTCATGGCCAGGTACCTCATAGTGTAATAGAAGTAGATGCCAGCATTGTTGAATCTTTTTTAGGCAGAATTGAAGATCCTGAAAAAGCACAAAATACCGCATTAAATATTATTAATGATCCTGCTTTCAGAACAATAATGGTGATAGATTTAAAGCGATTATCACTGAAACAAAAAAATGCTGATCAATTTAAATCTTCATTAAATAATTATAACAATGTCGTTCTTAATGTATTAAATTCTTATGGAGAAAAACCTGTTAAGCAAAAGGAAAATTATTTCCTGGTTTCTTTCAAATCTGTTTCAAATGCGTTGCATGCGGCATTAGATATTCAATTAAAATTTAAAAAATTCAGAGATGATACAGGCGACGATAAAATCCTATTAAAGATTGGGTTGAGTGCCGGTGTTCCTGTAACTGAAACAAAATCAATTTTTGAAGACACGATAAAATTAGCTGAACGAATGTGTGAAATCATTAAGGGAGAAATTATAGTTTCTTCTGAAGTGAAAGATTTATATAAAAGTGAAAATTCAAATGTATTTCTTAAAAGCATATTTGCTCTTACGCAGGAAGATGAAGTGTTTCTAAACCACTTAATGAATTACATAGAATCAACATGGGCAAATGCGAATTTGAAAGTGGAAGATTTTAGCAGGCCTGTGGGGTGCAGCAAATCGCAATTATATCGCAAAATGATTTTTCTCACAGGTGAATCTCCAAATACTTTTATTAAAGAATACCGGCTAAATGAAGCGTTAAAATTATTGAATAAAAATTCAGGTAACGTTTCTGAAATAGCTTTTGAAACAGGCTTTACGAGTCCTTCCTATTTCTCCAAATGTTTTCAAAAGAGATATGGCTACCAGCCTTCTTTTTATTTAAATTCCAAAGAAAATTGATTATATTATTTGTGCATCAGCGGAACAGTTGAATGAAAATTACCTGTATTTGAACAGATTGTTATAGCGCTCGTGCATATCACTTTATACATTTGATTAGTCAAATAATTGTTTGACCTGGTGTACAATTTTATTACACATCACTACTATAAATAATCATTATGACTACAATTCTTTTCGACCGGCTTGGGGGCACGGTGGGTATCACTTCTATTGTTGATGATGTTGTTGAAGCACACATGAATAATCCTGCAATCAGTGCAAGATTTTTGCCCTATAAAGAACAGCCCGAAAGGTTAGCTGTTGTTAAAAAGCATACGGTGGATTTTTTTAGCATAGGAAGTGGCGGTAATGTTGCGTACTGCGGCAGGGATATGGTAACAACCCACAGAGGAATGAATATCAGTCCCGCGGAATTCATGCATGTAGTTGACGATATTATGCATGTGCTGGACAAACATGAAACAGGTGAAGAATCGAAAAAAGAAGTGCTTTCTATTCTCTGGTCATTAAAAGGAATGATCATTTCTCAATAAAATAAATTTTTTCAAAATCTAAAATGCGTACCATGTCAAATGTAGTAAAAGAATTAAATGTGGAGGTTATCCAAAAATTTGCTTCTCAGTTAAGGGGAGAGATTATTTTACCCGATGACCACAGGTATGATGAGAGCCGAAAAATATTTAATGGAATGATCAATAAACATCCTGGTATGATCGTAAAATGCGTGGATGTGGCTGATGTGATGCATGCCGTAAATTTTGGCAGGGGAAATGATTTATTAGTGGCAATTAAGGGAGGTGGACATAATGGTGGTGGCCTCGGCTTATGCGACGATGGATTGGTAATAGATTTATCCGGGATCAAATTTGTGCTTGTGGATACTGCATCAAAAACGGTTCGGGTGGGCGGAGGAAATGTGTGGGGAGAAGTGGACCATGCAACACACCCGTTTGGCCTTGCTGTTCCGGCAGGAATAATTTCTACAACCGGTGTAGGAGGCCTTACTCTTGGTGGAGGGGTTGGTTATTTGTCAAGAAAATACGGGCTTACCATTGATAATTTACTGGAGGCGGACATGGTGTTGGCCGATGGCACATTCGTTACCGTAAATGCAAATCAAAATGCTGAATTGTTTTGGGCCATCCGTGGTGGTGGTGGAAATTTTGGAATAGTAACTTCTTTCAAATTCCAGGCGCATCCCGTAAAAAATGTTTTTGGTGGCCCGACCTTTTGGCCCATCGAAAAAACCAATGAAATAATGGAATGGTATCACCAATTTATTAATAATGCTCCTGACGAATTAAATGGCTTTATTGCTACATTGGTTGTGCCCGGTCCTCCTTTTCCAGAATCTCTTCACAAAAAACATTTTTGCGGAATCGTATGGTGTTATGTTGGCGATTTAGATAAGGCAGAAGAAGTATTTAAGCCAATACTTGCAATGGATCCCATCTTTCAACACGTAGGTGAAATGCCTTACCCTTCTGTGCAAACCTTGTTTGACGGCTTGTTTCCTCCGGGTCTGCAATGGTACTGGAGAGCTGACTTTTTTAATGAGCTAGTACCGGAAGTGCGGGCTAAACATTTGGAATTTGGCTCGAAGATACCGACCCCACTTTCTCAAATGCACCTCTATCCAATAAGTGGCGCAGCGGGAAGAGTGTCGAAAGACGAAACTCCCTGGGCTTACCGGGATGCTAAGTATGCCGGTGTAATTGTGGGTGTTGACCCGGACCAGGCAAATGCTGCTAAAATAACCGAATGGTGTAAAGATTATTGGGAAGCATTGCATCCGTATTCTTCTGGTGGTGCCTATCTCAACTTTATAATGAACGAAGGACAGGAACGCATAAAAGCTAGTTACAAACACAATTACGATCGGTTAACAAAAATTAAGAAGCAATACGATCCAAATAATTTTTTCAGGGTAAATCAAAATATTTTGCCGGCTGAAAGTAATTAAGATTTCATATTGGTTAAAAAATAATTATCGGAAGAATAATAATTTGAAGTCTCAAAATAAATTCCTTTTACCACGCGAATAAAACCAGTCGCGGATTAATATTTTAAATATTTTCCAAACCATTCGAGATACCGCTGCAACCTGTCGACCAGGTAAGAAGGTACGGAAACCCCGTGAAACTGTCCCGGGTAAATAACAAGTTCAGCAGGTACGCCGACAGACCGAAGTGCCTGGTACATTTGTTCCGCTCCGGATGAAGGAACGTTGAAATCCAGTTGGCTTGCCATAAAAAGTGTAGGCGTTTTTATACGATCTGCATGAAAGAAAGGATAGGATAATTTTATCCATTTATCCATATTTTTCCAGGGAGCGCCTAACTCTGTTTCATATTGTGTTACATATTGATCCACGCCATACATACTTAATTGTAATGAACTGCCTGCGCCGCTTGCAGCGGCTTTAAAGCGGGTGTCTGTAGCAATGGTATAATTGGTTAGAATGCCACCATAGCTCCATCCGCCTATGCCCATTCTTTCGGGGTCCGCAATGCCTTTTTCAATTAAATAGTCGGCTGCACCTATAATATCCGCTACTTCTTTGTTGCCCCAGTCAGCATAAATTGATTTTGTAAAATCTATTCCCCGGCCGCTGCTTCCGCGGTAATTTACTGCAGCTACTGCATAGCCACCTGCCGCCAGCACCTGGCGGTAAAGGTCAAATTCATATTCATCCTGCGCAACGGGGCCGCCGTGAATAAATAATATTAAAGGCAACTTTCCATTGGCATCTGCCGGCCGGTATAATAGGCCTGAAACGATAGTACCATCTTTACTTGTTGATTTAAAGCCTTCCACTTTGCATAATTGTATGGGTGCAAGAAAAGAATCCGATACATTGGTTAATTTTCGTGTAGCTCCATTTTCAAGTGCATATAGTTCAGATGGAAGTTGTGGCTCGCTCATTTCAACCAGCCATTTGTCCTGTGCTGTATTGTATTCCAGCCGGGTGAAACTTTTATCACCGGTTGTGAGTTTCTTCATTTTTCCATCGGCTGCTGAAAACTGTACTGGATAACTTTGGCGGTCATCCTCCATCAATACCGTAATGGATTTTCCATCCTTTGACCACCTCGGATTTCTTACGGGGCGATCAATGGCCGCAGATAACAAATTCGGTTTACCACCTCCTATAGAAATAACAGCCAGGTAGTTTTCACCATACATGGTAAACTTTTCTGAGCTGCTGCTTTGCAGGTACGCAATGTGTCGTCCGTCGGGGCTCCAGGTGGGTGTGCTTTCTGTCCCAGGAAAATCAGTCAGTTGCTTTAGTTCCGGTTTTTGCTTTACATCCACTAACCATATATCAGTATTTTCATTTTTATCGGGCTCGGAGGTTCGGTTGCTTACAAAGGCAATCTTTGAACCATCAGGGCTAAATGCAGGTGATGTTTCGTCATACAATCCATTGCTTAAAGTGTCTAGTTTTCTTGTTTCAATATCTAACAGGTATAAATGGTCTCTGCGATTACTAAGATATCCCTGGACGTCTTGCTTAAAGTGATAACGATCCATAACAAAAGGGTCTCTTGCTTTATCTTTAGATGTATCGCCGTAATCTGCGTCCTTCATTACAAGCAATATTTTTTTCCCATCAGGGCTCCACACATAGTCGTCTATAGCTGATTTTACATCAGTTATTTTTTTTCCTTCACCGCCGCGGCGGTCGAGAAGCCACAACTGGCTCAGTGGATTTTTCTCTTCAACGGCTGATGCTTCTTTCCTGTCTGATAAAAATGAAAGGTATTTCCCATCAGGACTAAAGCGGGGCATAGATTCACCAGCCGTTGTATTAGTAAGCTGGACGTTTTGCTTTCCATCCCAGCTTATCATCCAGATGTCCTCATTTTCCTTATCCTTTGCAGTATCCACTGAGCTTAGCACATAGGCTACCCAGTTACCTTCCGGCGAAACTCTTGGATCTGAAATGTCCTGTAAACGAAAAAGATCCGAAGGCTTAAGAGGCCTTTTCGCCTGCGAAAAAGAAGAAGGCACCAAAAGCAGGCATGATACAAAAACAATAAAAAATTTCATACGAAAAATTTATAAATTATAATAAGTGTTAGGAACATGCGGCATTGTTCTGCCGGATTCATTATTATGATGAAGTTATAAACAAAAGACCATGCAAGTATTTATTTCATTCTAAAAATAACTTGACCCAACCTTACGACACAGAATTATTTTAATAAAAACTATCAGTTTCTTTTGAAATAATATTTACATTTATCCGATCAATATTATTTTATGAAAAAGAATCTTACTTTATTGCTGTTTGCCTTTTTATATTTTAACGGAAGCCTGCATGCTCAGAAAAACCTGGATAGCATTTTACCAGTTCGTGGATTTTGCATCGGTGCCCCTAAGCCAAATGCTGTAGACTCATTTACAAAATTTATTGTTGAGGAACTGGCACCTCGAAACGTGAATACACTTATTGTTCGGGTTGATTATAGTTACCAGTTTAAAAGTCACCCGGAGCTTGCGGATACTTTATCACTCAGTAAAGCCGATGTAAAAAAAATGGTAAATGCCTGCAAAAAAAATAACATCCGCATCATTCCCCAAATCAATCTGTTGGGGCATCAATCATGGGCAAGCCATACAACCCGGTTACTTACTGTTTACCCGCAATTTGATGAAACGCCAAATATTACAATGCCTGAAAAATACGCATGGCCAAATGCAGATAAATTATATTGTAAAAGCTACTGCCCTTTACATCCCGATGTGCACGATATCGTCTTTGACCTTATAGATGAAATATGCGATGTATTTGAGACAAATGCATTTCATGCGGGAATGGATGAAGTGTTTTACCTGGGTGAAGATGAGTGTCCGCGTTGCCGCGGCAGGGATAAGGCAGAATTGTTTGCAGGCGAGGTTCGCTTATTAAATGATCATCTGGCAAAGAACAACCGGCAGCTTTGGTTCTGGGGAGACAGGTTGATAGATGGCAAAACTACCGGGCTGGGAATGTGGGAAGCCAGCTATAACAATACACACAGAGCCGTGGATATGATACCGAAAAATGTGGTTATCTGTGACTGGCACTACGAACGTGCAGATAAAACTCCTGTATATTTTGCGATGAAAGGATTGCAGGTAATAACCTGTCCATGGCGCAGGCCGGAACTTGCTGTTCAGCAAGTTGATGACATGGTAGATTTTAAAAAAGAATCTTCTAAAGAAATGCAGGACAAATTTTATGGTATGATGCAAACAGTGTGGTCCGGCGCCGGGCCATTCATGGAGGGTTTTTATGAGAAGAAAAAAGATGACAAAGGTGGTGACAATACGCCATGGAATACGTTTAACACTTTATATGAAAAAATAAATAGCCTGGAATAATGCTTAAGTTGATGGCTGCTATCAATAATCTTTCATTATATCTACCAACATTTTTGCAATCATAGCCAACCCTTTATCCGAGGGATGGAGGCCATCAAATGTAACATCCATTGCTTCCACTGGATATGGGTATTCGTCAGTCTGTGGATCAAAAGGAATATTAACAAACTCCGGGTAAGGATAATTTTTATATAATCCTGTTTTTGGATCTTTTAGCCTCTTATATTTCACCAATTGTTTCAAACCCATTCCTTTTTTATTATAAAGATCTATTACATCAAAATGTTCAAAGACCGCAATAGCTTTGATTGCTTTTGCAAACTTAGATAATGATTGCCCGTTCTTTTCTTTATATGATCCCCACGCATTGTTTTTCATATCGTTTATATATACAAAATCTACCCGCTGCATAGGCGTGATAAGTATGATTTTTGCATCACTATTGAGGCTGCGTATTTTGTTGATGATAATTCGGAAAGAGCCATACATGGTAGTATTGCCCGTATTATCCTGGTAGTCCGTAAACTTACCAACTGGCCTTCCCTGCCACCAATCATTGGTTCCTAAAAAGACAGAATATACATCCGCTTTTACCAGGCCAAGATTTTCTATTTCTTTTGCAATGCCGCCAGATGTCCAGCCATTGTGGCCCTGGTTGATGTAATGAATGCCGGGTAATTTCTCAACTACCCTGGTCATGTATCCTTTTGTAACTTTATTACCTGTTTCGTCCGTATGTTCATTGAGGTAAGTAATGGAGTCGCCAATAGCAACCCAGGTCAATGTTTTAGGAACAAAAGAGAACGCTATCATTCCAATAGCAATTAGTAGCAGCAGCTTTTTCATTTTATTAATTTAATAAGTAGTATGATTTTGAGACGGTGAATAGGTTTTGTTTTAAATAAATAGTTAACTGTGTAATTTTGCCGGGTGACTTCATAAATAAAACTATCAGCAGGTTCTTATTCCTCATTCCATCTCCACCGTCCCACCAATACCAAATATCCTCATCGCCAATTCCTTCCCGACTCCATCCACTTTTTTAAAATACATTTTCTTTAATGGCACAATTATTTTACCCCTGGCATCCACCACAGAGTAATCAACTGAATATTTGTTTTTAGTAGCGCCGAAACTTAAATATACCCTCGCCGTAATATTATCAGGTTCATCAACCCAATTAATATTGCAGCTTTTTAGTTCATTAATTATTTTTTTTGGCGTTTCATTTTCAGTGCCAGGTGTGTTGATAAACATCTTCATTTTAAAACCACTGAAAGGAATTAACTGTGGATATTCCTTAAAGTAATTATACACCATCGCCTGGGAACTTTCGCTTTCATCATCATAGGCATAGCTCCTGGCAAGGCTTTCATACAATCGTGCTAAGAACAATTTTTCATGCGCAGTGTCAAGCATAGTGTTGTATAAAATATTTTCAAAAGTTCGCTTACTTTCCTTGTGTTCACCATTTTCATATTCAAATTCTCCGGCAAATAGCTGCATGTAGCGCACAATGTTCGGCCGCCTCTCGTTGGATGCTTTTTCTTTATAAATCGTTTCAAAATATTGCGGGCTTATATTTTTCATCAGGTTGAGTATTTCGTCAAAGCCAATAACATTCTCACTGGTGAACAAATTATAGAGGACTTGCTGTCTTTCGGGATATTCAGCAATCTCATTTATCAATGCAAATTTTATAAGTAACTGTTCGCCTGTTAGCGCAGCTACGGATGAAAGATCGCTTAGTGAATACCACCAGCCTTTTTTCAAAAATTTAATTCGCTCAATTTTATTTTTTGCTAGTAATAACTTTATCACATTCACCGCAAAATTATATTGGCCTTGTCCCAGTGTCGTGCCTATATGAAGTTCTTTAAATTGCGCTGCCTTTGTAATGGCTTTTTCACAACTATCCAGTTGGCCATTGTATAAATAGCTTCTTGCCAAAGCAATGTTGTACCAGCCAAATCCAGTCGTAGAGCCCATTGTAGAAATTATACTGTTGGTTTCATCAATGGCTTTTTTGCTTTTTCCGCTGTTGATATATAAAGTAGGGAGAAAATAGTACGACTCAATAAGCCTTTTATCAAAGGCATATTTTTCATTCTCAAAATTGCCGATTGCCTCTGCAAAATTGCCAATTGTATTTTGAAAATGCGCATAATTATTATAGGAGAAGCCGCCTATTTGTCTTAAAATATCATAATAAAAAGTTGTTGAATCAATATTCAATAAATAATTGTGAATGATGGCGAGATAAAAAATGGCAGTACCGTTATTTTCCGCAAGCGCATTGTACAAATGATTTAAGGCAAGCTTTTCATTTTCCGCTACAGAGTTTTTCAGGAATGCATATTTGTGCAGGTAATATCGGTTGCGGTGTATGGTCCATGCAGACTTTACATGGTAATCCATAAAATCATTGCCGGTATTCCAGCTTTTTATTTTTTCCAAAAGCCACATTGCTGAATCCGGTTGCTCAATGTTAGAATAGCTGTCGTATAAGGCATTGCACATTTGCATTGCATCTACGACGGTTATGCTATAGTTTCCGGGAGCAAGTATTTCCTTTAGATTGCTTTTGTAATTTCTTTCGAAAAGTGATAAGGATTCTCTTAAAGGCTCAATACAATTTTTATAACCTAAATAATCTGCAGCTCTTTCAAATTTATACATTCCTTCATAATACCAGCCTACATAATACGTACTGTCAAGGCGTATGAATTCCCGGCTTCTTGGTAATGCATCTTTATCATAATAATTCACGCCTATTCGTTTGGCATCTATTTCATAGCGGGCGGAATTCTCTTGCGCAACTATGTGTTTGCAAAAGCTTAAAGTAAAAAATAACAGAAATATTGTTGTACGGCTGAAGTATTTCCACTTTGTTGTAACAAGAGATATTATCGGATTTTGCACCGGTTTCCATAGATAGGAGTTGGGGCGAGGTTTAAAACAATATTTTAAAGAATGATACGTCATTCAGGTTCCTTAATTTATTTTCAGTTTGGATAGCCTGTCCATTTCTGCAATGCTGATATTGTTAAGTGTGTTTGCTTTTGCATCTTTATTCTTATATAATAAACGATGGTTAAGTACCGGTTGTACGAGGTCGTTAACATCATCTTCAATTACGTAAGTACGGCCATTTACAAGTGCATAAGCCTTCAGGCATTTTAGAAATATAATACCGCTCCTCGTTGAAGCTGCCAACACTATGTCAGGATTTTTACGGGTCGCCCAAACAATATTTCGGACCGCTTTAATTATTTCATCATGAACGAATACACTTTCACTTTGCTGCTGCAGGTGCAAGAGTTCATCAATGCCGAGCACCTGTTTTATATGAAGCAGGTTATGGTTAATACCCAGGTAATTTTTATAGATTTCCAGTTCTGTTTCTTCATCAACATAGCCAAAAACTATTTTAATAAAAAACCTGTCGAGCTGTGCAGCAGGCAGGGGATAGGTGCCTTCCATTTCAACAGGGTTCTGGGTAGCGATTGTAAAAAAAAGATCACTGAGCTTGTAAGTTAATTCGCCCATAGTTATCTGGTTTTCAGCCATACATTCCAG
The DNA here is from genome assembly GCA_046593045.1 of Chitinophagaceae bacterium. Classification (GTDB taxonomy): domain Bacteria; phylum Bacteroidota; class Bacteroidia; order Chitinophagales; family Chitinophagaceae; genus Ginsengibacter. The sequence continues at coordinate 31,708 of JBKJRY010000221.1, read as the reverse complement.
CAAGGCTGATTGCACTTTCGGTGAGGCCCTGTTTATTTCGTCGGCCAATAATACATTACAGAATAGAGGGCCCTTTTTGAAGATAAATTCCTTTTGTATATCATTAAAAATGTGTGAGCCTATCAGGTCCATAGGTAGCAGGTCTGGTGTAAACTGAATGCGTTTAAAATTTACCGGATCGCTCCCCCTTTCTCCTGAAATGCTTTGTGCCAGAGTTTTTGCCATTACTGTCTTGCCGGTTCCGGGGTTGTCTTCCATAAGAATATGCCCTTTGGCAAGTAAGGCAGTGAGCACAAATTTTATCTGGTTGCGTTTGCCTTTTATAACCGTTTCTATATTATCAGTAAGTCGCTGAATATTTTGTAAAGCTGTTTCCGTGTTCACTGTTTCCATCAATTATATTTTTGGTTTTGAATAAAAGTTTATGGTTCTGTAAAAATTTAAAAACTTGCTGAAACTTTCTTTGAATGATACCCGCTGTTTTACTTTCTTATAGAATGGCAGATAGAATTCTTCAATTGCTTTTTGCTCAGGCACGGATAAAGGATCATTAGAATATTTTGTTTTTAGATATACCTGCATAAAGGAAAAAAATTCGGTACCAAAGCGAGGATCAATCACCTGCCTGGCATATTGTGCTGCAGGCATTTCCCCTCTTGAAAAACCGAGCTGATTTAAATAATAAGATGCAGCGAGATAAGAATAGTAAGCTTTCGTCTTTAAGGCCCTTGTATTTTTTGCTTTATGATCAAGCCACTTGAAAATAAACCATGGCATGCTGAAAAGAAGTAAGATTAATAATGCCAAAATACCAACTCCTGTCGAAATGACTTTTGTGAAAGATACAGGTTGAACTTTCTTATTTGTCTTTGGCTGTTGTTTTTCCTGTGTAGTATCTATAATTTTTATTTCATCAATAGGCGCGGGCTTTAGAATCTTTGCAAATATTTCTTTATAATCGTTGCTGTCTTTCAGAGTAATATTCTTAAACTGTTCTGAAAAAGATAAGGCGGTGATATTATTCCCTTTTTGTACTTCACTCAAAGAAACCTGGCCACTATCCCTGCTGATAGTTGCAAGTGAAACATCGAGGTTGAGATCAACCGGTTCATCCAATTCAAACGTTTTATCGTGATAGATCATCTGGCTAACAGACATGTCTACCCGCTTTTTGAGGGTATCAACACTTATAACTTTTCCATTAGTAACGAACAAAGCAGTTTGAACTGTCACAGGAGGTGTTCCATCTGGAGCTGGTGATTGTTGCTGTTCCGTACTTGGAATGGTCGTATCAAAATCTATCCATCCATAACCCGGAAAATAAACCTGGGTCCATGCAAGTGCCTGGTCATCGTAAAACCAATACCATCCCTTATTTTTTGAACTTCTGTCAACAGTAAGAAAGCCGGTAGCAACTCTTGTTGGCAGTCCTAATGCTCTTAATAAAAACAAGGTGGCCCCTGCATAATAAGCACAATATCCATTATGGTTTTCGAAAAGGAAATAATTTAATTTACTGGCGCTGGGAAGACCGGGTACGCCGGGGTTGTCAGTATATTTAAAGAGTGGCTGACCTGTTTCATCATTGCTCAAAAAATAATTTCTTATGGATATAATTTTATCAACGGGGGTATAAGCATTTTTAGTGATCTCTTTTGCCAGCACTCTTATAGAATCAAAATCTTCTCCTTTAGGAATGAAAGTATAGTACCGCATAAATGCGGAATCTTCTTTGCTCCAGCTATTAACTTTTCGCAGCTCATCAAATCGTTGTTTCTGAAAATCTTCAAGTTGTTTATTTCCTGCAGGGTTATAAACAAAGTAGGCACTGTTCAGATCACTCACAAGCATTTTTGCCCGATAGGCGCTTTTGAACTGCTGCTTGTATTCCTTTTCAACTGCGATAGGCTGTACGAAAAAGGCAGTACTGGGTGCCAAAAACTCTTTAGGGGAAAGGAGCGCTTTATATACTTCTGTACTTACCACTTTTCTTTTCAAAAAACCTTTTGCGCTATCCAATACGGAAGAATCAGACTTTGTGAAATACAAAGGAATCTTTGAAGGATCGGGTTGAAACAAATCATTTGATGGCATTAAGCTATCGACTTCGAGAGTTTGCGTTAGCGTATCGAACTTTGTGTAATAATCATAAGTAAAGTAAAGCGGGTTAGGAACTTCGGAGCCGGGAAAGTAATTGTCGAGCTTCGCAATAAAAACAAGTTGTTTGGTAGATTTTCTTCCGCCACTAAGCCCCATCTGTTTTTTATTACTGACTGTTCCGTCTTTATTTTCTTTCGTAAGACTTTCTGCACTTCCTTCCTGTTTCGGCGCACCGCCGCCATATTGTTTTTCTATAGCTTTAAAATCTTTTTTATAAAATGAAAATATTAATAAGAGGATAACACCGGTAACCAAACCAAAGCCAATTAATTTTTTTGAAATGAACCACGTAAACTTTGGTTCATCTTCATTCATATTTCTTATGAGTTCAGCAGTATAAATAATGTAGAAAACAAACAACAATACAGGCGCAAACGCGGCAATTAATTTTCTTGTAGTAATATCTGTTGTATTACTTATTACAAGGATTTGTATAAGCATCAGCAACGCTGAAAGTACAACTGGAAACCATCTTAATCTTGCAAAAGCCCAGCCTGATACCCACCCAAGGAGAAATAAAAATGAAAAGATATAAAATTTGGCAATGGCATAAAACGCGGTAAACTCACCTGTGAAAAGGTTGCTGACTATTTTATTGAGAATGAATAATACCAACAGCAATGGCAGGAATGTTGTGATAAAGCGAAATCGGAAATTATAAAAAATATTTCCTGCGATAAGACCGGTTGCAAGAAAAATGCTTTCATTTAGCCATTGATTTTCCAGTACTGAATAATATTCATTGAGATGCCATAGCATATAAGCCCCAACTACAATAGATGGTAATACCAGCAGGAAAAGCTGTGCTATTTTTTTTTTAATGCTATATAGTTTTTTTATTTTCATTATCCACACTCTGTCTCCTCTTCAGGAAGCAGAACATTTATCACTTTTATATATCACATTTCATAGTGATGCCAGGAATTAGATTATTAAAATTTCACACTCACTTTTTTCAAGCAACTGGTTAATTTTTTTTTCGTTATTAACCAGTATTCTTTTTAGCGGCGATAAATTAAATGCCAGTTTTAATTTATCTGGGCTATTGCTTTCAGGTTTTATAAAAAGCCATTGTAACCAATCTGTAATATTGGTTTTTTCGAAGCTGTTACTTAATTTGATAAACACAATTGCAAGTCCTTTGCCAGCTTTTTCAAGAATCTCTGTAACCTGTGCTGCATCGCTGAATGAAGAAATGCAAAGTACAGAAGCATTGAACCGATTGAAATATTGAAGGAGGTCATTTTGCTGCTGCCAGGATGCAGTGCTTATAAGATATTTTACTTTTTGTATTTCATCATCTGCATAATATGTTTTTGTCTGCTGGTCAGGAATGAATTGCAACAGTACATTTTGCCGGCTTAGCTGTTCATAACTGTTCCATGTAATTGTTTTAAAATAATTCAGGAAAATCGTATTGAAATCGTCATATATTTCATTGCTTATTGCATTATGAAATGAAGCATAAAAATAAATGTGCGATGCGTAAGGATCGTTGGTTTCAGGAATACGTACAACTAATTCTTTATTCTTTGCATAAATTTTCCAGACAATTCTTCTTACATCATCATTATTTTCAAAGTTTTTATAATTTAGAAATTCACCTTCTACCTTTCTTATTTCCTCAATTCTTGTATTGGTTTCCTCAGTCTTTTTTGGCTTTACCACAAGTTCCACTGTTGACATTTTAGGTGGAGGAGTAAAAAAATTACTTTTTGCAGAATGTCGCACAGCGAGAGAAAAAAAATGAAAAAAGTCTTCAAAATAAATTATACCGCTGCTGATATTATATTCTTTTATGTGCTTTATTGGCCAGTTATATTTTCCACTTAGCTGGCTTGAAAAGAAATTTTTCTTTGATCTTAAAACAGGTGAGAATTTTGGAGAAATATTTTGCCCGTCGTATAAAAGCCGTAAGCGGATATAGCCAAATAAAGGTTTTATAATATTAGTTATAGAAATAGTTACCTGCTGATTTTTATTAAGCGCTTTTTCATCCTCTCCCATTTTAATTTTTAAACTGCTTCTTTTGTTTTTTTTGTTTAATAAAAAAAATAGCCATGGAATGAAGGCACTTAGAAAAGAAACTACAATAACAGAAAGCGCAAACCAATATGTGACAGTAAGAAAAAGGCTAATAACCGCCGTGCGGAAAGTTTCAGGGAGTGCATTATTTTTTTGCAACCAATAAGCAGCCCAAACCAGTACAATTATTAAAAGTACCAGGTGTATTCTGAAAGGCACGAAAAATCCAATTCGTTGTAACCGTTGCTTTATCGTGGGACTACTCATTTTTCGTAAAATTCAACCAAATAAAACATAAATAAAAACCAAAATCTGTTAAGAGGTGGAAAGCATGAATAATCTATTTGGAGATTTTGCATTTTCTTTGCACGAAGTCCAATTAAATGATATTGTACGATTCATGTCCTGTCTGCAGCAGTAAAAATGTTCTTCCTGTACTATCTGTGAAAGATTTCACAGTTTCACTTGAGCAATTTGAAATTTGGGAATGTAAAAATTGTACGCTCAGGTTTACACAAAATGCTCCGGATTCTGATGAGATTGGAGTCTACTATCAATCTGAAAATTATATTTCTCACAGCGATACCAATAAAAGATTGGTAAATAAAATGTACCACCAGGTACGGAAACGTACCATCGCCAAAAAGAAAAAACTGGTTGAATTGAAAACCGGGAACGGAAATGGAAACATACTCGATATTGGTTGTGGAACCGGCACTTTCTTAAGTACAATGAAAAGAGGGGGCTGGCAAATCACCGGCCTTGAGCCAGATAGAAATGCCCGGCGGAAAGCATTAGAATTATATGATCTTCATTTGGAACCCCCGGAAGAATTATTTTTGCTGCCCCATAAAAGTTTTGATGCTATTACTATGTGGCATGTGCTTGAGCATGTACATGATCTTCATGCTTATATCAATCAAATAAAGAATATTTTAAAACCCGGGGGAATTTTTTTTATCGCTGTTCCAAACTATACCTGCTTTGAGGAGGAAATCTATAAAGAATTTTGGGCTGCCTATGATGTGCCCCGTCATCTTTATCATTTTTCGCCCGCATCCATGAAGGAATTATTAACCACTCACGGACTAAAAGTAATTTCTGAAAAGCCTATGTGGTATGATAGCTTTTATGTAAGTATGTTAAGTGAAAAATATAAAACCGGTAGGTCGAATATTCCAAGGGCCATATTGAATGGAATTGAATCAAACGGCAAGGCTTTGTTTAACACCGAAAGATGCAGTTCAATAATCTACATAGCCACACCTGAGGTCATTGTGAAAGAAGATGACAATCCAAATGATTTCTTTTTATAAGTTCCGCGAATAGAAAGTGTCAATTATTCAGTTTTATTTCAAACATCTTTGGCCAGTTTTTTCCTGTAATGTATAGGTTATTTGTGGTGCTGTCGTAGGCTATTCCATTAAGAACCGCATTGTCATCTGTTGGTGCGGTTGGGTCATATTGTTTTAATAATCCTGTAAGATTCATAATGCCCACAGCATGCCCGTTCGACGTATCTATTTTTATAATTTCATTGGTATACCACCTGTTTGCATATACATAACCTTTGATGTATTCAAGTTCATTCAGGCTATCAAGTTCGCCCCGGTTATCAGCTATGGAAAGAACCTTGATAGTCTTCATTTCTTTTTTTGCTTCATCGGGTAGTACGTAATATAATTTTGATGAGCCATCGCTTATAATAAGATTATTGCCATCATTGGTAATGCCCCATCCTTCAACACTCCAGTTGTATGTACTAATAGGATGCGTGATGTCATTGAAGTTGTAAACAAAAATTTTATGATTTTGCCAGGTGAGTTGGTAAATCTTATTTTTGAAAACCGTAATTCCCTCTCCGAAAATTTCAGGATCGGGGATCAGGTATTCCTGTTCAGTCTTACCTGTCTTTATATCCACTATTCGCAAGCGGGATTCTTTTGGCTCGCCTGTACCTTCATACAATTTTCCGTTATGAAATTCCAGTCCCTGGGTAAAAGCGTGTGCATCGTGCGGATAAATGTTTTCTACGGTAAAGGTTAGGGGCTGAGGAGCCGGAAGATTATTTGATGTTGGAACCGGTAAAGAATTATCAAAATCCGGGTTAGAATTGTTATTGCAGGAAATAAATACAGGTATCAGTATTAGTAAATATATTTTGTTCAAGTTGCTATTTTTTTTTAAAAATGTAAATGTAGGAAACGACTTTCGTTTGCTTGTTAACTCATTTATAAATTTATTAGGAGATAATTTTGTTCTTTCCTTTTTTATAGCTTTATTTGTGCTCCGAACCGCTGTTGCCTGCAATAAATTTCCTTTTTATCTGCCAGTTGATCGGTCCGGTTTTATAAATTACCTCACTCCATTCATCCCATGTATTATTATTTGTAATCTTCCTATGTAACCCATTCAAGATTCATTTTTATTGTAAATGAATTTAAATACAGGGGATACATGAAAATCGGGTTTACTTTATTTGTTTTATGTTTTGCGGTCTATACCTCGGCTCAGCGTTGTGGTACAGAAGAATATTTGAAGCGTAATAAAGTTTCATATACTCAAACCCCGTTGACTCTTTTAAGTGCAACAAGCGACAGAGATACGCTTAATAACGAAGTGATCGTAATTCCTGTTGTAATACATGTGTTATATAATAATGCTGCTCAAAATATAAGTGACGCACAGGTATTATCCCAGGTTGCGGCCTTGAATGCGGATTACAGAAGATTAAACGCCGATGCTGAAAAAACTCCTATACCATTTCAGAAGTTAGCTGCCGATACACGTATTGTATTTTGCCTTGCAAAAGTTGATCCTAATGGCAGGTATACTTCCGGCATTGTAAGAAAATATACAAGGGAACAATTCTGGCTTTCTGACGACGGGATGAAATTTTCAGCAAAAGGCGGGGACGATGCATGGGATTCAAAAAAATACCTGAATATCTGGGTATGTAATCTTTTCGGCCGCACATTAGGCTACGGCGTACTTCCTGGTGGCCCTGCGAATAAGGACGGCGTGGTAATACAATATAATGTTTTCGGAACCACAGGAACATTGAACACTGAATTCAATAAAGGCCGTACTGCAACACATGAAATTGGCCATTGGCTTGGTTTAAAGCATTTGTGGGGAGACGGGCAGTGTGGAGATGATGGTGTGAGCGACACGCCACCTCAGCAAGCAAATAATAGTTATTGTCCTTCATTTCCACATACCTCATCCTGCTCTATCAATAGTTACGGTGATATGTTTATGAATTACATGGATTTTACTGATGATGTATGTATGAATATGTTTACTGCAGGTCAAAAAAATCTTATGAGAGGCATGTTTGCTTCAGGAAGCCCAAGAAATTCATTTCTTACTGCAAATGTTTGTGACAGCTCCCTTGCGCAGGGTGGCCCGCTGCCTGTGGATAGTATCGCTGAGAGTGGCAGAATAAATATTTCAGTTTATCCCAATCCATTTACAACTGAAGTGGTTGTAAAAAGTGAAAACTTAGACGACCTGGTTGGCAAAAAAATAAAATTGTTTGATGTTACAGGTAAATTATTTGTTTCGCAGGTATTACAATCTCAAAAAACAATTATTCCTTTATCCAGTCTTCCTGCCGGAATTTATTTTATTAAGATAGAAGGATTAAAGAGTTCAGGTGTATATAAAATTGTAAAGCAACGCAATTATTACAGGTAAATCCGGGAAGCTCTTCTTACAGGTATTACAAATCTTAACAATTTCTCTAAATCTCTTATGTATTTTTGTTTCGTATTTATAGAAAAATTGAAATGAAAAAAATAATCTATTTAGCCGGTGTATTGTTTACGTTGCTTTTGGCCAACTGCTCACAATCTCAAACAAATAATACAAATTATCCTGAACCGGAAAAAGTAACAACCAATGCAAATTTCCCCCTGAAATATTCCGAGAAGGAATGGAAGGAAAAATTGACGCCAGCACAATATAATATTCTTCGCCAGGAAGGAACTGAACGGGCGTTTAGCGGTAAGCTGGACCATTTTTATAAAAAGGGTACCTATTATTCAGCGGCAAGCCTGCAACCGGTTTTTAGTTCTGAAACAAAGTTTGATTCAGGCACAGGCTGGCCTAGTTTTTATGCACCCATAAACAAAGATGCTGTAAAGCTGGTAAAAGATGAAAGCCTTGGTGCTGACCGTTGGGAAGTGGTTGATTCTAAATCAGGCTCTCACCTCGGTCATGTTTTTGACGATGGCCCGGCACCTACAGGCAAGCGCTATTGCCTCAACTCTGAGGCCTTAATATTTGTTCCCAATGGTAGCAAGCCACCAGTGAGTGCAAAATAGGGTGTTCGGGATGAATTCAATTAGTCAGGTCAATTTTTTATTGACCAATTACCATTGACACTTCACTATTGACACGTATCTTTCTGCCTATGACTCCAGATCGGTACAATCGTCTTACAAAAGTTCTTCATCACAGGCAACCAGATATTACTGTCGTCCTGGAAAATGTTTTTGATCCACATAATGTGTCTGCTGTTATGCGCACGTGTGATGCTGTGGGCATACAGGATGTTTACATTTTGAACAACCGCGTCCCACCTCCGAAAAAATGGGGCTACAAGAGTTCGTCTACGGCAAGTGAGTGGCTTACTATCCACCAGTTCACCGATCCTGTTGCCTGCTTTGAGGAGATCAGGAAAAAATATGCAAAAATTTATGCTACTTATTTAAGCGAGGATTCGGTAGATATTTATGACCTGGATTTTACTATATCCACTGCCCTTGTTTTTGGTAACGAAACTTTAGGGGTGAGCGAAGAGGTTAGAAAATTTGCTGATGGAAACCTTGTTATTCCGCAGGTAGGTATTATTAAATCTTTAAATATTTCCGTGGCTTGTGCGGTTACATTATATGAAGCATTCCGGCAAAAAAAAATAAAAGGACATTATCTTCACAACCACATACCGGATGGACAGTCCGGTGAAATTAAAAAAAAGTGGAAACTGGAATGATTCTTCTTAAACAGAATATTCTATAACGCTTTGTGAAATTTTGACCGATTCCCGATCTATAAAACTGCCATCTCTTGTTTTACATCTGCCAACACAACTGAATAAAGCCTTTGGTACAATTATTCGTGTACATTTGCAATCCTCCAAGGGGGAGTCCTTTGGATAAATTACAAATAAAAAAAAATTTACAATTATGGCAAAAGAATCATTTGAACTCTTTGATGACAGAGTTCTGGTTAAACCCAATGCGGCTGAAGAAAAAACTGCAGGGGGTATTATCATTCCTGATACTGCTAAAGAAAAGCCCCAGAAAGGAAAAGTTGTGGCAGTAGGAAAAGGGAAGTATGCTGAGCATACAGGAAATCTAATACCAATGCAAATTAAAGCAGGTGATACCATTATGTATGGTAAGTATGGCGGAACTGAAATTACTATTGAAGGCGAAGATTATTTAATCATGAGAGCGTCGGACATATTAATGAAAGTTAGCTAAATCATTTTTTTTAATAATAATAAACAATTAATAAAATGTCAAAACAAATATTTTTTGAAATTGAGGCCCGCAACAAAATGAAGAAGGGCGTTGATACTTTGGCGAATGCAGTCAAAGTAACCCTCGGGCCTAAGGGACGCAACGTTGTAATCGAAAAGAAATTTGGCGCCCCAGCCATAACCAAAGATGGTGTAACGGTTGCAAAAGAAATTGAACTTGAAGATCCAATTGAAAATATGGGTGCTCAAATGGTAAAAGAAGTAGCTTCAAAAACCGCGGATATTGCAGGTGATGGTACTACAACCGCAACTGTCCTTGCCCAGTCGATAATCAGTGAAGGTCTTAAGAATGTTGCTGCCGGCGCAAATCCAATGGATTTGAAGCGTGGTATTGATAAAGCTGTTATAGCTGTTGTTGAACATTTGAAAAAGCAATCCGAATCTGTTGGTGACAACATTAGTAAGATTGAGCAAGTAGCATCTATTTCTGCTAATAACGAAGAATCTATTGGCAAACTCATTGCGCAGGCAATGACCAAAGTAGGTAAAGAAGGTGTTATCACTGTTGAAGAAGCAAAAGGTACTGATACAACTGTTGAGGTTGTGGAAGGCATGCAGTTTGACAGGGGATATATCTCTCCGTATTTCGTGACTAATAGCGAAAAAATGGAAGCAGAGCTGGAAAATCCATACATTCTTATTTACGATAAGAAGATTGCTTCAATGAAAGATATTCTGCACATACTTGAGAAAGTGGCGCAGAGCGGACGTCCATTATTAATAATTTCCGAAGATCTTGAAGGTGAAGCTTTGGCAACATTAGTTGTGAATAAATTACGTGGCACATTGAAAGTTGCCGCAGTAAAAGCTCCTGGCTTTGGCGATCGCAGAAAAGAAATGCTCCAGGATATTGCGGTACTTACAAAAGGAATCGTAATAAGTGAAGAGCAGGGTTATAAATTAGAAAATGCTGATCTTACTTACTTGGGTGAGGCTTCTTCTGTAACCATCGATAAAGACAACACAACAATTGTTGATGGTAAAGGCGCTAAAGAAGATATTACTGCAAGAGTAAACCAGATAAAGGCACAAATAGAAACAACGACTTCTGATTACGATAAAGAAAAACTGCAGGAGCGTTTAGCTAAATTAAGTGGTGGTGTTGCCGTATTATACATTGGTGCTGCTACTGAAATGGAAATGAAAGAAAAGAAAGACCGTGTTGATGATGCTTTGCATGCAACAAGGGCTGCTGTTGAAGAAGGAATCGTTGCAGGTGGAGGTGTAGCTTACATCCGGGCGATCGAGAGTCTCGAAAAATTAAAAGGTTCTAATGAAGACGAAACTACTGGTATCCAGATTGTAAAGCGTGCTGTGGAAGAACCTCTTCGCCAGATCGTGATCAACAGTGGTATTGAAGGCAGTATCGTGGTTCAGAAAATAAAAGAAGGTAAAGGAGATTACGGATTTAATGCACGTACCGAGGTTTATGAAAACCTGATGGCTGCAGGCGTTATTGATCCAACCAAAGTTACCCGTATCGCATTGGAAAATGCGGCATCTATCGCAGGTATGTTATTAACTACGGAATGTGTTATATCAGACAGGCCTGAAAAAGATAAAGCATCTATGCCTCCAATGGGCGGAGGTGGGATGGGTGATATGGGATATTAATTCCTATGTGAGTCCTACGATGTTTGGTGTACGATATAGTTCACGTTTCTTAAAAAAATACAAATCCCTTTGCAGAAATGTAAAGGGATTTTTTTATGGGTAAAAATATTTGCGAATTCATTACATATCATGTAAGCATTATTAATCTTAAGGAAATATGCTTTTTTTTATATTAGTCAAATAGATATTATCTGAGTGCCGGCGTGAAAAATTTAATGATAGTAGTTCTGACACTATCACTGTTTCCAATTTATTGACAAGTCTGCATTTAATATTTGCAGATCTACCGACAGACATTTTAGATCAGACGTGCAATGTACTTTGGGAAAGTATTACTGTGCCAGCTACTAGTTGGATTCCGGAAATTGTTGGTAATAGAGATGATTCATGATTTTGGTTTTACACCGACTACACATATCACATAAAAAAAACGCCCCGGAAAAGCCGGGGCGTTTGCATTAAAATTAAAACATCAAATCATTAAAATATATACCTCACTCCAAGTTGCATACCCCAGGTTGTACTGAAGGATTTTACTTTCTGGAAAGGACTTGTAACGAGTTCCTTTGTACCTGCATCATTAGTAACTTCAGCCAGGGTAAAGGTTGGTAAGCCACCACTTGTTGACTTTAAAGATATTGGGTTAATTACGGATGTCTGGTTCCTGATTCCCCAATCTTTATTTAAGAAATTAGGAAGATTAATAATATCCGCGCTGAATTGTAAAGTATGCCTGGTGTTACCTGTTTTAATATAGAAGTCCTGTAAAAAACGCATATCAACTCGATTGTACCATGGTGCCAAAGCGGTATTCCTTTCAGCGTATTGGCCCTTATGCTTCCGTAAATAAGGTGAATTACTAACGAATTTATTATATGCAGCTGCCTGATCTTCTATAGAATATTTTGTTGTAGCATCAGAATTTTTAACTTCAACAAAAGGTACGTCGGAACCTTTTGCATAAATATACATTAGGTCGGAGCTACTATTTCCATCATTATTGACATCACCTCCCACAACAAATGAATAATTAAATTGTGAAGTTCCTTCGTAAAATAATGACAGCGTAGTGGCAAAATGCCTGGCATATTCTATTCTGTAAGATAGATTTACTGAGATACGATGTGGAATTGCATAAGAAGAAGAATACAATTCTTCTGCATTCGGGGTACCTACATTTGAAATTGATTCCCATGCTGAAGTTGCCCTGGAACCTGGATTCGGGCTAATCTCAGTTGCTAAAGTATATGTATAAGCAAGTGAACCATAGAAACCTTTGGAAAAAGCTTTTGAAAGCTGGGCAGTTGCAGAAAAAGAATAGCCCTTCTTAGTATTCTCTAAAATAACATCTTCACCCAAATTTGAGTACAACAACCTGTCTCCGGAACTTGCGAAACTTTCCCTGTTGTCAAGGCCAGTTAAATTAGCGTTAGGTGCTTTAAGATTGAAATTACGCATCTTAACCCCATTAATGTCTTTTGTATATAATATATCTACAGTAGCAGCAAATCCATGTCCAAGCTGCTTGTCAATTCCCAAATTGGTTCTAAAGACCTGTGGGAATTTGAAATTTGGATCTATCAAAACAAAAGTAGAAGGAGCCGTTGGCGTAACCGTGGAAGGGAATTTAGAAATATAAGCATCCGGGTCAGGATTAAAAGTGATGCCTGCCAGGTCAGCTTTGGATTTTAGAGATACACCATTTTGATAAACACCACTGTTACTTGGTAAATTGGTAAGGAATACAAAAGGTATTTTACCGGTAAATACACCTGTTCCTCCACGCAATACAAGACCATCAATATCAGGTACTTTCCACCTGAAACCTACACGGGGTGATAAAAGTAATGTTGCCTTAGGCCATTTCCCCGTATTATAATTTTTGAGATTCCCGTCCTGGTCAGGAAACTGGTAAGCATCGATTGCAGGGTTTGCAATGGGTTGTTTTAAGTATGTGGGAATATCACCCCTTATGCCATAAGTTAATTTAAAGTTTGGATTAATGTTAAATTCATCCTGTACATATACACCCAGTTGGCCAAGCTTTAAATCGGCGGAAAAGACCTTTGGTTGGCCAGGCACCAATGAATATGTATAAGCAAAGAATGCAGGAGGAGCATCTGTTACAAATTCATTAAGCGTATTATAAATGTAATACCCTTCTGATCCCTGCATGAACGCATTGCCTACTTTCTGATATTCATAGGTTGCTCCTGTAGTTATTGTATGCCTTCCCGCATAATAGGTAAAGTTATCTGTGATGGAAGCGATGTTATTTATCACTTCATTATTCCTTGTGAAAGGATCAGTTCCTGCACTCATGTAATTTCTTCCTCCTGTAACACCCGGTACTGTACTATCAGCATTAAATATTTCAATAGTTGGAAAAATACCTGCAGGGCTGTTTCTTACATCGTTAATATGAGTATAAGTTAACAACAATTGATTGGAAACGTGGCTATTAAAGTTACTGTTTAGTTCCAAAGTCGCAGATTGAACTATATGATCTGTTGCATAATCAGAATTTGAAAAGCCGATTGATTGAGCGCTGTTCCTGTTATTTGGCAATCTTGAAGTAGGCCCTACTGTTTTACCATCTACAGGGTTAGTAATAGTAAACCCACCACCGTTTGGAACGCTGCTTGAGTTTAACGGAGATTGATCGGAGCCTTTAAAATCACTATACTTTAAGACAAGTTTCTGTTTGTCACTAATATTCCAGTCAATTTTAGCTAATAGTTTCCTGTTTTTAGTTACGAAATTGGGGCGGTTATCATAATCTCCTGCATCGTAATTGTATTTGGATTTTAAGACGTTTCTAAACTTATCCAGGGAATCTTTCGGAGCTGCTGAGACCGTACCTGAAGCACTGGAACCAGTGGGGACGTAGCTGTTAGGGTTTGGTACGGAAGAGTTTTCCCATTCAGCGTTTACAAAAAAGAATAATTTATTTCTGATGATCGGACCTCCAAGACTGGCGCCGTATACTTTATTCTTTTGCGGAGTGGGTGTCAAAACTGTACTCCCCGCATTCTTACCATTGAAGCTTTGATCGCGGTAGTAACCGTAAGCGGAGCCATGAAAAGTATTGGTGCCACTTTTTGTAATTACGTTTAATCCAGCACCGGTAAAGCCTGATTGCCTTACATCATAAGGAGCAATATTTACAGAAATTTCATCGAATGATTCAATCGATATAGGACTTGCACCACTACCCGGAAGCGGATCAGTACTTAAGCCAAAGTTGTTATTAAGATTAGCGCCATCAACCTGGAGATTATTAAATCTGCCGTCTCTTCCTGCAAAATTATTTCCGTTTGCCTGGGGTGTAAGACGTGTAAAATCGGTAATGCTTCTCGATATTGAAGGGAGAGAGGCAATCTGCGCGGCATTAAATACAGTGCTTGCGCCGGTTTTAGCCCTTGCCCTGCCCCTTGTTAACGAGGTGATTGTAATTTCATTCAACACTGTTGATTTGGTCGAGAGAACCACGTCTGCGTTAAACGGCTCACCTAATATAAGGTTAGCGTTTTTAATTGTTTGTGGTGAATAGCCAATGTAAGCTACTGATATTTCGTACGGTCCACCGATCCTTGTATTAGGTATTGTAAAGTTGCCATCTTTTTTTGAGATCGTTACGTACTTTGTTCCCGAAGGTTCATGGATCGCTGTGATGGTAGCTCCTTCCAGCGGCGTTCCATTTTCAGCTTGTACAAATCCTGTAATACTACTTGTAGTAACCTGGGCATTCATTAAAAACGGGGCAAAAACAAGAACAATTAATAAAAGGAAATTTCTTTTCAAAATCATAGTGTTTCAATTTTTCCGGGCAAAGGATGCAAGCTATCCTAATTGCCACGTTAGCATTATCAATACCATAAAGGCAATCTAAGCAGAAAATTCGCTGCACATGGATATTAAGTAAATCTTAAGTTGCTGGTATTTAAACTAGTATATAACTATTATAGAAAAAAATAAAAGTGGAAAAAAACTGATGACAATGATCAATCTAATCGTTTGCGAATTAGGCAAATTAAAAAATTTCACATTATGCCGGATTCACATTGAGTTATCTTTGCAAATAAATATTTTATATGTTGGACACTATTGAAGCTGCTCTTAAAGATATTAAAGATGGGAAGTTAGTTATTGTTGTAGATGACGAAGACAGGGAAAATGAAGGCGATTTTATTACTTCTGCAAAAAATGTTACCCCGGAAATTATAAATTTTATGAGCACGCACGGACGTGGGCTTATTTGTGCGCCAATTTCGGAAAAACGGTGTGAAGAACTTCATCTCGAGTTGATGGTTCACAAAAATACCGCACTTCACGCAACTCCTTTTACAGTAAGTGTTGACTTATTGGGAAACGGATGCACTACCGGAATCTCAGCACATGACCGTGCGAAAACAGTTCAGGCCCTGGTTAATCCTGAAACGAAACCTGAACATCTTGCAAGGCCTGGTCATATTTTCCCTTTGCGGGCAATAGCCGGTGGTGTATTACGGCGTACAGGCCATACTGAAGCAACAGTAGACCTGGCAAAACTTGCAGGACATGGAGAAGCCGGTGTATTGGTTGAAATTATGAATGAAGATGGCACAATGGCAAGATTGCCGGAACTGAGAACTATTGCCTCTAAACATAATTTAAAGCTCATTTCCATCAAAGACTTAATAGCATTCAGGCTGAAGAGTGAGTCACTCATAAAAGAAGATGTGCGGGTGAATATGCCTACAAAATATGGAACGTTTGAACTGATTGCTTTCAAACAAATTAATACCGGTGAAGAGCATATAGCATTGAAGAAAGGTGATTGGAAGGAAGATGAAGAAATACTGGTGAGGGTTCACTCAAGCTGTATGACGGGCGATATCCTGGGCTCATTAAGATGCGACTGCG
The DNA here is from genome assembly GCA_046593045.1 of Chitinophagaceae bacterium. Classification (GTDB taxonomy): domain Bacteria; phylum Bacteroidota; class Bacteroidia; order Chitinophagales; family Chitinophagaceae; genus Ginsengibacter. The sequence continues at coordinate 15,453 of JBKJRY010000221.1, read as the reverse complement.
GCGACCAACTTCATGCTGCGATGCAAATGGTGGAAAATGAAGGTAGAGGCCTCATATTATACATGAACCAGGAAGGCCGGGGCATTGGGCTGATGAATAAACTGAAAGCCTATAAACTCCAGGAAGAAGGGCGTGATACAGTTGAAGCAAATCTGGAACTGGGCTTTTCAATGGATGAACGAGATTATGGAGTGGGAGCGCAGATACTAAGGGAGCTGGGCGTATCGAAGATCAGGTTAATAAGTAATAATCCTAAAAAAAGAGCAGGGCTCCTGGGCTATGGACTCGAAATTGTTGACACTGTTCCAATAGAAATACAATCTAATTCACACAACGAAAAATACCTGGCAACAAAAAGAGATAAAATGGGCCATAAGATATTGGCGAAATAACGTTCCGTAAAAAGTAAGAACATTTCGGATCAATTTTTAATCATCGCTTTTTGATTCACCACTGTATCAGCTATTATTCTTCGTTTTTTTCGTTCATTGGTAAAAAATTCGGTGAATGAATTGAACTCTTTCCTGTAAGAAAGTTGGACACCAGTGCGATTGCGTTTTGTGATGCCGGATATATCTCCAATGTCTGCGTCGCTCCGGTTAAATCCTATTACCCTGAATCTTCCATCAGGCGAAATAAGGTATTCGAAAGATACGTCAGGAGTAAATAAAAAATTTGAGTTTGAATTACTCGCCGCTTGCCCTAACCGGTAATCTACATTTCCACCAACTTTTACCAGGAGTTTATTATTGAAAAAAGTTGTTCTTAATCCAAAATTTCCAACATTCTGCAATTCTTTTTGCGAAACGCCAAAATTAAAATCGGCGGTATTAATATTGGTATAAAGATTTACCGAATTAGTATTTAATAATTTTTGCAGCCAGTTGTTCAACGAGGAGGAGAGTGTCGCTGAAAGCAATTGGCCAACACTTCTTGTTACGAAATTTCCTGTATTGTTGGAGCTTAATAACCGCTGGTCATCACTCATGAAAGTATTAAATAAGAGTAAAGAAGTAACCTGCTTATTCAATTCGTTTTTATCCGCTTCATATCTTGTTTTCAGATATTCATTGGCGATTGGATCCGATTTTAGAGGATTATCAAAAGGAAATTGGAATTCAAATTCCGGGCGGGGATCTTTCAAAGTACCTCTTAACTTAAAAATAATATCAACATCTCCCCTGGCATTTGAAAAACCAGCACTAGTGGGGATATTGCTAAGTAATACCTGTTCGGCAGTATAAACCGCATCAATGTTAAGATTAGCAAGATATGGATCACCCTGCCACTCTATATAACCACTTTGTAAAGTGAAGGGAGTTTTTAGAAATGTCTGAAAATTAAAAGTGTATTCCCCCTGCTGCACATTGTATCTTCCGCGTATGGTCAGCGGATCTTTGGTTCCGGCACTGATGTTGAGTTTGCCACTTCCTTGTGCTTTTATTACATCACCGGTCGTTTCATCCAGTATCACATCAATTTTTGCATAAGGATTCGCAGTGATCTCCATGTCTACTTTTATACTGCTGTTTTCTCTTCCTAAAGAGTCTGCCTTCATTTCCCTGCCAAACTTGGTGAAGTCAATATAATCCAGCTTTCCTGTTTCGGCGGTTTCCCCGGTAGATAAATAAATATGACTGCTATCCGTTGGCTCCCCGGTTATGTTCATTCTCATATCCGTAACAAACCCGTTAAGTGATAATTCAGCGTCGCCTATTACATTCCCATAAAATTGCTTGTTGTCCCTTGATGTCGTATTGAGCAAAACAAACCTGCCTGGGCCATTGCCACGCCGGTCTGTTTTTAAATGCAATTCATTGAAGAAAAAATTATCAAAAAAATTGTGATACAGTTTTCCACTGACGGTCGCTGTATTGTTGAGGGTATCCCTTATTTTGATGATCCCAAAATCAATTTCATCCGGCTTGAAAGCGATGATGGTATTATTGTCCATAATATAACGGCAGCGGGTATAGTCGACCGTCATTGAAGTACTGTCGAGCCTTATCGAGCCCGTAAGTTTTGGATCAGATAATTTCCCGGAAACGCTTAATTTCCCCGTGGATCTCCCGGAAATTTCAGTGAAGATATTCCCAAGATATTTTTGTAAAATGTGAATGCCTGAATTATAAAGCACGACTGAACCATTTAGCTGGTTACCAGTTGAGTCTTTAGGCTTGTACCTGAAATCCGCAGCAAAATTGTAGAGCACATTGTCCGAAATAGCATTCACGCTTACACTGCCAGGCTCCATTAGATATTCTCCTGTAGTAGTTAATACACCTACAGAATCTTTTTCAAACCTGAATTGTTCTGTTTTAGTATCGAATTCTACTGCAAGTTTTCCAAACGGATCGTTAATGCGAATAAGGCCCGTCATCCGCCCGCTTACATTAACTGCCTTTGTAAATAAAGGAGCAATGTCGCCGATATTAAGTTTTTTTAAGTCAATAAGGACGTCATTACTTGAGCCTACGCTGGAAGGTTGTGTGGAGACATACACTTCCTGTCCGTCCTGGCTAAGCTTAATGTTATTGGCTATCAGCATATCTCTTATGAGCTCCAGTTGCCCGCCCTTATCAATCTCCCATTTTTTTTCATTGATAGTAAACGTTGATGGATTGATGAACAATCTAAAGCCATTGCTGTTGGTGAAGAAGCGAAAAGAAAGATCAGCAGAATTGAGTGTTCTGTTCGCGGATGTATTAATGGCGACATCCGAAATATCGTTAGCTGCTACGATCTTCAATTTGGTACCCGGTGAATGAAGACTATCGTTGATTACAACATCTTCAATCTCGCCATTAAAAGTAAGGGTATCCTGCGTACCTATCCCGCTGAAATGAATGTTATTGAATTTGATATTGCGGTAGGTGAATTGTGGTATATCTGCCTGGAGGTTTAATGTATTTTCTTCAACATTTATATTTCCAATAAATATGGAATTGTCCAGGCCGCCTATTTTCTTATCGAAGAGCGTAACATAATCGCTTACTGATTTCGTTTTGATTAAAAAAGTAAAATCCTGGTTTTGAATTTTACTATCCGGCTTATTAATGTACGCAGGATAATATTTATATAAAAACAACTGAAAGGCATCCTGGAGTTCAAGTATTCTAAAATGCCCGCTAAGACTCGCGTCTATTTCATTAGTATGCAGCGATAAATATTTTTTCCCATTTTCCAGTAAAGAATTTATTGTTAGTGAATCGAACGATAATTGCTGGCCATTATCAAACAACAGGGCATTGTATAATTTGGCCGAGCCCAAAAAGTTATCAATATTATTCCCGGTAAAGTCGAGATTGAATTTGCCCGTCAAAGAAATACTATCATTAGTTAAACCAAGATTTTTAAGATTCAAACGGGAAACAGTTGCATCGAGATTAAATACAGGATCACTCTTGCTGAAATTGATTGAACCCGCGAGTGTATCAATTTTTATGTTCGGATCGTCAATACTTGCAGTTCCCGAAAAAAGTTTTTTTACAAACTTGCCATGTGCAATAATGTTGGAATACGTATAACCATTAAAGGCTACCTTCCTTATATTGCCATCAATTCCTATGTCAACTTCGTTTGGGTTAAATCCTTTTCCATGTATGCTTCCGCTAAATGCAATATCCCCGATCTGGCTGTTAGTGATGAATTTACCAAGCTGAAAGTTATCAGCAGAAATCTTTCCATCATAAATAGCCTTTCCAACTGCAGGAACCTGCAAGTGTAAATCTGTTTGCAAGGTGCCAATATCTGTTGTTAACGTTCCATAACTGACAAAGTCGCGAACATAACCCGTATAGCTACCTGTAAATGTTATGTTCCCAAATGCACTGAGTTGAGGATTATCGATACTTTTCAACTTAGGAATAAATTCGGCAAGTTCTGAATAAGTTGTGCGCATTTCCCTGGCCCTGAAATCAATAAAAGCCAGGTTAATATCAGGAAGTCCTTTTAAACTTATGTCTCCATCCAGGTAATTTTTTTCACCGGCACTAATAATCATTTTCCTGGCAGAAAAATTATCAATTGTGCCTTTTGCGGTACCATTCAAAGAAAAGATTTTATTCCATGTTTTTGATTCAGGAGCAAAGAATGCAAGATCGTCGCTGTTAAGCTCACTATTTTCAAAATGCCCTTCCACATTTACTGCATGTACAAAGTCCCTCATGTCTTCCTGGAAACTATTGTAGCGCATGGCATAATAATTCCTGAGATGACTTTTATTTGTTATGAGGTCAAGATTTTTAAATTCCATTAAGCGAGGTGTAAACTTAAAATCTGCTGATATCTTTTTTACGATAAACCCATTTCTTTCCTTGGCAGATACCAGAACATTGGCGGTAAGAGTATCTTTGAGAAATGTAAAATTTTTGATGCTGGCTTCAATTTCAGAAAGCACGATATGCTTATCATCAAACCGATCGGTCAAGGCAGGTCTTGACGATTCCTTCTCACTCGCAAAATTGCCATGGGTAACAGTGATGTTTTTCACAAAAAGCCGCCAGTCTTCGGTATTCCATTTCAGCCCCACTGGCTCCTCTACAACTTCTTCAGTGGTTGTAGTGGTATCTTCCGGACGGTAACCTGTATAATCATATTGAGTAAATACAGGGTGATCAATGTTGATTGAACTGATATTAAAAATATTATTATTTAGGTCAATTACATCAGCTTTAAGATTCAATTTATTTAAGGATACAAGAAAGTTCTGGCCTTTCCATTCATCCTGCTGGTAAACTTTAAACCGGCTAAGTTCTACTATTTGAAGGTTAAGATTAATGACTGATGAAGTATCCTTGTTTTTCTTTTTTGGCCCGGAAAAATAATCTGCTAAAAACTCATAATTCCATACGGAATCTTTCCGGTTGAGATAGATAGTAGCGTCATCAAGTCCTACGTATTTTAATGTAATATTATCTTTCCAGAAAAACCAATCTGTTATATTTACTTTCACAATGCCTGCATACAATAACGTATCCTTATTTTGATCAAGAACCAGGGTGCCTTGTAAAAGCATTTTATCAAATAAATCCAGGTCAACATGCTTAATTGAAACAGTCGTGTGAAGATTTTTGGACAAGCGGTTAGCAACTTTTTTTATCATAAAACTTTGGAAGAAGCTCATTTGCAGAAGAAGCCAAAGTATGGCTATGAGGACAAAGATGCCCAGCAAGGCCTTAATAAATATTTTATAAAATTTTTTCAGGAAAAAGCGATTGATTGTCAAAAATAAACAAACAAAAAGATTTACTCCCGGTGGATAACCGGGATAGTATTTTATAAACAACTATTTAACAAGATACTTACTGCATTTACAACCCCGGCGTTGATGCGGGCAAACTCGGCCTCAAAAAGCTGATGTTTTATTTGGAAAGCTAAATAGTGTAAAATAAGGATCTATTGAAAACATCAGGAATTCATCATTCTGAAGTATTTGGGAGGGCATACCGAAAGACTAAATGTGCGTTGCTTTGCTGCTTCTCCAGGCATTGCACGACAAAAATCAGTAACCCACGGCGGCATCTTCTCCTCTACTATCACCAACTGCCTGGATTGATTTGTCGGGCATCACCATAATCACTTCAGTTCTTCCTATGGCTTCGATTGTCGTTATTTTATAACCCATCTGCTTCAATTCGTTAACCACATTTTCATCAAAACCATTTTCGATAAAAATTTCATCCGGAAGCCATTGGTGATGAAATTTAGGTTTATTCACGGCATCCTGCGGTGACATATTAAAGTCAATAATATCTACCAACGTTTGATATACACTTGTAGGAATAGTAGTACCGCCTGGTGTGCCTACAACAATCCATGGTTCGTTATTTTTCAAAACTATTGTTGGCGTCATGCTGCTTAGCATACGTTTGCCGGGCGCAATTGAATTGGCTTCTGCGCCAACAGCACCGTACATGTTCGGAACGCCAGGCTTTACACTAAAGTCATCCATTTCATTATTCAGTAAAAATCCTGCACCTGTAACTACTGTTCTGCAGCCATAGCTACCATTTAACGTTGTGGTAACTGAAACCGCGTTACCATCTTTATCAAGTACATCAAAATGTGTAGTTTCTTCGCTTTCTTTTATTACTCCCTCTTTTACATCTTTGCTATTACCGGCCTTACCTGGATTATAATCAATCATTCTTTTTTCCAGGTAGTCATCGCTTACCAATGTTTTTACCGGCACTTTTATAAAATCAGCATCTCCTAAATATTTTGCACGATCAGCATAAGCCCTGCGTTCAACTTCTGTCATTAATTGTACTGACCGGGCAGTACCAAATTTCATATCACCCAGGTTCCAGCTATTACTCATCTTCAACATTTGCTCAAGAATAATTCCTCCGCTGCTTGGTAACGGCATCGTGACTATAGTATTCCCTTTGTAGCTAAAAACAATTGGTTCCCGTTTCTTTGCTCTATAATTTTTGAGATCTTCTTCTGTAATAATGCCATGATCTTTTTTCATTTCTTCTGCAATCAGTTGTGCAGTCTCTCCTTCGTAGAAACCTTCAGCGCCACCTTCCCTGATTCTTATCAATGTGTTGGCAAGATCTTTTTGTATGAGAGTATCACCTTGTTTCCATGGAATGCTTTTTACAAATACTGGTATTGTTGAATTTAATTTTATAAAATCGTCCTTATTTTCATTAAAACTTGATGCCTGCGATTCTGAAATTGAGAAACCCTTTTCTGCAAGATCAATAGCGGGTTGTATTAGTTTCTTGAACGGCAATTTTGCATATTTCATGCAGGTAAATAATCCGGCAACTGTGCCGGGGACCCCCGCGGCAAGCCGGCCATCCTGGGATAACTGCATTTGCGGGTTACCGTTAGCGTCAAGATACATATCCCGTGATGCCGCTGCTGGTGCAGTTTCACGATAGTCGATCGAAATGTTTTCGCCATTTTTTAGGTGTGCTACCATAAATCCGCCACCACCAATGTTGCCTGCACCGGGATAAACAACCGCCAGAGCAAGCTGTGTTGCAATTGCCGCATCAACCGCATTGCCACCTTCTTTCAAAATATTTACGCCAACCTGGCTTGCCAAAGCATGTGCAGAGACAACCGCGCCATATTTGCATGATATATTCTTGTTAGTTTTATAGCTAAAATGATTTAATTTATTTTGTTGTGCGCATGATGCTAGTGAGACGTATAAAAGGATGAAAAAAAATCGAAACAAACGTGTTTTAGGCATGATGGTTTTTGGCCAAATGTAAGGCAAGTAAAAAGATTTTTGCATATTTAAAAATAGCGATCTTCCTTTTCCTGAGGGGGACATGCGGAACAATAGCGGTATAGCTTTAGCCCTTGGAATACCTTCTTTGAGAGCAAATGATTTTTTGATGTCTATCCGGAGAAACTGTAGCATTTTGCAAACGCCAGTGGCAATCGTTTGAATATGGCCGAACTTCGACATCGTTGGCTTTAATGGCGGTTTTTATATGGAGCATTAATTTTACTTTTCAAAGGTTGAATCTGCAACTGATTCCGTTGAATGAAGGAGTTGGTTGTAGTTTACATGAAACAAATTTTAAAGCCGGTTCACAATCACTTTCCAGCTTTTTTATTTAACCGGGAATATATAAAAATTACATTGCCTTATTTTCGCAAAACAATTTCAAAATATGCGTACGTCTCTTTTAACCTTTTTATTTTTTGCAATAACTATCTTCTCTTTCGCCCAGTCACAGGAAACCTATACTTCTTCAGAAATTTTTCAGCAATTAAAAAAGCTGAATGTGCTGGGTTCGGTTTTATATATCGGTGCTCATCCTGATGATGAGAACAATTCACTGCTTCCATATTTTGCAAAAGAGAAATTATACCGTACTGGTTATTTAAGTTTAACAAGAGGTGATGGCGGGCAAAATTTAATTGGCGACGAGCAAGGTATTGAACTTGGATTGATACGCACACAGGAATTATTGGCGGCGAGAAGAATTGATGGCGCCGAACAATATTTTACAAGAGCTTATGAATTTGGTTTCAGCAAAAGTGCTGATGAGGCTTTAAAAATATGGGGTAAACAAAAGATATTAAGCGACGTAGTTTGGGTGATTCGTAAATTCCAACCGGATGTTATCATCAAACGATTTCCACCTGATAAAAGGGCCGGGCATGGGCACCATGCTGCTTCCTCGATATTAGCTGACGAAGCATTCATCGCTGCTGCGGATGCAAATAAATTTCCTGAACAATTTCAATATGGCGTAAAGCCATGGCGGGCAAAAAGGATTTTGTGGAACACTTACAATTTTGGAGGCAACAATACCACCAGCGAAGACCAGTTGAAAATTGATATTGGTGGGTATAATTCCCTGATTGGAAAAAGCTACGGTGAATTGGGCGGTGAAGCAAGAACCATGCATAAAAGCCAGGGCGAGGGAAGGCCCAAACAAAAAGGCCGATCATTTGAATATTTTGCCATAACAGGTGGGGAGCCGCTAAAAAATGATTTAATGGATGGTATTGTAACCACGTGGGAAAGAATAAATGGCGGAGAAGCAATTGAACAAATGATCACTGCCATCGAACACAATTTCAACCTGCAACAACCACAATTATCAGTACCGCCGTTGGTTAAATTATATCAATCTGTTAGAGCTTTACCCGAAGGAAACTGGAGAAACAAAAAGCTGGATGAGGTACAACAAATAATTGAAGAGTGCAGCGGTTTGTATGCGGAGGCAACTTCTTCGCAAGCGCAGGTTGTGCAGGGTGATACGTTGAAAATAAGTTTTGTATTAGACAAAAGATTGAATGTAGATGCTACTTTAAAAAATATTTCCATTGAAAATTTTGATTCAACATTCACAGCCGTTTTACCTACAAATGAAAATGTAGGAATCGATAAAGATTTACCTGTGGCCGATGATAAAAAAATATCGCAGCCTTACTGGCTTGAGTATCCGCTGAAAGGTGGAACATTTGAGGTGCAAGATCAGTTAATGATTGGGAAAGCAGAAAATGATCCATCCTTTGAAGCGAATATTCTTGTTAATATCGATGGCGAAGATTTCGTTCTGAAACGCCCGGTAAAATACCGGTACATAGATCCTGTTAAAGGCGATCTATATGAGCCAATACCTGTGTTGCCTAAACTGGAAGTGAATTATGAGAAGGATAATTATATCTCGATCAATAATCAACCTGTATCAACAACGGTACATTTGAAATCCAACCAGGGAATGATTTCGCTCGATAGTTATTCTGTAGTGCAAAAATATTCCGGCGATTGGATCAAAAAGGAAAATATTATTCAGCAGGTCGCAATGCCTCTATATGAAAAAAATATAACGAGCACTTTTGTTCCTCAATCAAAATTGTCCAATACGTCGGAGGATATTTATGCCTCAGTTAAAAATGAAAGCCAGGTGTATGATAGTTATACAAAAACTATTGCATACGATCACATACCTACCATAACTTATTTTCCAAAAGCAAAAGCAAATCTTTTAGATCTTGACATCAAGATCATCGATAAAAAAATAGGTTATATTGTTGGCGCGGGAGATAAAGTTGCCCAGGCATTGGAACAAATGGGTTACCAGGTAAATACTCTAGAAGAAAAGGATCTGGATGCAAACTACCTGAAACAATTCGATGCTATTATAACAGGGATAAGGGCTTATAATATTTATGAATATCTTACAAACAGGAATGATGTGCTGATGCAATATGTACAGAACGGCGGAAACTTAATTGTTCAATACCTGAAGAGCAACCAGGTTGGACAACAAAAAATAAAAGTTGGCCCATATCCTTTTACTGTTAATTCCGGATCGAGAGTGACAGAAGAAAATGCGGCCGTGAAATTTTTATTGCCGCAACACCCTGCATTAAATTATCCAAACAAGATTTCCCAGAAAGATTTTGAAAATTGGGTGCAGGAGAGAAGTACATACCAGGCTCAGCAACTTGATGAACATTATGAACCGCTGTTATGCATGCACGACACAGGCGAGCCGGAAAGTAATGGAAGTCTGGTGATCGCAAAATATGGTAAAGGCAATTTCGTATATTCGGGACTTGTATTTTTTCGTGAGTTGCCTGCGGGTGTTCCCGGCGCTTACCGGTTGATGGCAAACCTGATTGCATTGCCAAAAAATAAATAACAATTGCACAATCATATATTATAGGAAATTCTATAAAACCAGGATAAAGAAATTGCATGCAAGACGAAAAATCATATTGGAACAAATGGTACCTGGCTGTATTTGTTTTTTTAATAATACAGGTTGCTTTTTATTATTTTATCACACGCTATTTTAATTAAATTTTGAGGTTGATGAGTTCATCGAAATCAAATTCTTGCAAAAAGACCTTTAAAGGTTTGGCATTATGAGTACGCCTGATTGGATAGTACTTATAGCCACGCTCGTTTGTGTAATTGTTTACGGTGTTTACAAAAGCAGGGCAACAAAAAATCTTGATGGATATTTTTTGAGTAACAGGGATATGCCCTGGTACCTGGTTTTACTGAGCATTATGGGTACCCAGGCGAGCGCTATTACATTTTTAAGCGCGCCGGGCCAGGCCTACACTGATGGTATGCGATTCGTTCAATATTACTTTGGACTTCCTCTTGCTATGATCGTTATAAGCATTGTTTTTGTACCGGTTTTTAACAGGTTGAAAGTTTATACTGCCTATGAGTTTTTAGAAAACCGCTTCGATGTTAAAACAAGAACGCTTACGTCGTTTCTCTTCCAGGTATCACGGGGTCTTTCAACGGGCATAAGTATTTATGCACCTTCATTGATACTAAGCTCTTTGCTTGGCTGGAATATTTACTATACGAATATTATTATGGGTGGCCTGCTTATCATATATACTGTAAGCGGGGGTGCAAAAGCAGTTGCGCACACCCAAAAGCTGCAACTGGTAATTGTTATAATAGGAATGTGTATTGCAGGTTATGTTGTCGTGCATCTAATGCCTGAAAACACGGGTTTCCTGGATGCTTTGCAAATAGGAGGGAAGAGTGGAAAAATGAATGTGATAACTTCCGGGCGAACTGCTGAGGGGTTTGACTGGAAAGATAAATACAATATCTGGAGCGGTATTATAGGGGGATTTTTCCTGGCGCTTTCATATTTTGGAACAGATCAAAGCCAGGTGGGAAGGTACCTAACGGCAAAGAATAATCGCCAAAGCAAAATAGGATTGCTAATAAACGGCCTGGTAAAAGTGCCGATGCAGTTTTTGATCCTGATGTTGGGCGTATTGGTATTCTCATTTTACCAGTTTCATAAAGCACCCATTTACTTTAATGAAACTCAGGTTACCAGGGCAAAGGAAACAACTTATAAAAATTCCCTTATTGCCCTGGAAGATCAATATGCCCGGATAGAGCCTGATGACGTTCTGCAAAAAAATGCTATAAATAAAAGTTATAAAGCCGTTTTATCAAGTGCACTACCGGGAGAGGATATTAATGATACTAATTTTATTTTCCTTCGCTTTGTAATTGATTATTTACCTAAAGGCCTTGTCGGCTTATTGATAGCTATTATTTTCCTGGCAGCATGGGGGAGTATTGCCGCGGCATTGAATGCACTGGCGTCCTGTACAGTGGTAGATATTCACAAAAGATTTTTCAAAAAAGATCTTACCCCAAAAATGGATTATCGCATTTCAAAGTTTTACACGTTTGCATGGGGTATTTTTTGCATTCTAGTTGCGGAGTTTGCAAGCAATCTTGGCAACAGTCTTATTGAAACAGTAAATATATTAGGGTCATTATTTTACGGAGTGATCCTCGGTATTTTTTTAGTGGCATTCTGGTTCAAAACAATTAAAGCTAATGCATTATTTTATGCTTCGCTGATTGCGGAAGTTTTTGTAATTGCAATCTATAATGCGGAAATTATTTCGTTCTTATGGTTGAACGTGATTGGCGCTTTGCTTGTAATTATATTGGGATACGCTTTACAGTTATTTATTAAAACCGGGGAAAGGAAAGTTGCTTAAGCACTTGCTTTCTAATTGCCACCATCAAAATCGATCCTGTACCATCGTTTTGCCAGCCAGACTTCATCTTTGGTATTTTATACGCAGGAGATACTACCCGTGTCTATAGAAAGGATTTGGCGAGATTCGAAATAATGAAGAATTATTCATAATTTAGTTATGGTTTCCCCAAAGATCGAGCACCAAATATTCCATCTGCACTAACCTATGGTGTTGTATGGCGCGATATAAAGTTTCGTACCGGGCATTTTTCGGGAATTTGAAAAAATTTTATGACGCATCTTTCATGTCGAACCCCGCTAAGATCTCTGTGTAATTTTCTAAGTTCCATTTTGCTTATTTTGACCCTTTTTTCTTATTCGATGGATTGCCTGGCTCAATCGAATGGTTTTGCTAAAAAGGGGGTTCTTGATCTCAGTAAATGGGATTGGAAAACTAATGGCATTGTCGATTTGAATGGTGAATGGGAATTCTACTGGAATACTTTGTATAATCCCACAAATACGGATACAGCACTCAATATTAAACCGGACTATGTCTACGTGCCGGGATTTTGGAATGCCCATGTTCCGGGAGCGGGAATGTTTAAACCAGCCTTTGGTTACGCAACTTACAGGTTAAAAATACTTTGTCCACCAGGTAGCAGACATCTTGATCTTAAATTTTTGACTGTGGCATCAAACTATAAATTATTTGTAAATGGTGAACAACTTTTGGAAATAGGGAAAGTAGGTACGTCAAAAGCTAATGCAACTCCCAACTACAGGCCCGCATTAGTTCCTGTGGAACCCGCCAATAACGAATTAAATCTTGTAATAGAGGTTTCTAATTTTAATTACAGCACCGGGGGATTATGGGATTATATAAAACTGGGGCCGCATCAACAAGCGCAATCTCTATTGATAAGAAATGTTGGGATTGATTTTTTTATCGCGGGTAGTTTTTTTCTTATCGGTATTTTTTATATGGTGATATTTTTCTATTTTATCAAAAGGCGGGCTTCGTTATATTTTAGCTTGTTTTGTATGTTGCTGGCGATACGGCCTTTGGTCACTGATGAACTGGCAATAATGTACATCACCAACTGGAACTGGCAATTAATAAAGCATGTAGAATTTATAAGTTTTTACCTAACCGTCCCTATCCTTTCTTTGTTTTCTTATGAACTCTTTCCTAAAGAGTTTCCAAAAAAAATACTTCGGGCCATTTTATTTATAAGTTCACCATTTATACTGCTGGCAATTTTTGCATCACCCTACATATTTAGATATGCCTTAAGGCCCTTCGAGGTAATTATGTTTGTTACAGCTATTTTTGGTTTATATGTATACATAAGTGCGGCCAAAAAGAAAAGACCAGGCAGTGTTTACTTTTTAACAGGCTTCATTATTTTATTTATTACACTCGTAAATGATATTTTACATAACAGTCTGATTATTCAAAGCGTCAATCTCGTCTACGTGGGCTTGTTCATTCTTGTCGTATCACAGGCTATCGCTCTATCAAGGCAATTTTTTTGGACCTTTTCAAAACTCGAAATACTGAATAATAAACTCGAGTTGATCAATGGTGAATTGAGCCAAAAAAACATTGAAATTATCGAAGCTAACGAACACCTTACCAGGCTAAACTCAGAGCTTGATATATTGATTTCAAGAACGTCACATGATCTCCGGTCTCCTTTAACTTCAGTGGTTGCTTTGGTACATATTATTAAAAAGGAAAAAGATGAAGCCAGGAGACATAGCTACCTCGACATGCAACGCCGCACATTGCACAGGCTCAATATTCTCATCACTGACATACTTGATTTCTCCAGGAATAAGAGAACCATTTTAAGCTCTGAACCGGTAGATTTTACAGAACTTTTAAATAGTGCTTTAGACGATCACCAGTTTTCTGATAATTCATCGCACATTGAACGAACCGCTGAGGTAAAGCAGGATGTGATTTTTTTTACTGATACATCAAGGATTAATATGATATTGTATAATCTAATATCCAACGGGCTTAAATATCATGATACACATAAAGAGAATCCTTATTTAAAAGTACTGATAAATGTAAACACCCGCGAGGCGCAAATACAGGTAATTGATAATGGTGCTGGTATTAGCAAAGATGATCTTGAACACATCTTCACTATGTTCTTCCAGGCCAAAAGTGACTCTAAGGGCTCAGGACTTGGCCTATATATCGTTCATGAAGCTGTGGAGAAATTAGGTGGTAAGATAAATATTGACTCGCGTTTGGGAGAAGGGACAACCTTTACAGTTTTAATTCCCAATCAGAACGAAACTGATGAGATATTTTACCCGGACATAATAATATAAGCTAATGAATCATTTACCTTCACGTTATTAAACTGGTTTCAACGATGATTATTACTTTATCAGTTTCCTGGTATAAAAAAACCGAAATAAATTCGGCTTTTTTAGCAAGGTGAGCGAATATTTTAAAGGGCTATTATTTTAAACTTGCAATCAATTTTTCGTTCAGGCGAACATAATCATCATTTTTTTCCTCACGGGCCACATCCATTGACTTTTGAGCCGCGATTTTTGCTTCATCCTTTTTGCCCATCTTGACTAATGCATTTGCTTTTTGATGATAGATCCAAAATCCCTTTGGATTTTGTTCAATTGCTTTATCAAACCATGTAATAGCCTGCTTCAAATCTTTTCCATTTTCAGCATAATACAATGCGGATTGGTAATAAGGCTTGTTATCTTTATTCATTAAATCATTTATCTGAGCCATTACCTTTGAATCCAGGTCAGTAGTTATTGGAATTGTCACCGATGTATTCTCCCACTTCAACTGAAGTTCAGTACTGGCTGGCTTTACCTCTCCAAACCCCATGGTAAAAGTTTCAACAGGCGTTGGGATTGATGTAGGGTTTACCTTAAAACGGGCTACATCATCTACTGCTTTATAGCCAGCCAATCCACCGTTATCCACGCCTTTATTCAAAATGATTTCCCATTCGGCTTGATTTGGTATTGTATATAGTGCATATTCGCCGGCTTTCAATTCCTGGCCTCCAATAACCACATCTTCTCCAAATTTAATGCGGGTCGCTCCATTAGCGCCTGTGCGCCACATTTGTCCAAATGGCACCAGGTCGCCAAAAATTTTCCGTCCTTTAATGCCTGGCCGGGAATAAGTTAATTCAATATCAGACAAGCCAAAATCCTGCTTAATAGTTTGTGTAGGTGAGGACGCAGGCGTTTTGATCTGTGAGATTCCAATAGTTGTAAAACAAGAAATTATAAAAAATAGAAACATTTTTTTCATGAAACACTTTTTTTTGTGAATGCCAAAGTTAACTAAAATTAATTTTTTCTTTTTATAGTGACGGTATTGACCAGGGCAAACGCATCTAAATTTATCCGAACAACAATTTTTCCAGGTAGCCATGTTGCCATCCAGCTGCAAGCCGCTTCTTTTTTATACTTAGTTTCT
>JBKJRY010000301.1:0-6816 GCA_046593045.1 Chitinophagaceae bacterium | reverse complement strand
TTGAAAGTTGATAAAGATTTAAAGATTACCATAATTACAGTTTGTAAAAACAGTCAGCAATTTTTGAGTGAAACTATTGAAAGTGTTATTAATCAAACTTATAAAAATATCGAATATATCATCATCGATGGTGATTCAACTGATGGTACAAAAGAAATTATAAAGCGATATTTCAATGACATAAATACATGGATAAGTGAAGCTGATAGTGGCATGTATGATGCAATCAATAAAGGATTAAGACTTGCTACCGGTGATTATATTTTGGTACTTAATTCCGACGATGTATTGGCAGGAAGTGACACGATTGAGAAGGCTGTTGACTATTTTGCCATCGAAAAGCGTGACTATTATTACGGTAATATGATTAAATCAAATAGTGGGGGGAAAAAGCAGGTAAAATTATTTCCTGTCACATTTCAGCAACTCCTGTTATCAACCCATGGTACATTTGCACCACATCCTTGTTTTTTTATTTCCAAAAAAATAAACAAAAAGTTAGGTGGCTACGATCTCAAATATAAATATGCATCAGACTATGATTATATTCTCAGAGCGCTTGCTAGTACGGGAAGTAATGGAAAATACCTTAATATTAATATCACAAATTTCAGGATTCATGAAAACAGTATTACAGCAAGTGGTAAAATAGATGCTGAACGAAAAAAAATATTAATAGATCACGGATATTACCGTCAGCCTTTTTTAAAACGCTTCTTTTTTTACTACACCTTATGGATATATTACAAAATAATAAACCTGGCGAACGGCTACAAGGCTGGCTGAGTATTGATTACTGGAATAATATCCTGTTGCTTCTGTATATTTTTACAATGCCCTTTGTTTCCGCTTTTGCTTTTACGGGCACCATATCATTTCCTTTAATCTTTGCCGTGTTTTTATTTATGCTCATGGGCCTTAAAGTTTTGAAGACGGGCAAATTCCCAAATAGCTTTTTTGGGTTTGATATAATGGTTATTTTTTTATTACTTTTTTTTGTAGTGTTTACGTTTGTAATAAATGGCTGGGGTAATTCAAAATCACTAAATCATACGGTAGCATACTTATCTACCTTTTTACTTTTTTATGTAACCATAAAATTCACGCTTTTTGCTATAAAAGATAAAGAGCTTCTTTTTAAAAGAGTATTACAATTTATAACTTATACAACTATTTTAAGCGCTTTGTATAGCAACGCAGAATTCATTTCAAGTAACGTTTTTAAAATTAATCTGAATGATTATGTGCCCAGGCCGAGTGAAGCGGAAGAATGGTACGATGCCACAGTTTTAGGACTTTTTTACCGTGCCCGTGGGTTTGCTCCTGAATCAGGGCACTTTACTTTTATGATGGAACTATTTTTTCCTATAGTTATTTATTACATATACTTTACAGGGTTCTGTAAATGGAATAAAATACTTAAGGCACTTACTATATTTAGTATTGTGCTTAGTTTCATTTTTGCTGTGAGTACTGCCTCATTTGCAATCGTTCCTGCATCATTTTTAGTTGCTTCCGCTATCTACGCAAAACGAATATTCTTCTATATAAAAAAACACTTTCTAAAAATTGCAGCTACTACTGTTGTTACATCAGCTATAATTCTGGCACTAAATTATTTTTTTTCTTTTTACACCTTTATATTTTTAAGTATAACTGATAAACTTGATTCAGGTTCCTTTGATCAAAGACAGGCAAAAATTGATTTTTTTTACGATACCTTTTCCCGGTTTGATGTCATAAAAAAACTTTCCGGATCCGGTCCTGGCGGTTTTTATATTTTAGGCTTTGATCGATCAAATAGTATCCTTTCCTTTTATCATAACATAACATTTGAAATAGGGCTTTTTGGATTATTGCTTATCCTGGCATTGTTTTTTTATGTTTTAGTAAGTGTTTCAAATATTAATGGCAAAATTGGTTTCTTTTTACTGGCCTCTTTTATGTCTGGAGTTCTTCATTTTTTTATCATTGCTAATTTTTGGTATCCGTGGTTTTGGTTCATTGCGGCATTTATCATTTTTTGCAACAAAAAAATTGGAACAAATAATAAAAAATTTTTACTCTAACTTTTTTATTAAAGAATATTGTTGTTTATGAAAGTGGCTGAATTGTTATTCTGAATACGCAATATTAATTTCGGTAGCATTCATGGAAATTATGCCAAACACCTGCAGTTTTTGTATTGAAAGATTAGATTGGAGAAGCTTCCAAAAAAGGTTAGGCTTCAACCAAATGAAGGTAAAGTAACGTTTCAATTTATACCATTGCCCTATTAAAATATGAATTAATATTTTTTTGAAATTGTTTTGGGAAAAATATATATAATCTTTGGTGGTGATTAGTTTAGTTCTCTGGCTGGGTCCATTTATATGAAAACCCCCACGATCATGGTTTTGCTTTTTTTGCGTTATTTTGCCGCTTTATGCAAAAAAATGTCTTGAAAAATTTGCTTTCTGAAGATTCACAGCTTTTAAATGAGTAAAAAAAAGATTGTACATATTATTCCAACATTTGAGCTTGGTGGCGTGCAGACAGGAATATTATATTCTCTTGAGGAGCTGAATAAAGTTTATGACTATAAGATTTTGGTTATTGGTAAAATAGATGAGGAATGGGTGAATGCCTTACCATTTTCTGTTAGAAATTATTTAATAAGTTCGGGAGCTTCATCTTTACTTCCAGGATGGATGAAAGGATACAAAGAATTAAAAAGGCTAAAACCGGATTTTATTATTTCATCACTTTGGAAATCTGTTGGCCTTTCAGCTACTTATAAGTTATTTAATAAAAAAGTAATTCTTTGTGGCTTTTTTCATTCTGCATCTTCACCTCACCTGGTTTCCAGTACATTTATGAAGCTAATGTCTTTGGTGCAGGATACATCAGTAGCCGATTCCTATACTACAAAAAAATTTCTGGAAGAATTTTATAAAATTAAAAACACTAAGATCGTACCTTATTTTTTTGAGTTTACGCGGAAACAGGGATGTAAAACTTTTGAGCCAACCCTCGTTAAAATTGCATATTTCGGCCGCATCTCGCAACGCAAAGGCGTGGATAGATCTATTAAATTTTGCAGTCTTTTAAAAAAACACGGAATAGATTTTGTCTTTGATATATATGGTGATGGCCCGTTCGAATCATACAGGGAAAAAATAAAAAAATACTGTGTTGACGATGTTGTAAATATTAAAACAAAATTACCTCTTCACCAGGTAAGTGAATACATGCAGCGTTATGACTTCCTGTTACAGCTAAGTAATCATGAAGGTATGGCGCTGGCAGTGGTGGAAGCAATGAACTCAGGATTGGTTCCAATTGTAACACCGGTGGGGGAAATAAAAAGGTACACGAGAGACGGGGTGAATGCAATATGGCTTGAGCAACCCTTTGACGATAACCTTTCTGAATTAGTTGAAAAAGTTAAGGAAGTAATAAATGATACAACCAGCTATAATAGTATTTCATCTTCAGCCGCGGGTACTTTTATAAACTATAAAAAATACAGCGAAACGCTGATAGAGGTGGTAAATGGTTATTTAAACGCTTAGCTTTTATTTTTAGAAAGGTGGAACACCAATTCTTCAGACCTTAGATTCCAATTTTTATGATTAAGAAGATTTACAAGTCGGGTATTCAAAATATTTTTGTTCTTTGTTTAAGTATAATTTTTTCCTATTCCTGTAAGATTGCTTCGAAAACCAAAACGCCTGTTGAAATGGAAAGGAATGATTTTTCTTCATCCATAGCAAGCAGTCAATTCAATAACGTTGTACATATAAGAGATTTTGGAGCCGTTGGCGATGGCGCTACTAATTCTACGGAAGCATTTCAAAAAGCGGCGCTACACCTGAAAACAAATGGTGGTACTTTAATAATTGACCCGGGAATTTATATAGTGGGCAAGCAAAGATTATCCGGAAGCTATACTGCCGGCAGTTCTTATTTCGCGGAGCCAATTCTTGAAATTCAGGATGCCCAAAAACCGATTGTCATTTCAGGCTATAATGCCACGCTAAAGGCTGCTGATGGACTAAAATTCGGATCTTTCAATCCCATATCGGGACTAAAAGATAGTACCAGGAAACGTGGAAATAGGAGTTCATATTATGCATCCGCATTTATATTTATTAATACAGTACGATGTGCCTCTGTTTCAATCCAAGGCCTTACCCTTGATGGCAACTCGGGAAGTTTAAATATTGGCCCGGCTTTTGGCCCGGACGGAATTCAATTATCCGCGGTAGGCATTGGTCTAAACAGTGATAAAAAAGCTGAAGTCACGGACTGCTATATACATCATTGTGCTTTAGACGCAATTTATGTGGCCTGGCCAGGCTTAAAAGACAGCGATCCAATTTATCCCCATACTATAAAAAATGTAAAAGCAACTTTTAGTGGCAGGCAGGGTTTATCCTGGGTGGGCGGAAATAATTTAACAGTGATAAACTCTGAATTTTCTTCGACTGGTAAGGCCATGAATAACGACGTACCGGTTGTAAGTAAGCCATCGGCAGGTATTGATATTGAAATTACACATTCGATAATTAAAAATGGAAATTTTATCAATTGTCTTGTGTACGATAATGCAGGCCCGGGTATTATTTCTATAGGACATGATATACACAATATTAATTTTAAAAATTGCACTTTTATCGGGACGACTAACACCGCTGCCTATCCCAAGTCACAGGAATTTGCTTTTGATAGCTGCACTTTTGTAGGTATGGTACAAAGAATCTTTGGGTCGACAGATAAGGATAAGGCAACCACTTTTAAAAATTGCCTCTTTACCCTGGATGAAAATAAATCACCTAATGGTAAAGTTTTTGGCGACACGTGGGAATTTTATAATGCAAAAAATGTAGTTTTTGACAATTGTGTATTTGATGCAGACAGCAAGCATCTGCCAACTTTCAATACACCGGAAATTGAATTCCTGAATTGTACTTTTTCTCAAAACAGCGATAAAGATTTTAATGCGGCGGCGATATTTACAGGAACAACAACATTTATAATGAAGGGAAAAGGAAGACTCAACACGGCAGAGTCAAGTTCCCAGGGAACAATACTTTATAATGATAAAAAGTTTTCCAACATAAGAAGTGTAAGTTCAAAATAAATTTTCGTTTATACTATGGCCGTTTAAAGCTTTTATGAATAAATATTGCGTCCAGTTGCTTAAGCTCATTGCTTTCAGAATAAGTAAAGTTGTATAGATTAAATAATTCGAATCCTTTATTTCTAAGCAATAAGAGCGTTTCATCAAAATATTTTTGTTTCGTATATGTTGAAACAAGTATTATTTCCAGGTATATTAGCTTAATCTTATTTTGATCAATTGATTTGCCTGCGCCTTGAATAATTTCATATTCTGTTCCCTGGGTATCTATTTTTAAAATATCAATAGCTTCAATATTGAGCCGCTCCAATAAATCATCAATTGTTACAGAATCTATTTTTATGCTTTCAATTGTGTCTAATAAATTTTCGCCCCAATTCTTTTTGCTATCCTCGCTTGAGGCTAACATGGAATTGGTGGCTGATGACTTGTTTACATGAAAATCTACTTGACCGGAAATATTTGAAACGGCTGTATTAAACACTTGTATATTATTAAATGATCGTACCGAATCTTTTAATATTTCAAAAGAAGGCAGAAAAGGCTCGAAAGCAAAAATCGAAGGGGTTTTAAATATTTTGTTATAAACCAGTGAGGTTTCTCCGGTATGCGCACCGATGTCAAAAATAGTTACCGGCGATGTTCCAATTAAATACTGCTGGGCTTTAAAAGCATTTTGCAACGTTGTACCTATTGGCAGAAATCGATAACCTAACCTATATAGCAAACCATTTAGTATCCTTTTCATCTAATTATTTTTGATAAAAATCGGTATTAAAAATTAGAAAAAACTGTTCTGGCCAAAAAGTGAAGTTTTGAATAATATAATTGCTTTGTAAGATTTCGTACTGTTTCACAAATTCAATTTGCTTATTGAAACCGGCACTAAAACATTCCATAATGTGCCGCATGATAATTTTTTAGTTGATAATGGAATCAAACTATATCCTGCATATTCAGCACATTTGAAAATCTTTACTTAAAGAGTCAAACTTAGAAGCGGGAAATGAAATAATTGAAAATAATGAAACCTGTATCCTGGATCCCATAGAAGACATGGGGATGGTAACTGAAAAAATATTTATTTATTGCAGTCTTAAGCTGAAAGAAACAAGATTACCGAAAATGCTTATTCAAAGTATTTTCGCTATTACAATGTTGATAAAATGGCAAAAGAAAAGACGGAATGGTATCATGCTGTTTTGCAGAAATAATCCCTGGTAATCATTGTGTCTGCCAGTATTTATTTTAGGCTATAATTTTCATTTTCCTACAATCTATTGACAAAAAAAACGTTCTCCATAAAGAAATCAGATTTTTTACACACACATGAACCTTAAACCTTACCATTTGCAGATGTCTGCGAAGACGCAGTTTTGTAACTTCTTCAGACGCTTTTTTATTATATCAGGTATTGATAAAATACTTCCTGCATTTACAAGACATAGTGGTATGAATACTTTTGCTGCCAAACTAATTCCCCCCAATTATTTATATTCTCCCGGTTCAGTACGTAAGGTTGCTTTAGATGGTATCAATCTAAAGCTTGATGTAAGTGACACCGTAGGGCATTCCAACTACTTTGCTGTTAATGAACCTGCACAACTTCTATTATATAATTTCGTAAAGCCGGATATGGTAGTGATTGACATTGGTGCCAACATTGGAGCAACGACTCTTAATCTTGCCAA
>JBKJRY010000131.1:0-12483 GCA_046593045.1 Chitinophagaceae bacterium | reverse complement strand
AGCAGCAGGCTCCGCCGCTGCACAATTAATCCGCAAGGCAATCAGCACCAACGCCGCTGCAAATATTATTCTTGCAACAGGTACCAGCCAGTTTGAAACATTGAATCAATTGATATCAGAAAAAGATATTGACTGGAGTAAAGTGGTCATGTTTCATCTTGATGAATATATCGGTTTACCCGTAACACATCCTGCAAGTTTTAGAAAATATTTACAGGAAAGATTTTTATCAAACGTCCCTGCATTAAAGGCGACTTATTTAATAAACGGCGAAACAGATGCGGAAGCAGAATGTGAGCGGCTAAATGATTTGATCGGTAAACACCCGATAGATGTAGCGCTTGTAGGTATTGGAGAAAACGGGCATCTTGCATTCAATGATCCACCTGCCGACTTCGAAACAGGAGAACCCTATATAATTGTGGAACTGGATGAAGCATGCAGGATGCAGCAGTTAGGTGAAGGCTGGTTTGCATCTATCGAAGAAGTGCCTCGGCGGGCAATAAGCATGTCGGTTAAGCAGATAATGAAATCAAAAAATATCATTTGCTCAATTCCTGGTAGCAGGAAAGCGATTGCTGTAAAAAACAGTGTGGAGCAGGCTGTCAGTCCACTTTACCCTGCAAGTATTTTGCAAACGCACCAGCAATGTATACTTTATCTTGATAGAGAATCTTCCGAACTCCTTTCGATGAATAGCTTGTAGTTATATTTACAACATGAACAAATTAGCAGAAGCAACAATCGATGCAGGTTCAATAACCATGGCTCGGCGTCCAAAGCCGATGCAGTGAATTATCAGCATCGGATAATAAATTGCTATCTTTAAAAACCCCGGTTTCCCGGTTCTTTTTTAAAATATTAAACTTAATTATTACAGATGAAAGTGATTTGTTTATTCCTGACGGTGATTACTGTTTCCTTTGGCTGTGCTACTAAAAAAGAAGCACCTCCTGCTAAAAAAGATTTGCCTTCTGCAGACATGCAAATAAAACTGGCATTATTGGCAGCCCCGCAGGAAAAAAGAGACAGTTGCACTGTGTATGGCTACGGTGCCGATAAACAACTCACCCTTTTAAGAAAAGGTACGAATGAATTGATTTGCCTTGCAGACAATCCTGATGAGCCCAACTTTTCAGTATCCTGTTACTTTAAGGAACTGGAGCCCTTTATGCAAAGAGGACGTGAACTGAGAAAGCAGGGTATCAAGGATCAGCAGTTATTGGATGAGCGTGAAAAAGAAGTTGTGGCAGGCACCCTGAAAATGCCAAAAGATCCGGCCACATTGTATGTTTATTCTGCCAAAGAAGAAGATGTTGATCCTGCAACCGGTAGCGTTAAAAATGGTTATTTACGTTATGTGATTTATATCCCTTATGCAACGGCTGCCAGCACGGGCTTGCCGGAAAAACCATCTGCTGACGGCATGCCGTGGATCATGAACCCCGGAACCTCCAGGGCGCATATTATGATCAATCCATAGTTATTCGCGGGATGCCCGGTAAACGTTTGCATTTATTAACCCCGTCAACGAAATGATTTTTAAATTCAAAAATGAATATCAAAGTATTTGAAGCACCAAAGGAGTTAGGCAAGGCCGCGGGTGCGGCCGCTGCAGATTTGATCCGGGGCGCCATCCGGAGAAAGGACTCGGCCAATATCATCCTTGCCACCGGCACCAGCCAGTTTGAAACATTGAATCAATTGATATCGGAAAAAGATATTGACTGGGGTAAAGTTGTGATGTTTCATCTTGATGAATATATCGGTTTACCTGTAACACATCCTGCAAGTTTTAGAAAATATTTACAGGAAAGATTTTTATCGAAGGTTCCTCCATTAAAAACTGCAATTTTAATAAATGGTGAAATTGATGCGGAAGCAGAATGTGAGCGGCTGAATGATTTGATCAACAAACACCCGATCGATGTAGTGCTCGTAGGTATTGGAGAAAACGGTCACCTTGCATTCAATGATCCGCCTGCCGATTTTGAAACAGGCGAACCCTTTATAATTGTAGAACTGGATGAAGCGTGCAGAAAACAACAGTTAGGCGAGGGCTGGTTTGCATCTATAAAAGAAGTACCTCCGCAGGCAATCAGCATGTCAATAAAGCAAATCATAAAATCAAAAAATATTATTTGCTCAGTGCCTGGCAGCAGGAAAGCGACCGCTGTAAAAAATAGTGTAGAGCAGCCCGTTAGTCCTCTTTATCCTGCAAGTATTTTGCAAACACACCAGCACTGTATGCTGTATCTTGATAGAGAATCTTCCGAACTCCTTTCGATGAATAGCTTGTAGCTGTATTTACAACATGAACAAATCAGCAGTAGTAACAATAGATGCAGGCTCATTAACCAGGCGTGATACTGTTATTTCTATCTTCATCATCGGGATGTTGTTTTTTATTTTTGGTTTTGTTTCTTGGGTCAATTCTATATTGATCCCCTATTTTAAAATCGCCTGTGAACTTAGTAATTTTGAATCATACCTCGTAGCCTTTGCTTTCTACATTTCTTATTTTATTATGTCGGTACCATCATCTTACCTGCTAAAAAAAGCAGGCTTTAAAAAAGGAATGATGATCGGCTTTTGGACGATGGCATTAGGCGCCTTTATTTTTCTGCCCGCTGCACTTACACGGACTTATGAAATATTCCTGCTGGGATTGTTTACTATCGGGACAGGACTGGCAGTACTTCAGACAGCGGCCAATCCATATATTACTATTTTAGGCCCGAAAGAAAGAGCAGCACAGCGCATCAGCATCATGGGTATTTGCAATAAAGGCGCCGGTATTCTTGCGCCACTAGTATTTGCGGCGGTCGTATTAAAGGCTACTGATACCGATTTATTCAGGCAACTGGCTAATATGAACGCAGTGGAAAAAAATATTGCGTTGAATGAGCTAATAAGAAGAGTTATCCTTCCTTATTCATGTGTTGGTACCGTGTTGTTTGGCCTTGGATTATTCGTACGCTATTCACCGCTTCCTGAAATAAACACGGAACAGGAAACCGCTGAAGTTGCTATCACCAACTCAGGCAAGAAAAGTATCTTTCAATTTCCCCATCTCATCCTCGGGGCTGTTGCAATTTTTTTACATGTAGGCACGCAGGTTATAGCCATCGATACCATCATCGGCTATGCAAATTCAATGCACATCAATTTGCTGGAAGCAAAAGTATTCCCATCCTATACCTTGTTTGCAACCATCTGTGGCTACATCCTTGGAATTATCTGCATACCTAAATTTATCAGCCAGGTGAATGTTTTGCGATTATGCACTTTATTGGGAACTGTATTTACATTATTCATCATTTTTGCAAAAGGCGAAGTAAATTTTTTAAACCATTCTGCTGATATCTCTATTTGGTTCCTTGTATTATTAGGATTGGCGAATTCAATGGTGTGGGCAGGCATATGGCCATTGGCTTTAGATGGCTTGGGAAGGTTTACAAAACTCGGCGCATCCGTTATGATCATGGGTTTGTGTGGGAATGCAATATTACCGCTTGTGTATGGATACTTCGCTGATCTTTATAATGTACGTTCAGCTTATTGGGTATTATTTCCGTGTTATATGTACCTTGTATTTTATGCTTTTCACGGGCACCGCGCCAGGAGATGGAAGTGGTCGGAATAAAACCAAAATACAACATGGATCATCAATTAATAAAAATATTTAATGGCAAAATAATAACGCCTTATAAAATTATCCATGGCGGAACAGTGCTTGTAACAGGAGATAAAATTACTGCTGTAAGTGAAGGTAATTTTTTTACAAATGATGCGATTGAAATAGATGCGGGTGGGCAATATGTAGCACCGGGTTTTATTGACATCCATGTGCATGGCGGAGGTGGCCATGATTTTATGGATGGAACAGAAAATGCCTTTCTTGCCATAGCAGCAACACATGCAAAATATGGTACTACTTCAATGTTGCCTACAACGCTTTCAAGCAGTAAAGAAGAATTAGAACAAACACTTAATTTGTATGAAAGTGCTCATCAAAAAAATATAAATGGCGCACAATTTTTAGGTATGCACCTGGAAGGGCCCTATTTCGCTATGAACCAACGTGGCGCCCAGGATCCGAAGTATATAAGAGATCCCGATCCCGAAGAATATAAAGATATATTGTCACGATTTTCCTGTGTGAAGCGCTGGAGCGCTGCCCCTGAATTAAAAGGAGCAGTCAAATTTGGAAAATACCTTCGATCGAGAAATATTTTGGCGGCAGTTGCACATACTGATGCTATTTATGAAGAAGTGCTGGAAGCATTTGAAAATGGTTATTCACTTGCGACGCATTTGTATTCCGGAATGTCAGGTGTTACAAGAAAAAATGCATTTCGCTATGCCGGAGTAATTGAAAGCGCATACATCATTGATGAAATGGATGTCGAAATTATCGCAGATGGCATTCATCTTCCACCACCATTATTAAAACTGGTTTATAAAATAAAAGGAGCAGACAGAACTGCTTTAATTACTGATGCCATGCGGGCAGCAGGAATGCAGCCGGGCGAAAGTATCCTTGGCAGTCTTCATAATGGCCTGAAAGTAATTGTAGAAGATGATGTTGCCAAATTACCTGATCGCAGTTCCTTCGCCGGAAGTGTTGCGACTGCAGATCGTTTGGTAAGAACAATGGTAACGATGGCGGATATTCCTTTAATTGATGCGATAAAAATGATAACTACTACGCCTGCACGAATTTTAGAACTGTCAGGCAGGAAGGGTTCACTCGTGGCAGGTAAGGATGCTGATATTGTAATTTTTGATGCTGCTGTTAATATTCAAATGACAATGATAAATGGGCGAATAGTTTATAAGAAAGAGCTATAAATTTGGCCTAAATACAGTCTTGAAAAAGTCAATTAGAGAGAGCAGTTTTGCTTCGGATAAATTACAGTTATATAGTGATTGGCCCGGGGTTCAATAGTTATGAATGCATAATTGCATCCCGGCGGATAGAATTATTCAGAAATAAGGTGCATTGATTGCGGGTAAAGTCACTTATTATATACAATGATTTGATAGAAAATAATAAATTCCTTCATTATCAACATGTACCACGATTCTGCATTAAAAAAAAATACGAAATGTATAAACCTTTCTTCGGCTTTTTAAAATTCCTGATTCTTGTCTTTGAAACTTTAATCTTGCTTTCATCATGCCAGGAGAAAAGTTCTTCTGAATTTAATACATGGAGCGTATATCGCGGAGATAACGGTAGTAATGCCTATTCTCAACTGGACCAGGTTACAACAGGAAATGTAGCTCAGCTTAAAGTAGCATGGACGTATCGTACCGGGGATAAATCCGATTACAACAACCTCGAATGCAACCCGATTATTATTGGCAATATTTTATATGGTATCTCTCCCCGGTTAAAAACTTTTGCTCTTGATGCCGGAACAGGTAAAGAGATTTGGGTGTTTAATCCATTTGAAAAAGACAGCAAGGATGCGGGTGTTGCACGTGGCCTTGCCTATTGGAAAAGTGGGGATGAACAAAGAATTTTTATGTTCGCGGCAAACAAATTATTTGCACTGGATGCAACAACAGGAAACCAGGTAATGAGCTTCGGCGACAGCGGCTATGTTGATCTCAATAAAGATATTAGAAGTAATGACGGAATCGTACACCAGGAAGATGTTAGTAACTCGTCGCCGGGGATTATTTATAAAGATTTAATAATTACCGGTTCTGCGGTTAGCGAGAATTATGATGGGTCACCCGGCCATATCCGGGCTTATGATGTTCGCTCAGGAAAAATGAAATGGATCTTCCACACAATTCCTCAACCGGGAGAATTTGGATATGATACCTGGCCAAAAGATGCCTATAAAACGGCAGGAGGCTGCAATGCCTGGTCAGGATTAAGTCTTGACGTTAAAAGAGGAATTGTATTTGCCGCTACCGGCGCTCCGGCTTTTGATTTTCATGGCGGTGAAAGAGTCGGCCAGAATTTGTTTAGTAATTCTGTAATTGCTTTAAATGCAGCAACCGGCAAACTGGTATGGCATTACCAGGTCTCACACCATGACCTGTGGGATTATGATTTACCCTCTCCACCAAATTTAATAACAATACAGAAGGATGGTAAAACTGTTGACGCAGTAGCGCAAATCACCAAACAGGGATTTATTTTTTTGTTTGACAGGGAAACAGGTACTCCGCTTTTTCCAATTGAAGAAAAACCGGTCCCCGCGTCTTTCATGCAGGATGAAGAAAGCTGGCCGACTCAACCCATTCCTGTAAAACCGCTGCCTCTATGCAGGCAGAGTTTTAATGAAAGTATGATAACCGATATTTCACCGGAAGCCCACAATTACATTTTGAATGAAGCGAAAAAATATGCCTGGGGAAATATCTATCTCCCGCCTTCCATGCAAGGGGTAATCGCTATGCCGGGACTAAGAGGAGGTGGAGAATGGAGTGGAGCCTGTGTGGACAGGGAAACAGGAATCATGTATGTTGGAATAAATGAAATTCCGAATATAATCCAACTTGTAGAGCTCAAAGAAGAAAAGCCTGAAGAACTTGCAGGTATGTCAATGCTGAATGCAGGGAAGGTTTTGTACCAGAGAAATTGCGCTGCTTGTCATGGAAATGATCTGAATGGGAATAAGCAATTCCCTCCTCTTACAAATATTGAACAAAGGCTTAAGCCCGGCGATCTTAAAAGTATATTGCAAAAGCCAAGAGGCATGATGCCTTCATTTAATTCGTTGGCTGAAGAAGATAAAGATGCCATTACCACCTTTTTATTTAGCCTTAAAGACGAGAGGATTTACGAGGGGGTAAAGGGCGATAGTATCGCCATTGATAATAAAGAAAAAAGAAAAAGGTACCGGCTTAAAGGCTATACACAATTGAAAGATCAGGATGGATACCCCGGGGTAAAGCCGCCATGGGGTACCTTGAATGCAGTCAATTTAAATACGGGAGAACTGGTTTGGAAAATTCCTTTGGGGGAGTATCCTGAACTTGCCGCGAAGGGACAACATAACACGGGAACGCAATTGTTCGGCGGCGGAATTGTTACAGCCGGGGGATTGATTTTTATTGGCGCTTCCCAGGATGAAAAGTTCAGAGCCATAGATAAGACTTCAGGAAAAATACTTTGGGAATATCAATTGCCGTTCGGCGGTTATGCTACCCCGGCTACTTACCAGGTTGATGGAAAACAGTATGTAGTAATTGCCGCCGCGGGAGGAGGACGTCAACTTACAAAAGCAGGTGACTACTATATTGCATTTGCATTGCCATAATATTTTATTGCAAAAT
The DNA here is from genome assembly GCA_046593045.1 of Chitinophagaceae bacterium. Taxonomy (GTDB): domain Bacteria; phylum Bacteroidota; class Bacteroidia; order Chitinophagales; family Chitinophagaceae; genus Ginsengibacter. Next base: position 5,181 of record JBKJRY010000131.1, on the reverse strand, counting down.
AAAACCACATATCCTTCGGGCAAAGGATGTATAAGATCTTAAATAAATTTCATTTTTTAATTACCGGGATTATTGAGAACCATCAGTAACAGGGAAAAACAAATCCACTTCCGGATGCATGGTATAAAGCCTGTATTGCTTGCCATCGTTTACTAAAATGCCGCTTGATTTATTATTAACAATAATTGGATTGTTTGGATATTTTTTCCAATGAATGAGATCTTTTGAAACAGCCACATTAGTTGACCATACACTCCAATCCTGGAACGCCGTTCCATGATAATAGCCATAATAAAGGCCGTTATACTTAATTACCTGGTTCATGGCAACCCCGTACTGATCATATTTTTCCGGCCCGCTCTCTAACACCGGCTTATCCTGGACATTCGTCCATGTTTTAAGATCCGCGGAAGTAGCGAGCCAAATAGCTGAATCATTTCGTTCGTAAAAAAGATACCATAAACCGCCCTCCTTCAAAACAGTGGGAGTTCCATATGGTCCAGGTTCAATAGGCTCACCGTTAGCGCGGCGAATATCAAGATTCCCTTTTTCTGTCCAATGGATACGATCATCGGAGGTAAGCATGTGCGCGGTATCACCTTTACCCTCGGCGAACATGTAGTAGATGCCATTATCTTTCACTACACACATATCCTCAACCCAACCGGCATTGTAAATTGGATTGGCTTGATACCGGCTCCATGAAATACCATCGGGTGACGTGGCATATCCTAAATATTTTGTGTCATTAATATCGACATAGCCTGTATACCAAAGATACCAGTTGTTCTGTTCCTTAAGTATATAGCCCCGTTCACGAATTTGCATGTCCCACGTTGCTTTGCCGGTACCGGCAAAGACAGGATTTTTTTTGTAGGGAGTGAAATGCACAAGTTCATTCGGGAAGTCGCCTCGGGTATTACTTGTGGATTTATGTGCAGGCCCGCATTGTATTATGCAGATTGCCATCAGAAGAAACAAAATATTTTTTTGCATTTTTTAAATGTACATGTTTTTCTACCATACTTAGGTCAGGTTCTAAGGATGAGAGGTTAATAATAAAAATATTTTTGGTTTTTTGAGTTCAGTCATTAACTAAGATAGTGAACTGGCAATGATATATGCAAAGTAAAATTTCTACGAAAGATTTCCTGCCGGCATCATCAATTTTGAAAATACTATAGCTATCACTTACACATGGAACCGGGGGCGTATTTCAAATTGTCGCTGCAATTTCGGTCGGTGGAGACACCGACCGAGGCCGAGCCGTGGTTTGTGTCTTCACAAACCACTTGTGCTGCGACAATTTGAAATGCACACTGAACCGAAAGAACAACTAAATTGTACGTCAATTATGTTGTTAACTATCTTTTCAATTCTTGTTCTTCTTTATTGGGCATTTCTTACACCCTGGTTAATCATTAACGGACGTAAGATCATGCACCTGTCATCTATTACAGCTTCTGTAAATGAACGGGCGCACCCTGTAGTAATTATTATCGCGGTAAGAAATGAAGAGAGTGCATTGAGGGAAGCATTAACAAGTGTTTGTAATCTTGATTACAGCAATTACAAAGTATTGGTGATTAATGACAGGTCAACAGATAACACCGGCAACATACTTTCAGAAATGCAGGCACAATACAATCACCTGTCGGTAATAAATGTTGAAACGCTTCCTGCAGGGTGGCTGGGCAAAAATCATGCATTATATACCGGTAGCAAATCTTCTCATGAGGAATACATCCTCTTTACTGATGCTGATGTGGTATATCATAAAGATGTTTTAAATAAAGCCATGCAGTATTGTGTAAAAAATGATCTTGATCATTTGACTATTTTACCCGGCATTGTTTCGCCTTTATCCACATTGAACAGCGTGGTTATGACATTTGTAATTATGCTTACTGCTTTGCAAAGGCCCTGGGCAGCAAAAATAAAAAAGTCAAAAGCTTCCATGGGCGTAGGCGCTTTTAACCTGGTTAAAAGAGAGATGTACGAACGGGCCGGAACACATAAGGCAATAGCCATGCGGCCCGACGATGACCTAAGACTTGCCGCATCCATTAAAGCTGCCGGAGGCAAAGCAGATGTCCTTTACGGCAGGGGAGAGATAGAGGTAGAGTGGTACACCAGCGTGAAAGAATTTATTAACGGCTTAATGAAAAATATTTACTCAGGGTTTAAGTACAATGCCTTGCTGGCTGCCGGTGGAGCTTTAGGAACGTTATTATTTTTCGTTTTACCCATTCCGTTAGTATTGGTATTTGGCAATAATGCAGCAAGAATATTGGTGATTTGCATGTTTCTTTTCCAACTGATACTTTACGGTAGCATGCCCGGCTCAAATGGCAAATGGTGGTATGCATTTCTAAGTAGCTATGCAGGCACCGTAATGGTCTATATTATAATAAAAGCTACCATCACCAACTTGTACAATGGTGGTATTTACTGGAGAGATACTTTTTATTCGCTTAAGGAATTGAGAAAGAATAAATGAGAAGGCAGGCTACCGCCTTTTTCATTAATTATAGAAACACAGCGTCCCAGCCGAGTCCTCGCAGAGGACCCGCCGTGCAGAGAGTAACTAAATTGTTGAAGGCTTTAATTCTTGCCTTAGCTGAGAACGCCAACGCCTCAGCGGGGTTTTCATTTTCATAAAACATTCACGAATAAAAAATAAGCATGAAAAAATGAAACCCCGATGCTTGCGGAGAGTTGAAATTGAAGAAGGAATTATTAAGCATTTTTGAGCCAAAACACTTCAACAGCTTATAGGTTGAGTTTATTATAATTTAAAGTCTATTATACATCGGGTTTCACGCAACCATTTTTTTATGTATAGTGAATTCGGTGAAAACCCCGATGGGACTTAAACGAGATTAAAATCTAATAAAGAATAAATGAAAAGCCGCCGTGGTAAAGGCCTGCCTGCATATCTACCTGGCTGTTTGTGAGATTAAGGGCTGCTTCGTGCCATTGCAGGGTACGAAGCTTTGTAAGTAATTGCTCTACAGGAATATTTACCTGGTTATCATAGCTATCAATGGCAAATGTATAAGTCACTCCGGTCAGAAGCCCCATGGAGTGTTCATAATAATATAGAAAAAGTTTGTCGCCGGTTGCAACATCCAGGGAGTCGGTAGTATTTAGAACTACCGCGGATACACGCTTTTGCTGGTCTATATTAAAGAGAAGTGTGTAATTGGTTGCCGGTGCATCAGGGTCTCTTGCCGGCATGGTTATGGCTGCTAATGTGTTACCGTTATTTAATTCGGTGTATTGGTAGTCTTTTTTGGTTTTAAATTCGAAAGAAATACTATTCCAATCTTTCCTTGCGTAGGAGGTTACCTTCCCGGGATTAATGATCAACACGTTATTTTCATTCTCCTTTTTGCAGGCCGCCAGGAGTATAAAAAGGCTGAATGCCAGTATTCCATAGATGTTCTTCACAGTTAGTTTTTTTTTACAATATACATTCTTTTTGTAAAACCAAAAAAGACGGTAACTGACATCAGAAATGCCAAAAGGCAGGAGCGGCAGGTGTCTGAAACTTATGTGTCGAATATATTACCAGGTTAAGCACGACTGTCTGCAAATCAGTAAATCTCTCAGCTTTTCCTTACTTTGCGTTATAACTAAATTTGCTAATGCCACTAAGCTGGAACGAGATAAAAACACGTGCGATTGCTTTTACCAACGAATGGAAAGATGAAGTAAGCGAAGATGCTGAAGCCAAATCCTTTTGGGATGATTTCTTCAATGTATTTGGAATATCACGACGCAGGGTTGCCACCTTTGAGCAACAGGTAAAAAAGATTGATGATAAGCAAGGCTTCATTGACCTTCTCTGGAAAGGTGTGATGTTGGTGGAGCATAAAAGCCGTGGTAAAGATTTGATAAAAGCGTATCGCCAGGCCAAAGACTATTTTCCCGGCTTAAAAGAAAAGAACTTCCCCGTTATATTTTGGTGAGTGATTTTGAAAGATTCAATCTCTATGATCTTGATGAAAATACTTCCCATGAATTTAAGCTTACTGATTTTGTAAATCATGTTCACCGGTTTGGCTTTATTGCCGGTTATGAAAAAAGAACTTTTAGGGAGCAAGACCCGGTAAACATAGAAGCCGCCGCTTTAATGGGAAAGCTGCATGATAAGCTGGAGGCAATAGGCTATATCGGGCATGAGCTAGAACTCTATCTTGTTCGCTTGTTGTTTTGTCTTTTCGCGGATGACTCCAACATTTTTGAGAAAGGTATTTTATACGATTACATTGATCAGCGCACCGATGAAGATGGCAGCGACCTTGCCAATCATATCGCCCAATTGTTTGAAGTACTGAATAAACCAGCTGACAAACGATTTACCAACCTTGATGAAAGCCTTGCCGCATTTCCTTATGTGAATGGGAAACTGTTTGAGGAGCATTTGCCTATAGCAAGCTTCGACAGCGATATGCGCAAGGCATTGCTTGATTGCTGCGCCTTGGATTGGGGCAAAATATCTCCCGCCATTTTTGGCTCACTGTTTCAAAGTGTAATGAACCCTGTTGAGAGAAGGAACCTTGGAGCTCACTATACTAGTGAAAAGAATATTCTGAAAGTTATAAAGCCATTGTTTCTTGATGAGCTTTGGAAAGAATTTGAAGTTGTAAAAGGCAATACCAACCGGTTAAAAAAGCTGCATGAAAAAATAAGTACCCTTCGCTTTCTTGACCCTGCCTGCGGCTGCGGCAACTTTTTAATAATTGCTTATCGTGAGTTGCGGTTGCTTGAAATGGAAATAATAAAGCTATTGTTGAAAAACCAAACGGTTACCAGCATTGATCATTATTTTCTGTTGGATGTTGACAGGTTTTACGGAATTGAATATGAAGAATTTCCCGCGCAGATCGCGCAGGTTGCCATGTGGCTGATAGACCACCAGATGAACATGCTGGCGAGTGAAACCTTTGGTGAATATTACGTGCGCTTGCCTTTGCGCAAGAGCGCTGTTATAAAACATGGAAATGCCTTGCGAACAGATTGGCAAAGTTTGATTGAGCCAATGCCATGGGAGAAAGGTGAACAAAAGTTTAATTACATTTTTGGTAATCCGCCATTCGTTGGAAAGGCTTGGCAGAATGACGAACAAAAAAAAGATTTGGATTTGATTTTCGCAAAAGCAAAAGGAGCGGGCGT
>JBKJRY010000272.1:0-7309 GCA_046593045.1 Chitinophagaceae bacterium | reverse complement strand
GGGTAATTATAAATTTCTTTTTACAAATATAATAAAGTGCAAGCCCATTCAAATGGAACTATCTATCCTCATATTTTCCGGTGTTGTCAACATCATTAGCCCGGCACACATTGAATCGTATATTTGAATTATTAACGACTCAATTTATCGTATGTTATTTTTACCCCATCAATAAAAATGATAATGTATTTAAAAGATAGAGTTAAAAAATTATTCGCCGAGTTTACACTCTTTTCTTTAGAGATATTTATATTATTGGGCGTATTTACCTCGGCCTTAGCTGCATTCTTTTTTATTGCCAGGAAAGTCTTCCAGGGAAATACACATAGATTTGATGAAAAGGCTTTTTCCTTTATTGCGAACCATGTTAGTAATATCAACACTAACATTATGGAATTTTTTACCTTCCTGGGAACGCATACTTTCTTAATTCCAGCTAATCTTATTCTTACCGCATGGTTCTTATTTGTTCAAAAAAGACGTTGGTATTCCATAAAAATTCCTGCAGTTGCACTGAGTAGTTTGCTTTTGATGTTTATGTTAAAATTCATTTTTCACCGTCAAAGACCACTAAGTCCTCTATTGCAACAAGCGAACGGATTTAGTTTTCCAAGCGGGCATGCTTTAATGTCTGTGACTTTTTACGGACTCATAGTCTTAATAGTGTGGCAAAATATTAAGCAGGTGTGGCTTAAACGGTTTTTGTCAATATCTCTTATAATGTTAATTATTACTGTTGGATTGAGCAGGATTTACCTGCGTGTGCATTATGCGAGTGATGTGGTTGCCGGTTTTTGTGTTGGCCTTGTATGGCTGCTACTTTCCCTTTGGATACTTGACAGAATTGAAAAATACAGTGGCAGAAATATCCCTATAAACACTAAGTAAATATCTACAACTTATGCAGTAAGAAATTTTTTTTGATTCGAAGACGCAATAAAAAAACGGGTAACGAGTTAATATATGCCGTATAAGCCTCGTGGAAGCAGGTTGTTAAAGAAGCACTAAAGAATCTATTTTCGGTTATATTATAACGTGTAAAATATCGAATAGAAAGCATAGCAGCGTATCTTTACTCCCGCTCTTTTAAAAAAGATTTTAAGAAAGCGTTTCCATCTTAGGTATCATCGGGAATGAAATCCAAACTTATTATATACTATGATAAGTTTTACAATTATTTAAAAAACTATTAAAATCAATGACGAATAAATCAATAAACAAGTTTTATGTCTTCATGGGCTCTTTATTTATTTTTTTTATCCATTTACCTTTTGTGTTTGCTAAAGTGAAACCTCACTCACAATTGGTTTCCGGTCCTTCAATGATTACTAGCGGATATTTTGGATTTAGGGGTGAGATGCCTTATTCATCGGAAAAATCTTCAGTATACGACAGCCTTAAACTAAACACAATCGGGCTATCTAAAAAAGCTTTTGATAATGCGCTTAAAGGTTTCAACCAACTGCGCTCGATGGGCAAACTAGTGAATGACCAAATACTCTCTATTGTTGATTTTTCGTTGCCATCAAGCAGTAAAAGATTGTTCGTAATTGATTTGAAAAATTTTAAAATATTATTCAACACATACGTTGCTCACGGACGTAATTCAGGCAAAGAATTTGCAAATGAATTTTCAAATGAGCCTGATAGTCATAAAAGTAGTCTTGGATTTTATGTAACAAAAGATACCTATAATGGCTCTCATGGTTATTCACTGCATCTTGAGGGAGAAGAAAAGGGAATTAATGATAATGCATACAGTAGGGCAATTGTAATGCATAGCGCTTCTTATGTTGGCGCAAGTGTTGTAAAGAGCCAGGGTTATCTTGGACGTAGCCTTGGATGTCCTGCCTTACCTGCTAACTTATACAAGCCGATAATAGAAAAAATTAAAAACGGATCATGCCTTTTTCTTTATAGCCCTAATGAGGAGTATTTGTCACGCTCCCGGTTATTACAAACTTCTTAATTCACTATGGCCCCGTTTACGGGGCTTTTTTGTAGCTTAATGTTTTTTCTTTAGTGGTAATTGTAGTTTTCTTCATGTTGCTTGTGTGCCTGTTGTTATCTTTATCTTATCTAATTTAAGAAGTATGTTATTATTGGGCATTTTTGGAGTAGGGCATCTTGGAAAATTTCACTTGAATAACTGGAAAGAAATAGAGGATGTAAAAATTGTTGGCTTTTACGATCCTTCTGATGAAATAGCAAAGTCTGTAAGTGAAACCTATGGCTTGAAGAGATTTATAAATCCTGCAGACTTAATGGATCAATGCGATGCGGTTGATGTTGTTGCTCCCACCAGCGTGCATCACGAATTATGCAAGATGGCGGTACTCAAAAGCAAACATGTATTTGTAGAAAAGCCCCTGGCTAATACAATGGCCGAGGCACGCGAGCTTGTAAAGCTGGCAAAGGAAGCAAACATAAAATTCCAGGTAGGGCATGTTGAAAGATTTAATCCTGCTTTCCTGGCGCTGAAAGAATACGAGCTAAACCCAATGTTCCTTGAAATACACAGGCTTGCTCAATTCAATCCACGTGGCACAGATGTAAGTGTAATACTGGATTTAATGATTCATGATATCGACATAATATTAAGCCTCGTAAAAAGCAGTGTAAAAAATATATATGCTAATGGTGTGATAGTATTAAGCGATACGCCAGATATAGCGAATGTGAGAATAGAATTTGATAATGGCTGCGTGGCGAACCTCACCTCATCCCGCATAAGCATGAAAAAGATGCGGAAGATGCGGTTATTTCAAAAAGATTCCTATATAAGTATTGATTTTTTAGACAAAAAAACAGAAGTAATAAAATATAAAACCCCATCAGACAACAATGTATTCTCATTTGATATAGAAACCAATTCCGGAACTAAAACTATTGCAATTGCCGCTCCTTTAATAAAACAGAACAACGCTTTAAAAATGGAGCTGCAAAGTTTTGCTGATGCAATCTCTAATAATTCCTCAACAATTGTATCTGAAGTGGATGGTTATCGTGCAATGGAAGTTGCTCATTTAATCCTGGATAAAATAAACCGCAATCAAATTAACTGATATTTTTTTAAAAGATTTATTTTAAGAATTGGTTAAACAGATACATATAATTACCTATATAATTAGTGATTTTATTGCTGCAGTTATTGTATGGCTTGTGTTTTATTTCTTACACAAAATTTCTGCGGGAGAATCATTCATATTTACCATGAATTTTTTTTTGGGATTATTAATAATTCCTTTCGGATGGTTAATACTTTATCATCTTTTTGGTTCATACAAGGGCATCTATTATAAATCACGCCTTATCGAGCTTTTATCCACTTTCACTATTACATTTTTCGGGTGCATTATACTTTTTTTGATCTACTTGCTTTTTTATAACAGCAACAAAAATAATTTACTCTATAACGATGAATTTGTCACCTTATTCATCCTCCAGTTTTCAATCACTTACTTTTTTAGAGTAATCATATTAACCAAAGCACACAGGCAATTGCAGAAAGGACAGGTTTGGTTTAATACACTTATAGTCGGCAGCGGACCGAACGCATTGGAAGTTTACAGATCTATTACAACTAATAAAGAAAAAACAGGCTTCAATATCCTTGGCTTTATAAATACCAATCAAGATGTATCGGAGCAGGTATCAAAATATATTCCCGACATGGGGAAAACAAATAGCATTAGTAAGACAATTGACGAAAACAACATAAGCGAAGTAATTATTGCCGTAGAAGAAACTGAAAGACCAGGGCTAGACAAAATACTGCAACGCGTAAATGAAAAAGACGTGAATGTAAAAATACTGCCGTCCAAGGTAGATTTTTTAAGTGGCACCGTACGCACTACAAATGTGCTCGGTACACCGCTTATTGAAGTGCAATCCGGATTAATGGTAGCATGGCAGCAAAATATTAAAAGGCTCATTGATATACTTATCGCAGCCTTAGGCCTCGCTGTATTGTTGCCATTATTTTTGTATGCCGCTATAAGAACCAAATTGTCATCAAAGGGAAATATTTTTTTCCTTCAGGAGCGTACAGGATATAGAGGGCAGTCATTCATCATTTACAAATTTCGCTCAATGATAAACTGTGCAGAAAAAAACGGACCGATGCTTAGCAGCGATCACGATAAAAGAATCACTAATTGGGGTAAAACAATGAGGCGGTGGCGGCTTGATGAGCTACCCCAGCTTTGGAATATTTTAAAAGGAGAAATGAGTCTTGTTGGTCCCCGGCCCGAGCGACAATATTATATTGACCAGATAACCTTTAAGCATCCGGAATATAAATCACTTTTGAAAGTTAAACCTGGACTTACAAGTTGGGGAATGGTAAAATTTGGCTATGCAGAAAATTTAAAAGAAATGATTGAAAGAATGAAATATGATATGATATACATCAAAAATATTTCATTAACTCTGGATTTTAAAATCATGATTCATACGTTAATAATTATTCTTTCAGGCAAAGGGAAATAGATTTTTTCAGATGATTACACGAATTGTTTTTTTTCTTTTTACGGAGAAATCTGTAGCTATATTTTCTTTACTATTTTCCCCGGGTGATGAGTGCAATCGGTGAGAACATTTTCTTAACAATCATTTTTTATATTTGGCTAAATATCAATTTTGAAAAAACCTTTCTTATTTTTCCTCTTATTGGGGTTTCTGAAATTTGCAAACTGCCAGCAAAACTATTTTCAGCAACAAGTAAATTATAAAATTGATGTAACGCTTGACGATTTACAAAACACAATTAACGGTTTTGAAATAATAGACTACACTAATAATTCACCTGATACACTTCATTTCATTTGGTTTCACCTTTGGCCTAATGCCTTTAAAAATGACCACACTGCTTTTAGTGAACAATTACTGCAATTGGGCAGAACTGATTTTTATTTTAGCGATGATAATAAACGCGGATATATAAACAGGCTCGATTTTAAGGTGAATGGAATCACTTCTGTTTTAGAAGATCATCCCCAATACATCGATGTTGCAAAACTTATTTTACCTGCTCCTCTTGCTCCGGGGCAAACAATAAAAATTACTACTCCGTTCCATGAAAAAATCCCTTTCAATTTTTCAAGAGGAGGCCATGTTGGTAATAGTTATCAAATTACTCAATGGTATCCAAAACCAGCTGTGTACGATAGCAAGGGCTGGCATCCTATGCCTTACCTTGACCAGGGAGAATTTTACAGTGAGTTCGGAAATTTTAAAGTACAGATCACTCTTCCCAAAGACTATGTAGTTGCGGCTACCGGGGTGTTACAAAATGAAGATGAATTGAAGTGGTTGAAGGAGAGGCTTGAGTTACGAGCTATCAGCAATCAGTTAGAAGACAAAAAGGTTCAGCTCCAGGTTATAAGCGATAAGCCATCAACATTGGAGGTGGGGAAATCTGTGAAAAATAAACAACAACCATCTTTACAAAAACAAAAACCCCAACCGTTGAAAATTAAACCGGTTGCAATTCCTCCTTCCAGGCAAACAGCGCAGAAAACTCTTAATTATATCCAAAATAATGTTCATGATTTCGCCTGGTTTGCAGACAAAAATTATATTGTATTGCATGACACACTGGAACTTGCTACCGGAAAAGTTATCGATGCATTTTCATTCTTTACACCTAGAGGAAAGGAAGTTTGGAAAAACAGTATTCAATTTATCAAAGATGCCGTAAGAACAAGAAGCGGATGGCTTGGAGAATATCCCTATAATGTGGTAACGGCGGTGGAAGCAAAAATGGGATTTGATGGAGGAATGGAATACCCCACTATTACGAGTATTTCACCAACGGCATCAGCGAAAGATCTTGACGAGGTAATAGAGCATGAGGTAGGCCACAACTGGAATTACGGCATACTTGCAACTAATGAAAGAGAGCATCCATGGATGGATGAGGGTATGAATACTTATTTTGATAACAGGTATGAAAAATTAAAATATCCTGAACCTGATGAAATATTGCCAGGCAACAATTTTGTTCAATCAAGAATCCCAAAAAACTTAAGCGATCTTATTTTTCGCACTCTCGTTACTTCAAAAAAAGATCAACCGATTGAAACAACATCAGAAAACTTTACTGAAATAAATTATAATGAATCTGCCTATTACAAAACCGGGAAGTGGATGAAAGTTCTCGAAAGCTATGTCGGTCAACCTTTGTTTGACAGTTGCTTGCACGAGTATTATAACCGCTGGCAATTTAAACATCCCTATCCGGAAGATTTTAAAAAAGTAGTGGAAGATGTGAGCAACAAAAGTGTCGATTCAGTTTTTATATTATTATCCAAAAAAGGAAACCTCGAGCCGGAATTAAAAAAAGATATACGGGTAAAGGCTTTTAGCAGCTTTAAAGAAACTGATAAACACAATTATATTTTCATAGCTCCCGCTATTGGAATAAACTACTATGATAAATTAATGATAGGCGGCCTCCTGCATAACTACACTTTGCCAGAGCCTGCACTTCATTTCTTTATTGCGCCTATGTATGCTACCGGCAGCAGTAGCTTTACAGGAATCGGTAAAATGGGCTATAATATCATGAGCTACGGATTAATAAGAAAAGCAGAAATTTCTCTCAGCGGGGGAAAATTTACGATGGATGATTTTACAGATTCAACCGGCGCTAAAAATTACCAGGGATTTTCAAAAATTGTGCCCTCAGTACGACTTGTATTTAAGAATAAAAGTGCTTTAAGTACTGTTACAAAATCTATACAATGGAAAACGTATTTTATTAAGGAGACAGGGTTACAATTTGCCAGGGATACCATTAACCAGGTTGATATTATTTCTTATCCAAAAGTGAGCCGTTATCTCAATCAACTAAAATTTACTATAGAAAATAGTCGTGTTCTTTACCCTTATACCGCTTCGCTCCAGGGAGAACAGGGAAAAGGTTTCGTGCGTATCGCTTTTGATGGAAATTATTATTTCAATTATGCTAAAGGCGGGGGGATGAATGTGCGTTTATTTGGAGGGAAATTTATTTACCTGGGAGATAAAACAATATTGAAACAGTTTGAAACTGACAGGTATCATCTTAATATGAGCGGGGCACGGGGTTATGAAGATTACACTTATAGCAATTATTTTTATGGAAGAAATGAATTTAAAAAATTTTCTTCACAACAAATAATGATAAGAGATGGTGGATTTAAGGTTAGGACAGATCTGCTGGCAGACAAAATCGGAAAAACTGATGATTGGCTTGCCGCAGTAAATTTCAAAACAGATTTTCCTGAAAAATTGAATCCCTTACAAGTGTTGCCTTTTAAGATTC
>JBKJRY010000080.1:0-7350 GCA_046593045.1 Chitinophagaceae bacterium | reverse complement strand
TGAAAAATGAATGATCAAAACAATTAACGCAATTACAAAAAGTATAATTGCCCAAATTTTCCAGGAGGATTTTTTTTCTATTTTCGAAACGACTTTATAGAAATCATTCATCGCGACAGACGTTGTTTGCCTGTCCCCTACCAAAACCGCATGTTCCTCATTTTTATGTATTATTCTTTCGGCCGGTGCCGGGTCAAAAAACAGGGTTTCATTTTTTGTTTCGAAAAAAATATTTCCATCTGCATCTTTTTGCAGCGTTCCTAAAGATTGAAAATAAATTTTATCGCCGGCATTAAGCCTGGCCATGGAATGTTCGCACCAGCTGCTTATACTTTCCGCGGCATCGTTCTCAGGTAATTGCTTATGATATGACACATAAGTAACAAGATCTTTCCGAAGATGAACCTCTTCTTCTATGAAAATAATTTCGTGGCTGGGCGGTTTTAATTGCTTATTCGCGATATCATGCTCAGCAGGTGTTGTGCTGATTCTAAAATGACCAATGCCGGGCAAACTGCATTCTTTTTTCTGCACTAAATATGAAGCAATGATCTTTTGCATAGTTCCCGCAAATATCTATGTTTTAAATGATTGAATGTAGCGGGATCAAAAATGAATTATTATTCCCCCGATTACCTGTAAGCCGTATACAGGATAATTATTCCATCGCTCATATTTACTGTTGAGGACATTATCAAAATCGAGCCATGCGCTAAACTTTGGATTGATCTTAAATTCAGCGCCGGCACTAATGTCGGTACCTCCCTTGAGATTTTTCTGAGAACCATCGCTCAGCAACGCTTTCGCGCCTGAAAAGGCGACAATATCTCCCTTGAAAAGTACCTCCTTGAAAGCATTCCACCTTAAAGAGCCATTCAGCTTTAATGGATACAGATGCCATGCCTTTGCATTATCCTGCAGGCCGGTATATGTATTTAAATCAAGGCCGGCTGTTATTGTAAATTTATCCTGGTTTATATAGTTCAGGTCACCATGCAACTGGAAATTGTCAAGCTTGCTTTCATTTCTCACCATAAACTTTTTTTCATCAGCGGGATCGTTCACAAACAGGGGTAGATCATGGTAAGTGATTACCGCTGCTTTCGCATTGAAAGTAAAATGCCGGTCAACAGTAGCTTTTATGCCTCCATAAAATTGTACTTCTTTAGTATTATTTAAGAAAGTCGGATCCTGCATATAGGGATTTTCACCGCTTAATGTACGAAAGCTATTAGGTATAAACCTTCCAATCCAGCCTCCCTGTATCGACAAGACATTGTGTTGCAGTTGCGCCTCACCATAAACGTTAGGTAAAATTACAACATCGTTGTTATTCCATGATGGAGTAGCACCTCCATGAAAAATAAAATTCTCGCTGTAAAAAACCAGTTCCGGCGCCAACTGGAACAAGTTGTTCGTAAGATGATCCGTTGAATTTTTAAGTTGGTATTTATTAAAATTTCCACTTGCCAATACCTTGAGTGAAACTGACTCTCCGAATTTTTTCTCTGCAGGTATATTTAAAATTAAAGTGGTTTCAGAAGCTTTGTTTTCACGCGAGAAAGCATGGAGCTCCAAATGAGGATTGTAAGTTATATTCAAATCGTTAACGGCAATATTCCTGTATCCGATACCCGCTGAAAAGTCCTGGTAGCTTCTTCGTAAAATACCTTTATCAAAATCAAAAAGATCATGATTATAGCCATATTGATAATATTCATGTTGCGCAAAAGCCGCGAAAGCATACGTCTCATTCTTTTCCGTAAAAAGGCTACCGGTACCTTTTACATTTATTTCACTGAAGTCCTGGTTTCTTATTTTCCCCCGTGAAGAAATATAATCTCCATATACATTTACCAGGTTATTCTTACCATCGCCAAAACTAAATGCACCTGAAACATAAGGAGTAGTAAAGCTTCCGAAACCAAGCTTCAACTGGTTCCTGCCGCCGAGCTGCAGTGAGGTATCAGCGGCTAAGGCCAATGGTTTTAAAGCAACCGGTTGGTAAATAAAAAATAAATTTTGCGGTGGTATATTATAAGCAAGCCGCCGCCGTGTGGAATCACCGGTGATGGGCGAAGCATATAAATTTATCTTTACCGGGTTTCGTAAAACAGGTTTATAGGAAGAAGTAATTTCGATCGTTTGTCTTTTTGAACTATCCCTTTGTGCAAAGGCGCCCATACAAACAAAACAAAAAATTACGGTGCTTAAAAAAATCTTATTTGCTAATGATAGAATCTGTGGGTTCATAAAACGAATTCATTATTTAAAATAATTTCCTCTTGATGGTGCTTTTATTGGTTGGTTGCAGCAGGGGCTTCAACCTTTGAATTCTGCTGTTCCAAACTTGTGGCAGCGTTTAATTTATCCCCGGCTTCTTTCTTTAATTCCGGAATGGTTGCATTGTCAGCAACACTTTGATAAGTCGCTTTGGCATTAAAATAATCCTTTTGCTTCAGGTAAATATCCCCAAGTAATATGTAAGCTTTTGCAACCCAATAATCGTAAGAGCTGGTAACTTTTATAACTTCCATCCCTGATTTTTCAGCATTGGTAAGATCATTAAGGGTAAAGTAGCAGTTGGCAATTTCATAACGGGCCTCTGCTCCCCATGCTGATTTATTGATGGCAGCTACCTGTTTGAAAGCGGCAATTGCTTCATCACAATGATTATCCGCCTGTAGTGATTTACCTAACACCAGGTTAGCGATTGCTTTATCATCAGTGCTCAATCCCTTTTTGGTAAGCAGTTGTTTAGCGGTTATGTTTGCTTCGGCAAAATCTTTTGTTTGATAATAACTTCGAATCAATCCGCGCAATGCTTCCAGTTCATTCTCGGGCGTGGTTGCCAGCTCGTTTAATTTTGTGAAATAAATTTTGGCGTTGGCATAATCCTGCAATTCAAAATAATAAGTACGCGCGGCAGCTAATGCAGATCTCTCAGCATACTTACTACTGCCAAAATTTACAACGGCTTCATACCCCGGTACGGCATTTTTCCAATCTTTATTTTTTGAATAACATTCACTGCGATAAAAATTAGCTTCAAGGGCATAAGCCCCCTGTGGATATTTAGAAAGATAGTTTGAGAAAGAAGTTATGGCGCCGGGGCAATCGTTATTATTAAACCTGAGTTCAGCGGAAGCATAAGTCAAAGAATCTGCCTCAGAAATACTGACTAACTTCCCTGATTTTTTAACGAAGTCGACGTACTCATTGGGACGGCCAAGCTCCACATAAATATTTTTCATATTATCCATAGCTTCATCAGCCTCTGCAGATTGCGGGTAAAGCGATACAAGCTTCTGGTAATATTTTAAAGCCTCATTATTTTCGTTCAGGTTATAATTGGAAAGTCCCAGCTTCAGGTAAACCTTTGGGTACTGACCCGTGGCGCTTTTCATCTCAAGAATTTTGTTTAAATATGGAATAGCATCCCTGAACTTTTCCTGTGCCATATAAGTATTGGCTATCTGCATGTAAGATTCCGCGACAAGATCACTTTGAGGATACCGCTGCACAAGAGAATTAAAAGTTTGTATTTTATCAGTTGGATTATTAATTCCATTGATCAATGCTACCTGGTACAAAGAATAATCACTTTGAGGTAAACCGTTATTAATTACATTTTGATACATGCTTTTCGCACTACTATAATTTTTTTGCATGAAATAACTGTCGGCGGCTCTTACATAAGCATCCTGTGCCAAAGTGGATGATTTAGAAGAAAGTGATGAAGAAATCTCTTTGAAGTTAGACAGCGCTAAAGGATAATTTTCTGTTTCAAGATACGCATAACCCAGTACATATCTTGCGGCATCAGGATTTGCCTCATTCTGGTAGCCCCCCGTTCCAAGGTAAGCATTCATAGATCGTATAGCTTCATCATAACGGCCCAGCCTGTATGCAACTTCACCCTTCCAGAAATTTGCAAATGGCAATACTTCACCAGCATTGGAATCCCGGATTATTCTGGATAAGAGGTCATCTGCCTCAGTCAATTTTTGTTCATTAATATATTCAGTGGCTCTTCCAAATAATAATTTTGGATAAACTTTTTGCATGTTTGGAGTTGGCTTATCAAATGATTTATATAAAGCGAGGGCTTCAGAATAATTGTTTGTATTGGCAAGCATGTTAATCAAAATCTCTTTTGCCTCATCAGCATAATCAGAAGTAGGATACAGGTCAAGAAATTTATTCATTTCATTCAATGCAATATCCTGGTAGCCCAGCTCGTAAGAAAGCTTGGCATAATTAAAGCGGGATATTTCCTGTTGCTTACGGTTACTGTTATTGTTGGCACTGTATTGAAACGCACTCCTGGCATTAGCTTTCTGACTGGTTCTCAAATAAAGATCACCCAGCAAATACATTGAGTTTTGACCCAAAGAATCTTTTTCATTACTCAATTGTTTGAAGCCATCCATCGCTTTTTCCAACTGATTCCCATCATAGTAGGCATAACTCAATTCGTACATCACCTCTTTGGAGACCTTATCACTGCTGTTTACATATGCTTCCAACAACGGAAGTGCCTTGGCGAATTCCTTTTTCTCAAAATAAATTTGCCCTATCAGGAGATTGAGATCTTTCCTGTAATAGACATCGTTTCGTGTCAATGCCTGTGCACCATAGCGAAGTGCTTCGTCTTTATTTCCCTGGGCATAATAGATATCAGCAATATAGTATGGAACCAGCGCCTTGTATTTCTCAATATTCTCTACTTTCTTAAAAGAGCTTAACGCTTCGGCATAATCTCTTTGTTGGAAACTTATAAATCCATAATAATAGTTCGCGTCAAAATAATGTTTGTTACCAGGCAGTTGATGAATTTCATTAAACAAAGGTTTTGCTTTATCAAATTGACTAAGGTTAAAATAAGAATATGCCAATTCAAATTTCGCATCCGCGATTTCTTCATTACTTAAATTGTCATAGCCGGCCCGCTCATAAAAAACAACAGCTCGGGCAAAATCATTTTTTGTAAAATAATATTTTGCCAGGTTGTAGCTCATAATTTGCTGACGGGCCTCGTTTTCTGCCGCATCGATATATCGCTGGGCAGCGTCTTCAGCTACAGATTGGTTAAGTTTTAATCCACAAACAATATAATAATATTCAATATCCTGGTTAAGGTAGGCATGGCTGCTCTGAGTATTTTCAGGATATTTATCCCTTAGTGGTTTCAGCAATGGATAAGCAATACTGTACTGTCCTTTTATAAAATATTCCTTTGCCTCCTTAAAGCTTTTTTCAGGATCGGTAATATTATAATTGGGTTGCGAAAAACAGGAAAAGGATAAAAGAAAAAAGGATAGAGGCAAAAGGAGACGATTCATGAATTACTGTATTTTTATTTTTTCATGATGATGTAAATCTTATACAACATCTTAAAAATGAAAAAGAAATTGATCCGGGCGCAAAAGTACAAACACCATTCCTTAATCCATTCTTCAATTAAGGCAGATGAAAATAAAACGCTTTAAATTGCACAAATCTTTGTTAATACAATTGTAAAAAAAATTATGAGAAGACTACTTTCCACGAAATATTCCACAGGCTCATTCAATTTCGCCATGTTGCTGTTACGTTTGAGTACCGGGCTTTTAATAGCCAGCCACGGCTATGATAAACTGCTTCATTTCGACAAAGTCAAACTTCATTTTATGAATTTTTTGGGAATAGGTTCGACGTTGACCCTGATGCTTGTTGTATTTGCTGAATTGTTCTGTTCCATATTTCTAATTCTTGGCTTATTTACCAGGTTGGCTTTAATTCCCATTATTGTTGAAATGGCCGTTGCATTATTCAAAGTACACCATGGCCATTTGTTTGCTGATGGAGAGAAAGCAGCCATCTACCTGGCTTGCACATTAGTAATATTATTATGTGGCCCTGGTAAAATAAGTGTGGATGGGATGATTGGAAAATAAAAGCCCTTACTACAGTCCATCTCAACTTATCGTTACACAGGAAAGGCAACTGACTTATTAAGCAACTGCAATTTGTTACTTTCATTTTAATTATACCGCTTGTTTACACACAAAACACAAATAAGAATTCACTACGCTCTCACTGATCAAATGGGAGTTGTATATCATGGACACTATGCGCAGCTGTATGAAATCGGCAGAACTGAATCATTACGAAGCCTTGGTTTTGCGTACAAAGAAATGGAAGCAAATGGAATTATCCTTCCTGTAATTGACATTCATAGTAAATTTTTGAGACCGGCAAAGTATGATGATCTTATAACCGTAGTTACTACTTTGCGGGAAATTCCTGTTCATCATAAAATAATTTTTCACAGTGAAATTTATAATGAAAAAAATGAGTTGTTGAACGTCGGCGATGTAACGCTGTATTTTATGGAATCAAAAACTATGAAACGCCATGAAATGCCGGAAGACCTTAAAGAAAAGTTGAAAGAATTTTTTCAGGAAAGCACTGAAATATAAAGCCCTCTAATAGCAGTCGTAATGTAATTGCTTTTCGCAACGCTTTACATATCTTTTCTAAACATATTTTTTCTAAGTTTCCAATAATTCAACTTCTCTTCAGATTCATTTTGTAATTTTTCAAAAAAAATTGAAAATTCTTATAGTAGAAGATGAAAAGGAATTGAGGGATAGCATCGCTACCTATCTTATGGCCCAGGATTATTCATGCGACACGGCATCAGACTATGAAACGGCTCTTCATAAAACTGAATATTTTGATTACGATTGTATTTTATTAGACATTTCGCTTCCAGGCGGTGATGGCCTGAAGATACTTGAGCAACTAAAGGAGAATGAAAAAACCGATGGCGTTTTAATTATCTCCGCTAAAAATTCACTCGATGATAAAATTAAGGGACTTAATCTTGGAGCCGACGATTATTTGCCAAAGCCTTTTCATCTTTCAGAGCTGAACGCAAGAATTGCGGCAATTATAAGGAGGAAAAATTTTGATGGGCATAATCTTATAAAATTTCATGACATTCATATTGATTCTCAAAACAAATTGGTAATGGTGCATGAAGCACCTGTGAATCTTACCAGGAAAGAATTTGACTTACTGTTATATTTTGTAAGCAATAAAAAGAGGGTTATATCAAAAGATGCAATTGCCCGGCATTTATGGGGCGATGATATGGCAGGGAATTACGATTTCATTTATACGCACATTAAAAACCTGAGAAAAAAATTAATTGATGCAGGAGCCAGTGATTATATAAAATCAATTTATGGGATGGGCTATAAATTTACAGATCAATGAAATTATTGTCAAGATATAATCGTGTAAACATTCCCGCAATAAACGGTTCTGTACTCTATAGCAGTATTATCTATTATTTCATTT
>JBKJRY010000414.1:0-9651 GCA_046593045.1 Chitinophagaceae bacterium | reverse complement strand
ATAACGGGCAAGCTGTCGCGATTTCCCATCGTTTTCCAAACCAAGTGCTCTTATTCTTACGGCATTTTTTTCGGTTTCGTAAGCGGGCAATCCCTCGCTGAAAACACGAATTCTTGTATTATCAATAATGTTTGTTTCGTTGCTGTTGTTGCTTCCCATAATATCATTATTCAATACAGCTTCGATATCCCAATTTTCTGTTTTGGCTTTATCTGCCATGTAAGTTGAGCCAAGCAGGCCTTGTTCCTCACCGCTCACTGCAACAAAAATTATTGTCGCCGGAAAAGAATGCTTGCTCATAATTCTTGCGCACTCAAGTACTGCAGATGTGCCGCTTCCATCGTCATTGGCACCGGGGGCATCGCCTGTTCTGTCCATTACATTTGATCGCATATTATCCATGTGACCGCTTATTACAAAAATTCTTTTGTCATTTGGATCGATACCTTTTAACGTAGCCATTACATTTCCTAAAACCAAAGGAATATCAACTCTTCGTCCATCGGGTTGCAAGGCCGTCGTATCAATAACGGCACTCAATCTTCCATTTGAATTTTTAGCAAACTCATTAAATTTTTTCAGGACCCATATTCTTGCAGCGCCAATTCCACGCTTTGCATCTGTTTGTGTGCTTAATGTATTTCTGGTGCCAAAGGCAACTAATGCATTTATGTAAGACCGAAGCGAATCAGGGGAAACTTCATTAACCATTTGAGAAATCTCAGGATCCCGGTCAATAATTGTTTGAGCAAAAACTGTATGGGTAGAAAAAAGGATCATCATTAATAATATAGCTTTCATGGTCGTATTAATTTTATATAAAGAAAAGAAAATCCTGCTTAACGATATTTATTCAATCCAACTGGTTGCTAAAATTCCATAATCAGGCTTAATTAGTAGATCCAGATTTTGTCCGAAATCCGTACAGAAAGTGTACGTTTTCGAACACTTATCATTTGCAATTCATTTGCAAACCATTACCCCGCAAAGGATTGCAGTGATGGCATATCCCTTGTTTAAAATTAGCGGAACTCATTATCTGTAAATATGGTTAATGCGATGCCAAGTTATATTAGCGCGTTTCGGAGTAACAAAAATCGTGGCACTGCGTTACACATCAGGCCGCATGACCCAATAGGCTGCAATGAAAAATCCTGGCAAAATAAATTTGAATAAACGATTGTTATGATAAAAAACTTATTACTAATCGCCATCCGTAATTTGAAAAAAGACAAATGGTATAGCATCCTGAATATATTAGGACTTACTATTGGTATTACATTCAGCCTCTTTTTAATTTTTTATATAAAGGATGAATTGAATTATGACCGCTATAATAAAAAAGCAAACCGCATATTCAGGATCGTTTCTTACATACAGGAGAAAGATAAAAACACTGACTGGAGTTTAACGCAGGCACCGCTTGCCGTCACACTGAAAAGAGATTTCCCTGAGGTAGAAGAATCAGCAAGATTTATGGGCAGGGAGAGAACGCTCTTCAAGAATGGTGAGAACAGTTTCTATGAAACTAAAGTTTATTATGCTGACAGTACCGTCTTCAATATTTTCACTTACCAATTTTTAGCAGGTGATGCAGCACATGCTTTGAATGAGCCTAACAGCATCGTAATTTCAAAATCTCTTGCAAAAAAATATTTTGCAAATGCATCAGCCATCGGCAAAACACTTCGCACGGTATACGATGTGTATAAAGTAACCGGTGTAATCGAAGATGTTCCGAACAATTCTCATTTGCGTTTTGATATGCTGATATCATGGTCGTCTATTCCCAAAAATCAATATGGCGGCGAGAACTGGGGTAGCTTCAACAACTATACTTATGTATTACTGAAGCCAGGCAGCAGCGCCAAAGCCTTTAATAAAAAGCTGGTGCCTATGTATGCGAAATACATGGCGCCAATTTTTGCACAATACAATGTGAAGATTCATTATGGTGTACAACCGATTACAGAGATACATCTTCATTCAAAACTGGAACAGGAACCTGAAGAGTTGGGCAGTATGTCGTACATCTGGATATTTTCTGCTGTGGCATTTTTTATGATGCTGATTGCTTCCATCAATTACATGAACCTCACAACGGCAAGGTCGGCACGTAGGGCAAAAGAGATCGGCATCCGCAAAGTAACCGGCTCTACGAAAAAACAGTTGGTGTTGCAATTCCTGGGAGAGTCTGTGCTTACTGCTTTAATAGCTGTGCTGTTAAGTGTGTTGCTCGTGATGTTGTTGTTGCCTTCTTTCAATGCTATTTCAGGAAAGTCATTTACCAACGGCACCTTGTTTCAGCCATTCAATATGTTGTTGCTGCTGGGCATTGGTTTAGTCACAGGACTTGTGGGTGGCAGCTACCCTGCATTTTATTTGTCATCGTTCCAGCCGGTAAGTATTTTGAAAGGTGCTTTATCAAAAGCATCGGGTAATGTAAACCTGCGGCGCACGCTGGTTGTGTTGCAGTTTGCTATTTCAATGATCATGCTTATTTGTACGTGGGTAGTATATTCCCAGCTTAGTTATTTACAAAAGAAAGATTTGGGTTTTGATAAAAACCAGGTGATGACCGTAACGGTAAATACGGGTGAAGACGAGCGTGGCAAAATAAATGCAATGGATAACGAAATGCGCAGCATTCCGGGTGTGAAGGTCGTGGGCACGGGCAATTCTTATCCGGGCAGTACGAATCTCAACCTGAATCTTTTTTCAGTGCAAACTGATAATGGTTATGCCGATAAAGGAATTGAATGTTATGCTATAGATGAAAATTTTCTGCAGGCGTTAAATATTCCCATAGTGAAGGGACGAAATTTTTCAAGTCCCGCAGATACGCTGCACAGCATTGTAGTTAATGAGGCTATGGCAATGCATTTTGGCTGGAAGGAAGCCATAGGCAAAAGAGTAAAATTCCCCGGAGATACTTCAGGCCAATATCTTGAAGTGATAGGCGTAGTAAAAAATTTCAATCAAAAAGCATTATACAATCCCATCGCCCCCCTGCTTATGTTTTATGATCCGAATGGCAATATGATCCAGCTCAAAATGAATACTGCCGATCTTAAAACAACGATTGTACAGGTAGGAAGTACGTGGAAAAAATACTTCCCGAATCTACCATTTGAGTATAAATTTTTGGATGAAAATTTTAATTCGCAATATGCCGCCGACCAGAAACGTGGAAAAATCTTCGCGGCTTTTTCTATACTAACGATCATTATTACCTGCCTCGGCTTGCTCGGTCTTACTGCATTTACCACGCAGCAAAAGCAAAAGGAGATAACCATACGGAGGGTAATGGGCGCCAGCATTTCGCAAATTGTAAGTATGATTACCCGCAATTATCTGTGGCTTGCATTGATTGCCGCGTTAATTGCATTTCCTGTTGCTTATTATTTTATGAACGGCTGGCTTAAGGTATTTTCATACCACAACGGTCTGTCAGTAGTCCCGTTTATTGTATCAGCTTTTTTGATTGTACTTACCGCGGTATTAACTGCTATGTTTCATTCCACAAGAGCAGCATTGGCAAGTCCCGCAAAGAATTTAAGAACAGAATAAGCTGACTTGAATCTTATCATTAAGGATTACCCTGATTCCTTTTGCCGCACCTCGGACCAAAAGCAATAATATTGCAATAAAAAAATAGAATCCATCAATTAAAATTATAACGGATGAGACCAGGAATTTTTATTGCCATATTATGCATGATAAGTTCTCAATTTTGTTTTTCACAAAATAAAATTGAATATCAAACATGGAACCCCGCCAACGATACCATGCAGGTATTGGAAGGGCAGGCATGGCCCCGTGAAGTAAAAGATTTTTATGATCGTTTGCCAGCAAGGGCTGAGCAATCCGTCCGGGAAGAGGTATGGCAACTTTCAAAGAACAGTGCCGGTTTGCAGATGCGCTTTCAAACCAATGCGAATGAAATCATAATAAAATACCAGGTAACCGGGGCATTGCAAATGCCGCATATGCCTGCCACCGGGGTAAGCGGTGTTGATTTATATTCAAAGTCCATTGATGGCAAATGGCTTTGGGCCGCCGGCAGATTTTCTTTCGGTGATACGATCAGTTATCATTTCAAAAATCTGCTACCGAACGACCAGCATGTTGGCAACAGGGAGTACACCCTGTACCTGCCGTTGTATAATTCCGTAAAGTGGATGGATATATCAGTGCCAAAGGAAGCTTCGTTTAAACCGTTGCCTGTTCGTACCGATAAACCAATCGTCGTGTATGGAACCTCTATTGCACAGGGCGGCTGTGCCTCCCGGCCAGGGCTTGCATGGACCAATATTTTAGGAAGAAAGTTAGGCCGGCCCGTCATAAATCTTGCCTTTTCAGGTAACGGAAGATTAGAGAACGAGATGATAGATCTGTTATCGGAGACAGATGCTAAAATGTATGTGCTGGATTGTTTACCCAATCTTACGTCCCCTGATTATTATGCAACCGGCGAATTAAAAAAGAGGATCATTGCATCGGTAACTGAATTGCAGAAAAAGAAGCCATACACCCCAATTCTTCTTTCGGACCATGACGGATATACGGACGAAGAAATAAATCCTGTACGGAAAACTGACTACGTTTCAACGAATAAGGTTTTCAGGGAAACTTTCGATTCACTGGTCACTGCAGGAGTAAAAAATATATTCCGGTTGTCTAAAGAAGCCATTAACCAGGATATAGAAACCATGGTGGATGGTACACATCCCAATGATATTGGAATGATGCGTTATGCTGATGCCTATGAAAAAGAAATTAGAATTATTTTGGCGGAGCCGGAGGATACGATTTCTACTACTATTCCCGTGACACAGAGACGTGATGCCAATATCTATGATTGGGAAACGAGGCATAACCAGGTAATGCGCTATGACAAAATTCATCCGCCGAAGCTGGTCTTAATTGGTAACTCCATAACCCACTATTGGGCTGGTCCACCTGCCGAACCAAGACACGAAGGCACCGATTCATGGGAAAAATATTTTACTCCGCGGATGACAACAAATATGGGATTTGGGTGGGATAGAATTGAAAATGTTTTATGGAGGATATATCATGGAGAACTGGATAGTATTTCTCCAAAGCATATTGTGTTGATGATCGGTACGAACAATTTGCAGTTAAATACCAATGACGAAATAGCCACAGGATTGCAATTTTTAATAGAGGCGATTAAGACTAAACAACCCAACGCACGAATATTGTTGATGGGGATTTTGCCACGAAGGGATACGGAAGAAAGGATTGTGCAGCTAAATAAAATGCTGGCTAACGTAGCAAAGCAATCAAAAGTAAACTATGCGGATGCCGGGGACCTTTTTGTAAAAAAGGATAAAAAAATTGATGAATCAATTTTTTTAGATGGATTACATCCCAATGCTGTTGGGTATGAAAAGCTGGGTGCATTTATAGTTGGCCATTTGGATAAGATGAAATAATATTGATTTATTTTACGTCCAATCCACGTGACATTAAATATTATCACCAATAAATAATCAATGATGAAATCAAATTTATTTTTCTGTTTCTTAATACCAGCTATCGTTTTTATTTCTTGTACAACAGCTAAAAGTACTTTATCAAATCAATTGTCAAAAACGGAAAGGAATCAGGGGTACACTTTATTGTTTGACGGGAAAACGATGGATCAATGGACAGGCGATACTGAAAGTTATGTTCCTGAAAACGGTACGATAACCATACATCCTGAAAAAGGTGGCGGCGGAAATGTCTATACAAAAGAAGAATATAGTGATTTTAATTTTCGTTTTGAATTTAAGCTCACACCGGGAGCTAATAATGGTTTAGGTATCAGGACTCCACTTGAAGGCGATGCAGCCTATGAAGGAATGGAATTGCAGATACTTGATAATAATGCTGATAAATATAAGGATCTCCAGCCTTATCAATACCATGGGTCCATATATGGTGTTGTGCCTGCAAAACGTGGTTATTTAAAACCTGTGGGTGAGTGGAATTATGAAGAAGTAATTGTAAAAGGCCCTAAAATAAAAGTAATACTAAATGGGACAGTCATCACCGATGCAGATATTACTGATGCCCGTGAAAATGGGACGCCGGATCACAATCCGCATCCCGGTTTGAAGCGGGATAAAGGACACATCGGTTTTCTCGGGCATGGCTCAGTAGTTGAGTTTCGAAACATCCGCGTGAAAGATTTATCCGGACAATGATTGAGAAGGCTCTTTTGAATTTTCACATCTCTTGCCAGTTATCCCTGTACGTTAGTCACCCTTGTATTGAAGTTACATGGTAAATATATATTTACCCTCTCGTGGTTACCATTCACAACGGCAGCCAGTTCTGCCCTGGAAAGAAGATGTCAGCCCGGAACCTGGCCGTTAATTGCTTAACTTAGCGTACACAATTATTTCCATCATGAACGAAATCAAAAAAGAAGACATCAAACAGGAAGTGTTTGATCTTTATGACGACTATGCGCACAACCGTGTCAGCAGGCGCGATTTTGTGCAAAAGCTATCTGTCTATGCCGTAGGAGGCGTTACGGTGGCTTCCCTTATGAGTTTTCTCATGCCAGAATACCAAACTACTGCTGAAGTTAAAGCAGATGACCCGGGGTTAAAATCGGAATATATCCATTACCAATCGCCAAAAGGTGGCGGAGATATTAAAGCCTTGTTTTCAATGCCTGCGGATGCAAAACAAAAACTGGGTGGCATTGTAGTGGTGCATGAAAACCGGGGTCTAAATCCATACATTGAAGATGTTGCAAGAAGGGCTGCGCTTGCAGGATTTATCACTATTGCGCCGGATGCCCTCACTCCGCTGGGTGGTTACCCCGGCAACGACGATACAGGTCGCGAGATGCAAGGCAAACGTGATAGAAATGAAATGCTGGAAGATTTTATAGCCGCATACGACTACCTCAAAAATCACAAAGAATGTAATGGTAAAGTGGGTGTTGTAGGCTTTTGCTTTGGAGGGTGGATTGCCAATATGATGGCCGTGCGTATCCCGGGTTTATCAGCAGCTGTACCGTTTTATGGTAGCCAGCCAGCGGCAGAAGATGTGCCTAAAATAACAGCGCCCTTGTTGCTGCATTATGCAGGTCTCGATACCCGTGTCAATGAAGGTTGGCCGGACTATGAAGCCTCTTTAAAAGCTAACGCCAAAGAATATACTACTTACATATATCCTGATGTAAACCATGGCTTTCATAATAATACCACCCCGCGTTACGACAAAGCCTCTGCAGAACTTGCCTGGCAACGTACTATTAATTTTTTCAACGAAAAATTGAAGTAGTGGGAGCTGGCAAATAATACTAGAAAAGATATTGCACCTGGAACTTTGGACTGGAATCGCTTCTATACAGGTGCCTTACACAAAAACAAAATATTCTTACCTGTAAGTAGCCATATTATCTGGCTTCGTCGTGTTCGACCGGTTGTTATAGTACAAAGGGTAGTTGTTTCTTTCAATGCTTATGCTACCCGAAACAGAGAACGTCTTTTCGTTATTAATGTACATAAGCCCTAACGTTGCGGCTGAATACATTGAAAAATTGCCTGGCTGGTGAAAGCTATTGAAAGTATTTACTTTATTCAAATCAGTCGTAAGAAAAGCACGGTTAAAATTAAGATACATGGGCGCTACCGTTATTCCAGCAAATGCATACACGTTATTGCTCAACCTGCGATTTAACTGTATTCCCAGAGGAGCACCAACGAAACTTGCACCAGCATTCCGAAAGAAGCTATAGCCCGCTGTTATGCCGCTGTAGGTGCTTATAAACCATTTCTTTTGTGTGCCGCTATCATATACATTGTGGTTGCCGGCAAAGGAATTGCGGTAAGCACTATTCTGAAAGCTGCCCGGTAAAGTTGTTTGTGCATTTAAAGTGGTTGCAAAAACTATTGCCAGGAATGTAAATAATATACTCATGGTAACTAATAGACTGTAAAAATACAATTTATTGGACTGGCTATCCATAACTAATAACAATAAATACAAAACCGATAGCACTATTTTTAATTTCCAATTCGAACAAAGATCATAAAATCAGGTATTCTATTCAAAAAAGAAAGCAATTGATAAAAGACATCCTGCCTGAATTTATTTTTTCAATGCCGAAAGGAAGCCATTCTCAATATGATCCTTGCCAACCTGGTATAAGTTCAGGATTGTGAAAATTTCATCTTACAAACTCATTCGAATTATACATTTTACACTTAATTTTTGTACACTTATTTTAGGATAAGACATCATTTTATATCCTTATCTTCCTGACTTGAATTAAATATTTCATAATGGGAAAAAATGCTTTTTTAATTGCGTTGTTATTTATAGCAGGTTTTACTAATGCTCAAAATGTCGGTTATTTTCAGAACCGGCCACCCCTTAGGCCAAATCCGTATATAAATCTTCCACTTGGTGATATAAAACCTAAAGCCTGGTTGCATACACAATTAATGAAGATGAAAGCCGGCATGACCGGGCAACTCGATAAATTATATCCTTCGGTATTAGGAAGCAGGAATGGCTGGCTGGGCGGCGACGGGGATGTTTGGGAAAGAGGGCCTTATTGGATGGATGGATTGGTTCCACTAGCTTATATACTGGACGATGCAGGACTGAAAGATAAATTGAAACCGTGGATAGAATGGTCTATTAATAACCAGAGAGATGATGGTTATTTCGGTCCTGCAGTACCGGAAACAGACCCTGAAGATGAGCCGGGAATACAGAGAGGACGGGCAGCGGACTGGTGGCCAAAAATGGTAATGCTGAAAGTATTACAGCAGTATTATATGGCATCGGGAGATAAAAGGGTTATTAATTTAATGACTAAATATTTCCAATACCAGTTGAAAACACTGCCCACAGTTCCACTTGATCATTATTCCTGGTGGAGTTCACAACGTGGCGGCGATAATCTGCTCGTTGTTTACTGGTTATACAATATTACAGGAGATAAATTCCTGCTTGATCTTGCGAACCTGGTCCACCGGCAAACATACGACTGGACGGATAATTTCCTGTATTCAGGCGATTTATATACTGACTATAAGTTTCATGGGGTAAACCTGGCACAGGGAATCAAGTCACCCGTCATTTATTACCAACAGGATAATGATGAGAAATACGTTCGTGCAGTGGAAAAGGCATTTCATGACATAAGGCATTACCAGGAACAGGTGCAGGGAATGTATGGAGCGGACGAATTTATGCGGGGCAATAACCCTGTGCAAGGTTCTGAATTTTGCAGCGCCACTGAATTAATGTATTCTCTTGAGAATATGATCACCATTACAGGAAAGGTAGATATGATGGATCACCTCGAGCGAATTGCCTACAATGCATTGCCTGCCCAGGCTACAGATGATTTTATGGCGAGGCAATACTATCAGCAGGCCAACCAGGTTTGTATTTCGAGACAGGAAAGAAACTTTATGACCTCGCATGATGGCACCGATAATTGTTTCGGGATTTTAACCGGTTTTGCCTGGTGCATATTGGTGGTACAGCAGGTATAACCGGTTAAAATCCCGAAACAATTATCGGTACCATTATGCGAGGTCATAAAATTTCTTTCCTGTCTCGAAATACAAACCTGGTTGGCCTGCTGATAGTATTGCCTCGCCA
>JBKJRY010000228.1:0-2789 GCA_046593045.1 Chitinophagaceae bacterium | reverse complement strand
TACCACCCCACCAAAATAACGGGAGTCCAATTTTTGAAGAAAGCTATATGGAAGGAAAACTTTTCTTTTCCGGTACTGAAACCAGTAATGCATTTGGCGGTTATATGGAAGGAGCTATCATCGCTTCAAATTCAGTTGCAGCAAGGGCTTTAAAAATTCTTAAAAAATAGTTCAACTTTTTTTTGAATTTTTTTTTAAAGTGCCAATCGAAAGGCTAAAAAATTTGGAAATTAATTTCGGCTAAAATTCTATAAAAATTTCTAATAGCTCTGTAAGGTTTTATGTGATCGGGCGACTAATGGTTTATAATCTGGCAAAATGGCTCAATTAAAATATGAGACTTTTGTTATGATTCTGTGATATCTGCAGGAAACTATAACAACGTTTT
Organism: Chitinophagaceae bacterium; assembly: GCA_046593045.1. Classification (GTDB taxonomy): domain Bacteria; phylum Bacteroidota; class Bacteroidia; order Chitinophagales; family Chitinophagaceae; genus Ginsengibacter. The sequence goes on along the minus strand of JBKJRY010000228.1, from coordinate 2,401 downwards.
TTTCGTTCATTAGTTTTACTGCTTAAAACCAGCAAATGATCATCGTCTCAAATTCCGAAAACTAAAAATTTACTTTTATGAAAAAACTTCTGACTTATTTATCGCTCTTTTTAATGGGATTTTTTCTCCATTCCTGCACAAAAACAGAATCCGGTGTTACGCAAACTCAAACTGCACCAGAGACAATATCGATTACCTCCGACGGAACTGAAGTAATTGCAGGAGGCTCTGTTAGTTTCTCAGTAAACTCTTCACTTAACAATGCAATTGTAACAAGTGCAAGCAAATTGTATATAAACGGAATTTTAATTAACGGCAATACTTATACTTTTACCCAGGCAGGAACCTTTGCTGTGTATGCTTCAAAAGGTAATTTAAATTCAAATGTAATTTCTATAAAAGTTACCGCCAACACACCAGCAACCGGAGGTTTTGTGAGCAGGGTTTTAGTAGAAGAGTACTCAGGTACATGGTGTGGCAATTGTCCGGTAATTTTGTATGGTGTTGATCTATTGCATCAGCAAACCGACAAAGCAATTGTAGTTAGTGCTCATCTATTTAATAGCGACCCTTTTATTACTTCACAGGGAAACAGTCTTGCAGCCAGCCTTGGAATTTCCGGCGTGCCTGCAGGTAAAATTAATCGTACCACAAATTGGAACGGGCCTCAATATGAAAATGTACCACAGGTAATTAATCAGATCAAGCCTAAAGCAACTTTAGGTCTTGGCATTACTTCTGTTGTTAACGGCAGTACTTTAAATGCATCCATTACAGTATCATATGCACAACCATTATCAGGCAATGCAAAACTTACTGTTTACCTGGTAGAAGATAAATTATTCTTTACTCAAAGAAATTATTCTTCAACCTTATATGCAGGCCAATCCAGTATTTCAAATTTTGAATACAATGGTGTTATAAGATCAATCGTTTCCGATTTATCGGGCGATGCAATTGCTAACAATGGCAATTCGGTTACCAAAACATATTCTATAGCTTTGCCTTCCAATATTACAAACACGGCTAATGTAAGGCTGGTGGCTTTTGTAACAAACGATACGGGTTTGGTGATGAACGTACAGGATGCAAAGTTGGGCACTCTAAAAAATTTGGAGATATTATAAATTGTGTTTTGTTATCGTTTAAGTTTTTCATTTAAAAAGTTTTTAAGCCGAATTATAAAAACAAAAGCATGAAAAAAATTAGCATGATTGCTTTGTTCGTTATCGTGGGTAATCTGGTCCCTTTTGCGCAACAAATACCTAATCTAAAACTGGACGACCTTGAGGGCAATTCATTTAATACAGGTACATTTAACAAAGAAAATACAAAGGCGACGGTGCTGGCCTTTTGGGCAACCTGGTGCATTCCCTGCATAAACGAGCTCTCCATTTTCAATGATAATTTAGTGGATTGGAAAAAAAAGTATCAGTTTGATTTTTATGCCGTATCGCAAGATGACAGCCGGACCATTAACCGCGTTAAACCTTTGGTGAATGGAAAAAATTGGGATTTTACTGTTTTGTTAGATAAAAATCAGGAGCTAAAAAGGGAACTTAATCTTATGAATGTTCCCTACACAATCATAATAAAAGGGGGTAAAATAATTTACCGTCATTCCGGTTTTGTGATGGGTGATGAAGAGGAGATATTACAACTGATAAAGGATAATCAATAAAGGATAATCCAAAAAATGATGAACCTCAAAATAATATTTTCTACAGCATTACTTACGACTATTGGTATAAGCAGTAAGGCACAATTGAGTGGAGGTTTCGAATCTAATTCTTCATTTTACCTTGATGACAAAAAAATAAAGCTCGAGCAGATAGAAGCAGAGAATCGTTTTCGCTCCAATACTTATCTCCGTTTAGATTATAGGTTTGGCAAGTTTACTACTGGTGTACAAGTTGAATCTTACGAGCCCAAAGCCTTATTAAACTATTCACCCAACTTTAAAGGAATTGATCTTGGCACTTACTATATAAATTATAAAAATGACAGCCTCCGTTTAGAGGTAACGGCTGGCCATTTTTATGACCAATTCGGCAGTGGATTAGTCTTCCGTTCCTGGGAGGACAGGCAGTTAGGCATAGCTAATTCCATTGCAGGCGCAAGAGTAAAATATGCTCCCATTAAAACACTTCAGTTAACCGCATTATATGGTAAACAACGCAACGGCCTTGGCTTCGATTTCACCGATGGCACTGTGTTAGGGGTAAATGCAGAACTTGATGTTTCAACTATCTTAAAAGCAAAAAAAATAAAATACGATATAGGATTGAGTTATGTAAACCGGCATGAAAATTCAGGCAAAAACAATTTGCCTTCTTCTACATGGTTAACGTCTGTGAGAGGCAAGGTGCTGAAAGGCGATTTTACCGCTGAGGCGGAGTAT
>JBKJRY010000033.1:0-12306 GCA_046593045.1 Chitinophagaceae bacterium | reverse complement strand
GATGGGACTTTTATATTATATATTAAGAAGCAGTGATAAAAACATTATTTACCAGGATACCACTGACCTAATGAATAAAACGTAATCCGCTGTCCTCAGAGCATTAGATACTGGAAGAAAAGAAATTTTTAAAATAAAACGCTATGCTGAGTGACAGAAGGATGAATATAATTCAACCTACTGATGCAGTTGGAAAGTAATAAATGTAATGCATGAATAAATTTTATAACTGGACGAGGATTTTAATAAAGGAATACAACTGAAGACCAGAAAAAATATATTTCTACTCTTTTGAAAATTCAAAATAAATGCGCCTGATTTGAACTAAAATAATCTCTTAAGAAATAGTATTGTCATTTTCAAACTTTCATGTAAGAAAATATGAATAAGAGTCCGCTTAATAAAAAAGTAAATTCTTTTACTGCTGTTGAAAGATTAAAAGCCGCCAACATTTATCCCTTTTTCAGGCCTTTAGAAACTGACCAGGATACTGAAGTGATGATAGATGGAAAAAGAGTTCTTATGTTTGGTTCCAATAGTTACCTGGGCCTTACTAACCATGCGTATATTAAGGAATGCGCAAAAAATGCAATTGATAAATATGGAAGTGGGTGCGCTGGTTCCAGGTTTTTAAATGGCACACTGGATTTGCACCTGGAATTGGAAGAAGCCCTGGCAGCCTTTGTTGGCAAAGAAGCAGCACTGGTATTTAGCACAGGGTACCAGGTGAACCTGGGAGTAATTTCGGCCCTTGGTGCAAGAGGTGACTATTTATTTTTAGATGAGCACAATCATGCGTGCATTATTGATGGCGCCCGGTTATCATTTTCTAAACTTTTTAAGTTTGGCCATTCTAATATGGGTCATCTTGAAAAATTATTAAGCAGCGTTCCTTATGACGCTTTTAAATTAATTCTAACCGACGGTGTATTTAGCATGGAAGGAGATATCTCATTGTTGCCTGAAATAACCGCTCTCGCAAAAAAATACAATGCATCTATATTTGTTGATGATGCGCATTCAATTGGCGTACTTGGAAAACAAGGACAAGGTACTGCGGCACACTTTAATCTTACCAATGAAGTTGATTTGATAATGGGGACATTTAGTAAATCATTAGCATCTATTGGAGGCTTTATCGCTGCCGATAAAAATGTGATTGAATATCTAAAGCATCATGCCAGGTCATTAATGTTTAGTGCAAGTATTTCCCCGGCAGCTACTGCAAGCGCATTGGCCGCATTAACTATTTTGAAAGAAACTCCTGAGCTTATTGAAAAATTGTGGTACAATACAAATTATGCTCTCGAAAGATTTAGAAAAGAAGGTTTTGAAATAGGGCCGACAGAAACACCTATTATTCCCATATATATAAGAGATACAGAAAAAACATTTCTGATGGCAAAAATACTTTTGGAGGAGGGAGTGTTTGTAAATCCGGTGGTATCCCCCGCGGTAAGCAATGAAGATTCTCTTATACGTTTTTCTTTAATGGCCACGCATTCTATAGAACAAATAGATGCTGCAATTGATAAAATTAAAAAAGTAGCCCGAAAAATCAATGCCAATTTAATCCAGCGAGAAAGAGCATGATTTCAATTATACCTGTTACCGAAAAGAAATTATTAGGAAAGTTTATTGATTTTCCGCATAAGCTTTATGAAAATGATAAAAATTATGTGCCTGAATTATTTATAGCACAACGAGACCTTTTAACACCGGGTAAACATCCTTTTCACGAACATTCAGTTATTAAAATGTTTTTGGCTTATGACCATACTGTTATAAAAGGAAGAATTGCCGCCATTTTAAATAACAACCACAATCAATTCAACAATGTAACAGAAGGCTTCTTCGGATTTTTTGATTGTGAAAATGATAAAGAGATTTCCACGCAACTTTTTAAAACGGCAACCGATTGGTTGAAAGCGCGGGGTGTTACAAAAGTTATCGGGCCTGTTAATCCGTCAACAAACGAGCCTTGTGGTTTACTAATAGATGGCTTTGATAAACCTCCGATCGCAATGATGACGTATAATAAACCCTATTATGCAGAGCTGACTGAGGCTGCAGGCTTTGGAAAAAATGTGGATCTGCTGGCTTATTATCTTGATACAAAAACGACCGATGAACGGCCTGTAAGGTTACACCAAGCTCTTATAGAGAGACTTGCCAAAAAAAATATTGTTATCAGGCCAATCAACATGAAGGATTTTAAAAATGAAGTCATTAAATTAAAAGAGGTATATAATAAAGCATGGGATAAGAATATGGGTTTCGTGCCAATGACAGATGCTGAGTTTAAGTATTTAGCCAAAGATTTAAAAATGATTCTTGATCCCGGTTTTTGCCTGGTTGCTGAGCATGAAGGAAAAGTGGTTGGTTTTGCATTAGCTATTCCGGATATCAATCAAATACTCATAAAAATAAAAAAAGGCAGGTTGTTGCCGGCAGGAGTTTTTAAATTATTACTCGGGCTTAAAAAAATCAACCAGGTACGGGTGCTTGCGCTTGGCGTTATAGAAGGTTATAAAAAAATGGGAATTGAAGCTTGCTTTTATGCATCAATAATTGAAAGAGCCGGTAAAAAGAATATTGTAGGCGGTGAGGCCTCGTGGATCTTAGAAAATAACTTTTTAATGAACAAAGGCATCCAGAATATGGATGGAAAAGTTTATAAGACTTATCGTCTCTATGAAAGAGCAATATGAAAGAGAAAATTATGATAACAGGTGCCAGTGGTTTTTTGGGGATTCATATAATCGAAGCTGCCTTGGAAAACAATTTGGAAGTACATGCTGCCATCAGGAAAAGCAGCAAGGTCGAACATCTTAAGCATTTACCTGTCTCATTCATTTATATTGATCTTACAAATATTGAAAGCTTACAAAAAGAGATTGAATCCAAACAATATAACTATATAATACATGCTGCCGGCATTACAAAAGCTAAGGGCCAGCAGGAATATAATACTGGAAATGCAACCTACACTTACAACCTGGCAAAAGCTGCGGAGCTGGCAGAAGTCCCTCTAAAAAAATTTGTTTTTATAAGCAGCCTTGCTGCATTGGGGCCGTTAAATAATTATCATGAAACCATTAATGAATTTACACTCCCCCACCCTGTAACTTCTTATGGGAAAAGTAAATTATTAGCTGAACAAAAAATAAGTGAATTAAATATTCCACTAATCATACTCAGGCCGACGGCGACTTATGGCCCAAGGGATAAAGATATTTTTATCATTTTCAAAAGTATAAAAAAAGGGATTGAGCCATACATAGGCAAACACAATCAGCAGCTAAGTTTTGTTTATGCAAAAGATGTGGCATCTGCTGCAGTCAATTCGTTGTTCAGTATTTACAAGGGCGCCTACAATTTATCAGATGGCAATTGCTATAGTCGATACGACCTGGCTAACTGCTTAAAAAAATCTATGCAAACGAAAACATTAAGGTTTCATTTACCAGGCAGCATGGTAAAGACACTTGCAATAACATTGGAGAACACATATAAAGTTTTGAATAAAACGCCTGCACTTAATAAAGAAAAAATAAATGAATTAGCAGCTGCAAACTGGGTTTGCAATATTGACAAGGCAAAAAGAGAATTAGGATTTCAACCTGAGTATGATTTAGAAACAGGCATACAGGAAAGTTTAGATTGGTATAGAAAATATAATTGGTTATAACCAAACACAGCGTTACAATAGTTCAAAAAAAACGATATGAAAGAGAACATATTCCCAGCGGGGCGTGCAGGCGTTAGCAGTATACTGGAGTGGTTGTCATTCTATTTAAAATCACCTCGCACATTATCCGGCCTTTCTTCAGGCCATGGTATTTTCACGCGATTAATGAAGCTACAGAATACTTTAAAGCATGTGATGGAAGAAGACCGGATAATACACATTGGACAGAACTTTTACCAGGAATCGATTGAAACATTATGATAAACCTTGGTAAAATAATAGCTTCTGTATGCGGCATTGGATACATTACTAAAGGCGGCGGCACCGTAGCAGCTATAGTGTATTGTATCGTTTGGTTTTTGATACCCAGTCTTTCACCGGCAATGCAAATTGCATTATTAATACTCGTGTTAATAGCCGGAGTATGGAGTTCGGCTATGGCAGAGAAAATATGGGGGAAAGATAACTACCGTGTAGTGATAGACGAAGTAGCCGGAATGATGATAGCGCTGCTGTTTATTCCCAGAGAAATCAAATATGCTTTGGTGGCTTTAGCGCTATTCAGATTTTTTGATATTCTAAAACCCCTGGGTATAAAAAAATTAGAAAATCTCCCTTCAGGGTGGGGTGTAATGGCAGATGATGTGTTGGCCGGTATATATTCGCTAGCGGTACTTCAAGTTGCTATAACAATGAATTTATTTTAAAATGTTTACTTTTTTTAAAGCTAATGTAGCGTCTTTGATTACATCACTCTGCGATTATTTGGTTACTATAATTGCTGTACAGGTTTTTTCTTTTAATGTAGTTATTGCGGGCGCTACCGGAACAGTATTCGGAGGTATAGTCAATTTTTTGATGGGAAGAAACTGGACTTTTAAAGCAAGACAGGCAAGAGCCTCCAGCCAGGCAAAAAGATATTTACTGGTATGGCTCGGCAATCTTTTATTAAATGCAACAGGCATGTATGTATTTACAAAGATGGGCGTGAATTATATAATCACAAAAGTCGCGACATCCTTATTTGTCGGCGTAGCTTTTAATTATCCATTCCAAAAGTCATACGTTTTTAAAATAACCTAATTGAAAAATCTATAACCTTAATGAGAGACAGGCTTCAAAAAATAATTTATATTGTTATTGATCCTTTGGTGAAAGGGTTGATTAAAATTGGTTTTACCCCAAATGCTGTTACTATTACCGGCCTGCTGCTAAACATAGGTGTTGCGTTCATTTTTATTAAAGGAGCTGAGAATGGAAATCGTGGTGATCTTTCTTACGTGGGTTGGGCGGGCGCTTTAATTCTATTTGCAGGATTGTTTGACATGCTTGATGGACAGGTAGCCCGGCTTGGAAATATGAGTTCAACTTTCGGCGCATTATTCGATTCCGTCTTAGACAGATATAGTGAACTCATAATGTTCCTTGGAATATGTTATTATCTAATAGCTCATCATTATTTTTTTAGTTCATTATTCGCCTTCATAGCGCTTATTGGTTCTATGATGGTGAGCTATACCCGTGCCAGGAGCGAAGGTTTGGGAATTGAAAACAAGGGAGGCCTGATGCAACGCCCCGAGAGAGTTGTATTAACGGGGGTAAGTGCTTTGGCTTGTGGTATTACAGCTTATTTCATAGGGGGTGATTATAAATATTTCATTCCGGGAATATCAGTTCATGTTTTTGAAACCATGTCGGTATTTACGATACCAATTACAATTATGGCGGTGTTGACAAATATCACCGCTTTAAAAAGACTTCTTGATGCGAAGAAAGCTTTAGAAGAAAAGGAGAAAATATGAAAGCGCTTTTTATAAGATGTATTTTTTTCTTGTTGGCTGCAATATACTCACGCCAGGTTTTTGCACAGGCGACATCACCTGCCGACACTTTCCCTGTTCCTAAAAGAAATGCCTACCAGCTATTTTATCTTCAACGGCAACCTAACACAAATACTATTATAGTCGACCTTAATGTAAAAAATGGCAGATTCGATACGGAGGATCCTGTGCATGTTTATTGGCTAAGATATACAGAAGAAGGCCAAAAAAAAGAATTGAACTGGATACAACGAACCTTCGCTTATGGCATACATGCAAAAAAATATCTGAAGGTGCTTATGAGTTGAATTTTGTTTCCTACAAAAAAATGAGATTTACTTTAGAACGTGGAACAGACAAGCTTTGGAGGGTATTTGCAAACCTAAAAAATGGTTCAAGAATCATTCTTCGAAGAATTTATTTACATGTAAATGGTGGAAGCTTTTGGAACCCGAATGTCGAATATGTAGAACTAAAAGGTAATGAACCGGGTACTTATAAGGAGGCCAGGGAGAGAATTTCTGTAAAATAAAGACTCTATAAATCCGGATTCCTCTATAAAGAATGAAATGAAGCAACCTGTTCATAGATTTAATAGATTTCCAATAAAGAATTCGATAATAGCATTTGCAGTATGCGTACTTTATCTGCTTCTTTCTTACCTTTTAATTGGTTTTAAGCCAGGACAGCTGGTAATGATTGTTATTTTCTGTATTCCTTATTTTGCTTCTGCTATCACCAGGAAATTTATCCTCGGTTTTTCAATTTTTATTGTGTACTGGATTGTATTTGATTATATGAAGGCCTTTCCCAATTACCAGTTTAACAATGTGCATATACAAGACCTTTACAATTTTGAGAAAAATTTATTTGGTATGCATGATGGCAACACCCTGCTAACTCCCAATGAATTTTGGATACAAAACCAAAAACCATTTTTAGATGCCTTAAGTGGTTTTTTCTATTTATGCTGGGTACCGGTACCTCTTTTATTTGCGGCCTACTTATTTTTCAAAAACCGCGAAGAATTTTTAAAATTCTCTCTGACATTTTTTTGGGTAAATATTTTAGGCTTCATCTTGTATTATATTTTTCCCGCTGCGCCTCCCTGGTACATACAAGTTTTTGGAAACACATTTCATGCAAACACTCCGGGAAACGCTGCAGGGCTGCTAAGATTTGACAACATGTTTAATGTAAAAATATTTCAATCCTTGTATGCACAAAGCTCCAATGTTTTTGCGGCTATGCCTTCCCTTCATGCAGCCTACCCGGTCATTGTATTATATTATGGAACCAGGAATAAATTAGGAAAGTTCAATATAATTTTTGCTTTAATAATGGCAGGTATTTGGTTTTCCGCGGTTTACAACAACCACCATTATGTAACAGATATCCTGGCGGGCTTAGGAAGTGCAATTGTTGCCATTATTTCTTTTAATTGGTTTGCGAAAAATGTAACATGGGCTAACCGGGGAATAAAAAAGTATATCAAAATTCTGAAATAATTTAATTTCAATCATCAATGGAGAACCCTGGTTGGTTCATTAAAAAATATAGAGAAAATATATGTATGATATTTGTTGTATAGGGCATCTGACTTTAGATAAAGTAGTAACTCCAAAATCAGCCCTGTATATGGCTGGTGGCACTTCTTTTTATTTCTCAAATGCCATTCAGAGTATGGATGTAAACTATGTTTTGATTACTTCCATCGCTGAAAAAGAAATGAAATTTGTTTGGGATCTCCGTACCAAAGATGTTGAAGTAACAGTGTTTTTAGGCAAAAACACCGTTTATTTTGAAAACATCTATTCTCGCAACATGGATAGACGTGTTCAAAAAGTATTGCAAAAAGGTGATCCGTTTACTATTGAACAAATGGAACACATTGATGCATCGATTTTTCATTTAGGCCCATTACTTGATGATGATATCCCAATTGAATTAATAAAAGCCCTGGCAAAAAGAGGCAGCATATCCTTAGATGCACAAGGTTATTTGCGCAAAGTTCAAAACCAAAAAGTATATGCTAATGATTGGCTGGATAAAAGAGAGGCACTCCAGTATGTAGATATTTTAAAAGCCAACGAAACTGAAATGGAGGTATTGACTGGAACTAATGATGTTTGCAAAGGTGCAAGGTTACTGAGTGATTGGGGCGTTAAAGAGGTTGTTATTACACTTGGGAGCAAGGGATCTGTAATTTATGCTAATGGTATTTTTTATAACATTCCTGCTTATGTCCCTGCTGCGATTGCTGATACTACGGGATGTGGCGATACCTATATGGCCGGTTATTTATATCAGCGGATCAAAGGTGCTACACTACAGGATGCAGGAGAATTTGGCGCAGCTATGGCAAGCTTAAAAATTGAAGCACCCGGTCCGTTTACCGGTACTAAGGCTGATGTGCTAAATTTATTGTCCAACTATAAAAAATGACATACTAATGAGGTAGGTTATAAAAGTGTGCACAGTGAACAACCCAGTCTTCCTTACAACATTGATAATAGCTACCAATTAATGGATGAAAGTTTTTTATACCAACAAAGAATTGTTTTCCTTAACTCCGAAAGATGATATTTATACATTGATGACTGGCGGTGGATTACTATTTCCATAAAGAATAAGACTATTGACAAGCAATATATATTAGCGCTACTAAATTCAGAATTTCTATTCTTTTACTGTATAAAAAAAGCAACGAATTCAGTGTTACAAAAATTATTGCATTCAATAAGTAAAGATGATAAAGGTTCACAGTCTTCTTTTAAAGTAAATAAATATGATCGTGATTGACAGGCATGGAAAAGACAATCGTTAAGTATTGAGCTGCCTAATAAAAAGATGTTTATTTAAAGGTTATAATACATAAATATTCAACTTATATTGAGGTATTCTTACTGTAAGATCAATAATCTTACGAATATTTACTTCAACATGAAAAGAAGAGATTTTATAAATAATGCTGCCCTTAGCGGCTCAATCGTTTTTACAGGCGTAGGTTCCCTTGCTTCCGTCAAAACAAACCAGGGTAAAATACCAACATTGGATCATCCTCAATCAATGACCAAAGAAGTGTTGCCCATTACTTTAGAGGAAAGAGAGTCAGGAATAAAAAAAGCACAACGGTTGTTAAAAGAAAATGCGATGAAAGCACTGGTGCTTGATGCAGGTACATCACTGGAATATTTTACGGGAATCAGGTGGTGGCCGAGTGAGCGTACAATGGTGGCCGTTATACCGGCTGAAGGAGCCGTTAGCTATGCTTGCCCTGCATTTGAAGAAGGCCGGATGCAGGATTTAATTACGATTGGGAAAAAGGTATATACATGGGAAGAAGATAAAAGTCCATATAAAATGGTAGCGCAATCTTTCAAAGATGCAGGCATCCGTTCCGGCACCATAGGTATGGAAGAATCACTTCGTTTTTTCATTTTGGATGGCATAAAAAAAGCAGCGCCAGGGTTTACTTATGTAAGCGGTGACCCGGTTACTATGCCCTGTCTTATGGTAAAATCGGCGGCAGAAATTGCCTTAATGCAAAAGGCTACTGATGTAACTACAGCGGCGATAAAAATTGGAATCAGCAGTTTAGACGAAGGAATGAGGCCTTTTGAATTTGCTTCAGTTGTCGTAGCAGCCCATGAAAAGCTGGGTGCCGTGAACGATTTCGCCATGGCAAATTTTGGGAAAGCTTCTGCTTTTCCGCATGGCAGCCTCAAACCACAATACTTAAAAAAAGGCGACATTGTATTGATGGATTGCGGGTGCAAAGTAGAAGGATATTCTTCTGATATGAGCAGAACCATCGTATTTGGGATGGAACCAACAAAGCGGCAACTTGAAATATGGAACCTTGAAAAAAAGTCGCAGGCCAGCGGATTCGCGGCCGCAAAAATTGGTGCAGCCTGCGAAAATGTAGACGCTGCCTCACGCAAAGTATTAACTGATGCGGGTTTTGGGCCAGGCTACAAATTACCGGGATTACCACATCGCACAGGACACAGTATTGGCATGGATGGGCATGAGTGGGGCTACATGGTAAAAGGCAATCAACAGCCAATACAAGCGGGCATGTGCTTCAGCGTAGAGCCTATAATTTCTATCATTGGTGAATTTGGTATTCGCCTCGAAGATTGCGTGTATATGACCGAAGAAGGTCCCAGGTGGTTTTCAGAACCAAGTGTGTCCATCGATCACCCTTTCGCATAGACTACTATGCTTGTACTTCCAATCGAACGTGGCTTAGAAAAAGGCCCGAACCAAGCTGTCAATTGCTGATTTGTTGGTTCTTACTCTTTCATAATTTTTAGTTCCTGTGTTTCGTTAGCCCACGTAAGAACCGCCCTGTATATGCCTTTTGAAAATTTGCTCATATCGATGCTGAATGAATTGGTGCCTGCCAGCAGAGAAATTTTCTTTTTATCAATAAGGCTGCCTTTGTAATCGTACAAAATAAATTGTAGTTGCGAAGCTGCATCGGCCGTTAGGTTTATGGTCGTTAGCCTTGTTACCGGGTTCGGAAAAACAGATATTGTATTTTTCAAAACACCGGTATTTATTTTTACAATGGAAGTGTATTTAGCATTGCCATCTATGTCTGCCATTTTCACCCGGTAGAAGCTTGTACCCTGTAAAGGCTGTTGATCTGTAAAAGAATATTTTTTCATTGCTGAGCTGTTGCCTGCAGCCTCAACGGAACCTATAGGAAAAAAAATTACACCATCAGCACTGCGCTCAATAATAAAATCTGAAGTATTTATTTCTTGTGATGTTTGCCAAACTATCAGTGCATTTTTTTGTACCAGTTGCGCTGAAATATTCAACAATGTCACTGGTACTGTGCTGCCGCCTCCCAACAGCCAAAGGTCATTTAAAGCGCCTGTACCAAATTGGCCACTTCCCTCGCCGCCAAAGAGCCAGAAATTATCCGAGGCATCCTTCCAGCTAAGGCTGCCGGCTCTTATACCGGGTTTATTCGCTGCGTCGGCTATGCCCTGTGTGCCATATACCCCAAAGTCTAAATCAGTGTTACTTCCTTTTACCCATGTCCACTCATTGGCAGAAGGATTATATTGCCAAAGATCATTCAGGTTGCCAAGATTGCTGCTGGCATCATAGCCTCCACCACCAAATACCCAGAAGTTGCCCGAAGCATCCCTCCATTGCGCTCCCTCGAATCTTCCGCCGGGATTATTAGCTGCATCAGCGGTTCCCTTTATACCGTATATTCCCGGTTGGTTAGTGGCGTTGTTCCCATTTACCCATGTCCATTCGTTAGTAGTTGGGTCATACTTCCACAGATCGCTTAAATAGCCGAATCCTGCCGCAGCGGCCCCGTAGCCGCCAAAAAGCCAAAAGTTACCAGGAGCATCTGTCCATGTAAAGCCCTCATGCCTGGAACCAGGTTTATTGGTGGGAGCAGCGATGCCCTTTGTACCAAAAACCGCGAGCTGGCCTCCTGTATTATCGCCGTTTATCCATGTCCATTCATCGGCAACAGGATCATATTTCCAGAGATCATTTAAAAATCCCACAGAAAGCGTAATGCCACCAAAGAGCCAGAAGTTGCCGGACGCATCTGTCCACTCCACACTTCCATATCTTGCACCCGGCGTGTTGGCGGCGTCAGCAGTTCCCTTTGTGCCGAATACACTTGCCTGGTTGATGGCATTATCACCCCTCACCCATGTCCATTCATTAGTTGAAGGATTGTATTTCCAAACATCATTTAAATGCCCAATGCCGCCTGCAGCAGGATAGCCGTACCCGCCAAACAGCCATAAATTTCCGGTAGCATCCATCCACGCAACGCTCGATCTTCTTGCACCCGGGGTGTTTGTTGTGGCTGGTGTGCCCATTGTACCGTATGTTCCCGTTTGGTTAATTGTATTATCTCCCGATATCCATGTCCATTCCTTGCTTGAAATATTGTATTTCCACATGTCGTTTAAATCTCCTGTAAGAATACTGGAAGTTCCATACCCAACACCACCAAAGAGCCATAAATTTCCTGAAGCATCTGTCCACGTGACACTGAATTCTCTTGCGCCAGGAGTGTTGTTTGCATCGGCTACTCCCTTTGTGCCATAAACTCCAGCATGAAGCGGCTCAGTATCTCCTTTTACCCACGTCCATTTTGAAGTGGAAGTAATTTGAGCATTTAGAGAGAGCGTTAATAAAATAAATAATGCAGAGATGATAATGGTAAAAATAATTTTCATAAAATAATTTTATGTTTTAAGGGAAGAAAAGTATTTGAGAAAAAGAAACTTCTGCTACCAAGTTAGTTCAAATACAAACATTAAAAACAATGCCTGTATAGGATAAGTGTACTATTTATTAAGCGGTAGTTACGTCCCTTTAATCATCTGAGTAGACTGTATAGGCGGCGGTCCGGGCAGCAAAAATTAATGGTAGATAAGGCCTGCACTATTCCCACTAAAGCGGATATGCATCAATGGTTTTTCCTGTGCCCGCTAGTCTTCCTTTAATGATCTTAAACCCTTTTATCAAAATGAAAAGAGTTTGTAATTACCCTAAAGACCTTCAAATAGTAATAGGCAAGACTGAGCGATTAGGTGATAGTGCATTTATAAGTAAATCAGGGGAATCGGAAAAAAGAATAAGAAACCGGAATTTTTGAAATTCAATAGAATAAAAATCCTTCAATCAGGGCAAACGCATCTAAATTTATCCGAACAACAATTTTTCCAGGTAGCCATGTTGCCATCCAGCTGCAAGCCGCTTCTTTTTTATACTTAGTTTCTTTGTTTTTTCATTTTGCAG
>JBKJRY010000435.1:0-5113 GCA_046593045.1 Chitinophagaceae bacterium | reverse complement strand
GCAAAGCGCCCCGAATGCATTTAATATTTGAATCAGGCCTGCCAGATAAGGACCATTGAAACCCCAGTTTATTGGTTGCGAAAAATCAGTCATCCATAACGCTGCCGGAATAAGTACAACAGAACTGATCATCATATAAAAAAATATACTTTCTGCTTTCATTGTTTCATTCGCAAACCGCATCACATAACCTTGCGCACCCCACGAAAGCAATGGGATGGCTGCCAGTAACATCCACAAATAGCCACTTACATTATCATCCCCGGGAGGCTGATAGGAGAGTAATAGAATTGCGATGATCGCGACCATGATTCCTATCCAACCCAGCCGTCCTGTTTTTTCTTTTAATAAAAAAACGGCCATTAAAATTGTAACCACCGGGGTAAGAGAAAGCAAAGGAAAAACGAGATAAGCGGGCGCTATTTTTAAGGTAAAAAAAAGAACTAATTGCCCTATTGCTCCAAGGAGCCCTGCTAAGCAACCCCAGAAAACAGAGCGTTTGTCATATTCCAATTTCCATTTATTAATAACCAGAGCTACAATGGCCGCCGGGATCATCGTCAACGCCCAAACCACATATCCCAATGTCGCAGGAAATCCGTTTTTTTCAGGAATCTCAATAAGTGCTCCCCACACACCCATAAAAACTACGTGCACAATTACAAAACTGATCCAGTTCTTATTTTTTTTCATAGATGAAATTTTATCATTAACCTGTTTTTTATTTAATAAGTTTTTTATGTAGTATTTGAAATGCAAACTTTGCACATGACTATTGTTTTTTTATTTCAATTTTATTACCCGTGTTCTCCATTTCCTAAAACGGAATTTCGAAAAAGGAACGTCCGGTCCCGCCATTTAAGTATTTTTTAAGTGCCCGTTAAACCAGCCAATCATTCTTGTCAATAAATCAATTTTTGTATCGGGCCTCAAATCGGGTCTCCAGCCATGTCCCTCTCCCGTATACAAAACAAATGAAGTTGTTACTCCAAGTTTCTTTACCGCCACAAACATTTCCTCGGCCTGCGATACAGGAACTTCATTATCCGTTTCTCCATGCAGAAACAAAATGGGAGTTGAGACATTCTTTACATCTTTTAATGGTGAGCATTTCCATAGAGCCTCATAGTTATCATATACGGGCAACTGGTATTCAGATTCCATTAAAGAATGATAAAGAGAAGTGCCGGCGAAACTGATAAGGTTACTAATGCTGCCATCCGCAACAGCCGCTTTGAATCTTTTAGTTTTCGTAATAATTCTGTTGGTCATGTAACCACCATAACTCTGACCGGTTACCCCAAGTCTTTTTGCATCTATCCATTTATTATTTTCAATGGCGGCATCAACTCCATACATCAGGTCTTCGTAATCACCTCCACCCCAATCCTTCATACATCCGTTTGAAAACTCCTGGCCGTAACCATTGCTGCCGCGTGGATTAATAAATAAAACACCATAGCCATTTGCTGAAAGAAGTTGCATCCTGTCTTCAAATTCGTATCCGAACATATTATGCGGGCCGCCATGAATTACTAAAATTAAGGGGTATTTATTTTGATGGGCAAAATTATGTGGCTTTATCAGCCAACCCTGTACGTTAGTACCATCAAAACTTTTATGCCAGAAAGTTTCGGCAGGCTGAAGCGTACATTCGTTTAAAAGATCTTCACTGAAATGGGTTAACTGAATTTTCGTGCGGTTTTCCACATCGTATATGAACGCGTCTGCAACGTGAGTGGTATCAGTGTGAACATAAATTATTTTTTTACCATCATTGCTAATCGAATACCCGGTAACCTTTCCCTGCGTAGAAATAACACTTGCAATTTCTCCTGATAGAATTGACAAACGATACAAAATGGTACTGCCAGCATCGCCCGCCGTAAAATAAAGGTAGGCTGAAGATGGATCCCATGAAATTTGTTCTATCCGCCGGTCAAGAGAACGTGTTAAGCATTTAGCAACTCCCCCGGCGGAGGAAATAATATATAATTGTGTATCCTCAGCCGGGCTGTCATTGGTACTTATTTCACTGGTGATTCCTAAATAAGCTATATACTTTCCGTCAGGTGACCAGGAGGGAAGAAATGCGGAACCCTTTTCGTTGGAAATTTTATTTACTTCTCCTGTGGATATTTCTGCTGAAAATATCCTGCTCCATTGATTAAGATCGGGATTACCGGTTGTATTGCTTATAAAACAAATCTTTTCTCCGTCCGGAGAAAATGATATGGAGTGCTGATCGAATTCATTTACAAAAACAGGCCTCGTAATTTTTTCGTTAATAGAAATTAACCAAATGTGAATGCGCCTGTTATCGGCATATGCCTGTTGTCCTCTTCCCCCTTTTGATTTATACAGCAGGTGGGTAAACTCCCTGTAGACGGAACTGTCATCACTTTTTGAATAAGGTGCGGCACTTACATATGCGATTGATTTTCCATCAGGCGACCAGCAAAAATTATTAGCAGCGTAATGGTCTATAAAATAATCGGATTCATAAATATTTACAAGGAATGTGTTCGAATTATTGCCAACATCATAAAGAAAAATTGCAGTGTTCCCATTATTGTCACCGAGGTACGCAATTAATTTTTCATCGGGGGACCATTGTGGTGATTCGCCGGCACCTACAGCCTTTTGCTCCTTTGAAGAAACATCTATTAAAATAATATTTGTATGCCAGGAATTGTTTTTTGATGAAGTAACAACGCAAACCACAGCACTTCCATCGGGAGATAACCGGGCATCGCCGACAGATTGAATATTCAATATATCAATAGTTGAAAACGGCGCTTTTATCGTAGTAGTATTTTTAATAGTTTGATTGCAAAAAAGAAATTAATAATTCAAATAGGATAGCGTTATTCCCGGTGTATCTGTGAGAATTCATGATAATAACAGATTATTTACTTTCACAACCCTTTTATATTTTCTATAAAAAAAGAAGTTGGCTTTAAATCTTCACCAAATCATAATTCAATATTCTCCCAATTAAATATTTCGCTTCTCGTCAGTAAATTATTTTTGTTAGCAAATTGATTTCTTGCGTCAAGTACGTCTTTTGCCCACTTACCTAATGGAAGTTTTAATTCACGATAAATGAGATAACTCATATCCACAGTTCTGGCGGGTACATGATCTTTCACATCATCAACCTGGTCCAAAAATTTACGTCCGTTGGCTTCATCCACACGGGGGTACCAATCCTGGTACCAAACAGTTGTCACTGTTTGCAAAACCTCATTTCTTTCATCACGGATTTTTTTTACCTGCTCCAAAGCCTGGTCAACCAGGGATACTGCCAGCGAGGGATTGGTGGCGGCGGCATTAGAGGAAAGTTTCAGGAGATTATTGATCTTTTGCAGGTCAAGCAGCATAGTCAAATTCTGGCGACAGAGTTGGGCTACTGAACGAAGCACCTGTAAATTGTAATGCTGATAATTCGCTGCAACAAGGTTTTTACTCAATAAGTTCATAAGTTCATCATTCTGCTTAAGGAATTTTACAGCAGCCTCAAGGCGCAGCCTGTTATCACTGTTCCAGCTTTTACTCAAAGACAGGTCAGTGCCGGCAGGCACGGGTAAAGCAGGCAATACCTGGTCTTTGGCCAATTTGGGTGTATCATAAACGGCCTCGGAATTACCAAATATGGGTGTCCGGTTTTTAGATCGCTCCCAATCCCAGCTCTTCGCCCAAAATTCTGCCTGCGTGCTTAACAATTCATAAACCTTATCTATATCAACCAAATCGTTACCATAAAAAGAATTATAAAAACGCGTTGTAAGATCCTGTGCGGTTACCGACCTGTTATTCCAACCGGCAGCAGCGCCGGTAGCATAACCCAGCCAGAAAGTTTCCGGGTTTAGTCCTGCGTCTGCCCATGCGGCTACTATTACCCCCATAAAGTCTGCTTTATCTCCCGCAACGGCCAACGTAATCCCTTTTAGCGTTTCAGATACCCGCCCATCTGTCAAATCACCCTGCTGTTCTTCGTCGTCAGTAAGAGAAGGCGAGCTATTTGCAGGAAACTCTTCAGGAGACATCCTGTAGTAATTTGGAAAGAGTGGTTCTTCTCCTTGCGTGGATGTATAAATAAGCTGCCTCATTCCATGTTCTTTAAATTTATGTGCTGTTTTCTCATCATACACTCCATTAATTATATGCGATGGCAGCGAATTAATATCTGAAGGCTTCAGAGGATATTCTCCCCATATAATAACTTTTCGGTCTTTTTCATGAAGCTTATTTCCGATTCTTGTAATATACTCTGCAAGCAATCTTCCATTACCTCCCAATACATCCGCCCTTTTCTTCTCATTCTCCGACATTCCAACATAATAAGCTTCATCCGTAGAAAACAAAAAATATTTACCTCCCTTATTCGCATCCATAAGGTCGTTCATCATACCTAATATTAATTGATCTGCTTTTGGATCAATCACGTTCAATTCATAATTTGAATTAGGAAAAGCCCTCAGGCCTTTATACTCAGGATGCTTCAGGATAAAGGCTATGTGGGCAGGCGCATCTAAAAAGGGTACCAGTTCAACAAAGAGTGCGTGGGCATAATCAGTGAGTTCCTGGTATTCGGCGGGTGTATAAGCATAGGGCTCTACAATAGGTTTAGCCGATGAAAATTGAAAATGGCCTTCTAATTTTAGTGAGAATGCGTTGATCTTATAATAGCTGGCTTGCTTAATAATCCGCTTCATGGCATCTAAGCGCTCAAGGTGATGGGCATCGTCCCAATAGATCATCCGCATATCCATATCAGGCCAGTCTGTAATTTCCCCTCCGACAAAAAGAACTTTACCATTATCTTCCTGTAATAACTGTATTAAAGTTTGAACACCATAAAATAATCCCTGCACTGCATTAGCAGTTATAGTTATTTTTTCTTTATCCAGTTTTAAATAATAGGCCTGTTGCATCAAAGCGTTCCGGTTAGTATCGGTGGTCTTCCCTATTATAACAGAGCCAGCTTTTACATTTAAATGGATACCACGTAACTTATTGCCCCTGTCTGTCTCTGTATTTATTTTGATAGTAAGGCCAAAACGCTCTTTTAGTGCTGAAGTTAAACTCTGCACAGCAGGATCAGCTTTTG
>JBKJRY010000064.1:0-2762 GCA_046593045.1 Chitinophagaceae bacterium | reverse complement strand
TTCATAAACAGAATCTTGACACGGGATTCTTTGTATTTAAGCCCCATATCGCTGCGTTATTAATGGCGTTTTGCATTAGTTTTCCGGTTGGCTTTCTATTATCAAAATACATCGTATTCAATTCTTCACAGCTCCGCGGACGCATCCAGTTGTTACGGTATGTGTTGATTGTAGCAGTAAACCTTGCACTTAACTATACTATCCTGAAATTATTGGTGGAATACATGCAATTCTACCCTACCGTGGCCCGTCTTTTCGCGACCGCCTTTGTCGTAACTTTTAGCTACCTGTCACAAAAGCATTTTACTTTTAGAATGGCTGATTCGATTGGAGGAATCGAACAACAATAATAGAATGAGTACTGAAATTAACGCGACGAATTTTTCATTTGTTTTAGTTGTAAAATAATCATCTGCCATTTTTGCACTTTGGTCCCATTGGCATAAACCTTGTCATTAGGTAACTAATAATTAAAAAATCAAAATATTATGGCAAAAATTATAGGCATAGACCTCGGTACAACTAATAGTTGCGTGGCAGTTATGGAGGGTAATGAACCCGTTGTGATTGCTAATGATGAGGGAAGGCGTACTACTCCTTCGGTAGTTGCGTTCCTTAAAAATGGTGAAAGAAAAGTAGGTGATCCAGCAAAACGTCAGGCCATCACAAATCCTCTTAATACTATTATGAGTGTGAAACGTTTTATGGGTCATAAGTGGGATGAAGTAACCAATGAAGCAGGCCATTGGAGTTATAAAGTAATAAAAGGAGATAATAATACAGTACGTATTGATATAGACGGCAGGCCTTACACACCGCAGGAGATATCTGCTATGACTCTTCAAAAAATGAAGAAAACTGCTGAGGATTATTTAGGGCAGGAGATAAATGAAGCTGTAATTACGGTTCCTGCATACTTCAATGATGCACAAAGACAAGCTACAAAGGAAGCCGGTGAAATCGCAGGACTTAATGTGCGCCGCATAATAAATGAACCTACAGCAGCGGCCCTTGCTTACGGACTTGATAAAAAAAGTATTGATCAAAAGATAGCGGTATTTGACCTTGGCGGTGGTACTTTCGATATTTCAATTCTTGAATTAGGAGATGGCGTATTTGAAGTAAAATCCACTAATGGTGATACCCACCTCGGTGGTGATGACTTTGACAAGGTGATCATGGATTGGCTGGCGGGGGAATTTAAAAAAGATGAAGCTATCGACCTCCATAAAGATCCGATGAGCTGGCAGCGCTTGAAAGAGGCTGCTGAAAAAGCTAAAATAGAATTGTCTTCATCAAGTGAAACTGAAATCAATCTTCCATATATCACTGCTGTAGATGGTGTACCTAAACACCTGGTAAAAAAATTGACCCGTGCGCAATTTGAAAAGCTGGCTGATGATCTTTTTGCAAGGTGCTTAAAGCCATGTGAGGCCGCTATAAAAGATGCGGGGCTTAGCATAACAGAAATAAATGAGGTGATACTTGTGGGCGGTTCTACCCGTATTCCCAAAGTCCAGGAACTGGTTGAAAAATTCTTTGGAAAGAAACCTAACAAGGGGGTGAACCCTGATGAAGTTGTCGCGATTGGTGCAGCAATACAGGGCGGCGTGTTAACAGGGGAAGTAAAAGATGTATTGTTACTTGATGTAACTCCACTGTCACTTGGTATTGAAACTATGGGTGGTGTAATGACAAGGCTTATTGAAAGCAACACTACGATACCTACTAAAAAAATGGAAACTTTCTCTACTGCCAGCGACAATCAGCCTGGGGTGCAGATACATGTGTTACAGGGCGAAAGGCCAATGGCCAACCAGAATAAGAGCCTGGGTACTTTCAACCTCGATGGCATTCCACCGGCACCAAGAGGTGTTCCGCAGGTTGAAGTAGCGTTTGATATTGATGCAAATGGTATTTTAAATGTTTCTGCGAAAGATAAAGGAACCGGTAAAACTCACAATATTCGTATTGAAGCAGGTAGCGGATTGAGTAAAGAAGAGATTGAAAAAATGAAAAACGATGCTAAGGCAAACGAAGCTTCTGATAAATTAGCGAAGGAAAAAGTTGAAAAGATCAACCAGGCAGATAGTTTGATTTTCCAGACAGAGAAGCAATTTAAAGAATATGGGGATAAAATCTCAGCTGATAAAAAAGCACCTATTGAATCAGCTTTGGAGAAACTGAAAGAGGCACATAAGAACCAGGATGTACCCGCGATTGATACTGCAGTTGCAGAAATGAATGCAGCGTGGACAGCGGCAAGTGAGGAAATGTATAAAGCTACGCAGGAGCAGCAACCAGGCGGAGCAAATGGTGGAGGTGAAGGACATGCAAATGCGCAGGAGGAAGGAGAAGGAGCAACCGCAGGGAATGATAATGTGACAGATGCTGAGTTTGAAGAAGTGAAGTAAAGAAGATTTGAATATAGTACTAAGGTTACCTGGGACAGGTAACCTTTTTTTATGTATAAATTGTCAGTATTTGGGTTAAACAGTAATTCTCCTTCGGAAACTATTTATGTAATAAAAATGAGGCTTAGTTGATTGATTTGAGATTCACTTATTTCTTCCCTCATTACAGTTGTTGTTAATTCAGTTTTCTTCTACACACCAAACTGCTGCAGATGGTGATCCAAATGTTTCCAGGTGGCTTTGCTCAATTGCTCTTTTGTAAGTTTACCAAAAACCGGGTGCATAATGGTGGTAATATTTTCCTCGTTAAACTGCAATAGCATATCGATCAGCTTATTCCGCTCAATT
>JBKJRY010000025.1:0-11731 GCA_046593045.1 Chitinophagaceae bacterium | reverse complement strand
AATAATAAATGCTCATCGCTATAATGAGTATGGTTTGGAGGCCAGAGGTGAAAGAATCAAACCCAGTCATTTTGTTTACAAAAACAAAATCAACTATGGAAATAATCGTGAAGCAAAACCAAATAGCGAAAACAAATCTTTTGGTCTTAACGCTTGATATGATATGGTAATAAAATAAACAAAAAAAGGAAAATTCTACAATTGTGAAAAGAGCAAAAACATAAATGAAAGCGTTTTTTGAGCGGATTTCGTAAAGGTAGTAACCTACGGCCTCGTTTAAAACACAGTAAACTATATAATAAAAAATTACCCATAGCGATTTTTCTTTCGTATGTCTTTTGAACAAAAGAAAAAAAACCAGGGGTAACAAATGTGAAATTACTCCAGTATATCTGATTAAGTTTAAAATAACAGTTATGTTTGAATCCAAATATAACTATCTATTTTAACTTTTATTATAAACTTAAGTAGTAAAAAATTCGTGTTCTTTGGTGCTGTCCCACCAGATAGTCTTATCTGCTACTATCGCATCTTGCTTCACCAGATCTCCGGTGTTTGTAACGACAGAAAATTCAATGATGTCATTTCCGGCTGCATTAACAGCAGTGTAAACTAAATGCTCTTCATTTAAGTTAGTAAGGCATTTACGGAAATTGATTCCAACGCATCCTGGCTGGGCCATGATTTGCTCAAGAATGTTACGCCCGATGTAATAGCCTTGGGTTGCAGTTGGATTGGCTGCTTTAAATGCATTTACCAATTCGATGCCTTCGGCAAGTCCGACGTTTTCGCCTACCTCGGCGAGGTTTTGGGTTTCTACGAGTGCATTTTGATTCATGATTGTAAGTTTTAAATTGTTTGTGGTTAAATGTGTAATTAAGACTGCTAACTTCTATAAAATGAATATCTTTGTCAATACCTTTTTTTTTTTAAATATTTGTTTATTTTGCCATAACATAGAACAGATAAGGGTTGTAGAAAAAAATTTACGGTATTATACTTACAAAAGAAAAAGTAAATCTACGTCTCAAAATAGTAAATTTACTATCAGGATTTAGTAAGTTTTCTATAGTATAGATACTATTGTTTTTGCCTTTAAGACTAATTTTAGATTTGATTTTGGTGAAAAACATAGTTCAAAAAGTGAAATTACCCAGCTCTACTTTAGAATTATGGCAAATTTTTTTAGAGATTTCATAGTAGTAATGGGTGTTTTAGCTGGATGTTGTGAATATTCCATCCCCTTTGATACCTGAGTATCGGCAATAAAACGAATAAAAATTTATAGTAATAATACTATAGTAAATTAACTGCGAACCCATTGATAACCACTCTGTAAAATTACCTAATCGATGTTGATTTCCCGAAAAAAATAAAAATTAAACCCAGTAATAGAAATGTGCAATCTTCGTTATTGTTATATATTTTTACCAAAACCACTAAGCCATTAAGTTCATGCCATCTTCTTCGTTAGCTTCATCACTAATAAAAATAGCAATTGCAGATGATCATAAAATTTTCAGAGATGGAATTAAGATGGCTCTATCTCCACGATCGGATTTAAAAATGATTTGGGAAGCAGAAGATGGAAAGGATCTTTTGCACAAAATGACTATTAAGAAACCAGATGTCCTATTAATGGATATCAGAATGCCGGAAATTGATGGAATTAATGCTATTGAATTACTTCGCAAAGAATATGAAGATCTTAAGATCATAGTGCTTACCATGTATGATGATCAGCAAATGATTAGTAAGATGATGGAAATGGGTGCAAATGCCTATCTTACTAAAACGACAGATCCTGACGAAATCTATCAGGCCATACTCACATGTATGAATGAAGATTTTTATTTCAACCAGTTAGTGAACAATGCAGTGATGGGCAAATTAATGCAAAAGAAAAACGTTCGCCAGCATTACGGAACGCAAATACCTATTTCATTTAGTGAGAAGGAATTAAAAATTTTACAACTCCTTGCTGAAGACAAAACCACTGAAGATATTTCAAAAATAATTTTCCTTAGCCCACGTACTATCGAAACGATTCGTCAAAACATGAAAAATAAAGTCGGAGCAAAAACAATAGGTGGGTTAATTACATACGGTATGAGAAATAAAATGATAGAATGATTTATTTAATTCCTTAAAATTAAAACAAATACACTTTATTGACTTCACACTGATTTTATATCCTCCCTTCAACAACTGATAGATAGTATTATTTTTTATTTAACACGTAATAATCAGACATTATTGTAAACACTTTTTCTTTCAGTATTTCAAAATTGCCTGATTGAGATACAGGCACAGGTGGTAAAAAATGCAATTCCATTTTAGAAGGCCAAAAAAAGAAAGTCTTATTTGATGGTAGTACTTTTTGTGTATTAAACATTAATGCGGGAAGGATTGAAGTCTGGGTCTCGGTTGCAAGCTTAAACGCCCCGTCATAAAATTCTTTTAGAGGTCGTCCGGTTTTATTCCGAGTTCCTTCAGGATATATGCACATATGCATGCCCATACTAAGAACGTCTTTCATTTTTTTAAAACTTTGTTGCCTGCTGTTTTTATCGTGCCTATTTACGAGTATTGATCCACGTTTATAAATCAGACCAAACAGAGGAATCTTTGCCATCTCAGCTTTAGCAATAGTTTTGTTTGGACCGGGGATAAAAGGTGTGCTCAGTGGAACATCCATTAATGAATTATGATTGCAGGTGACAATATAATTCTTTCCTTCTTCAAAGTTTTTTAATCCCACAATCTTTAGCCTGCAGCCAGTTGTAAAAAAAAAGATCCTCATCCATATTTTCGAAATAATTCTGAAAATACTCGTTCGTTCAGGTTCTTTTACTCGACCAATTAGTAACATTGGAATAGATACCGGAATAAGTGTAATTATAAAAATAATAATTGCCCAGGCAGCAAAAATTCTGGCAAGTATGTTTTTCAATCTTTAATATTTTAATTGCTTACTAAAGTTTCCAGTCTACAGGCTCCTTATTTTGTTTTGCAAGCAGCTCATTAGTTTTAGAAAAATGCCTGCATCCGAAAAACCCTTTATCTGCACTAAATGGAGATGGGTGTGCGGCCTTAAGAACAAAATGTTTAGTTTCATCAATAAATGTTTGCTTTTCCTGTGCAAATTTCCCCCAAAGCAAAAAAACAATACCTTCTCGTTGTTCAGATAGCTTTTCTATAACTGTATTAGTAAATTGAAGCCACCCGATTTTACTATGACTCCCCGGCTCACTCTGCCGAACACTTAGCGAAGCATTTAATAAGAATACTCCTTGGAATGCCCACTTTTCGAGATTTCCTGTAGAAGGTGTGTCAATTCCAATATCTTTTTTTAGTTCTTTAAAAATATTTATCAGCGAGGGTGGAAATGGGATTCCATCAGGAACAGAAAAGCTTAAACCATGTGCCTGTCCTTTATTGTGGTAAGGATCCTGGCCAAGTATAACCACTTTTACTTTTGAGAATGGTGTTTTATAAAAAGCATTGAATAATAAATGACCGGGAGGATATATTATTTTACCGGCAGCTTTTTCAGTTTTTATAAATGTAACAATATGCTGAAAGTATGATTTATCAAATTCATCATGTAATACTTCTTTCCAGCTTTCTTCAATTTTTACATCCATTTCTCATTAATAAATTATTAAAGAAATCCGTAGAACTAATCCTTTAATAAGGAGAAGTGAGTGACCCCGGAACGACTCGAACGTTCGACCCACAGCTTAGAAGGCTGTTGCTCTATCCACTGAGCTACGGGGCCAAAAATGTAATTCCCGCAAATATAAAAGTTTAATTCATAACTATTTTTTCAAATAAGCTGAATCGCTTTTAATTTCATTTCCCTTCTTCCATCTCCATTATTTTTTCAAATAAATTTTCATATTCTTCATTCGCAATTTTCAAATCACTTGCTTTTTGATTATAAAGTTTTTCTGCAAGACCGAATTTTTTTGAATCCTGATATATTTCAGGTAAAGCAAGATTGGCTTCGAGAATATTTTTTTCTTTCTTCAGCTCATCAATTCTTTGTTCGAGTTGTTGGAAGCGCTTTTGTACTTTTTCTATTTCCCTTTGTGCATCTTTATTTTGAGAACTATTATTGGATTTTTTTTCTGCAGGCCTCACAACCTTCTTTTCAATAACTACCTCCTTTTTTTTAGAAGCCTCGTTATCCGCAGCTTTTCTTTCCAACTTCCATCTTTCCAACTCATCATATGTCCCTACAAATTCTTTTATTTTATAATCTTCAATTTCCCAAACCTTATTAGCAGTTTGATTGACAAAATACCTGTCGTGACTTACAAGAATATAGCTTCCTTCATACTTATTTAATGCTTCGATCAACAGGTCAACAGAGTGCATGTCAAGGTGGTTGGTGGGTTCATCCAGTAATAAAAAATTTGCTTTGCTTACAATAGTTTTTGCAAGCGCAACTCGAGCCTTTTCTCCACCGCTTAATACTTTGATTTTCTTTTCAACATCATCTCCGCTGAACAAAAAACATCCAAGTAAGCTTCGTAGTTCCAGCTCTGTTTTACCACTACCACCGTTTTTCATCTCTTCCAAAACAGTATTCTCAATATCCAATGCTTCAAGCTGGTGCTGTGCATAAAAAGCATCTTTCACGTTATGTCCTTTAATTCTTTCACCATCAAATTTTTCAACACCAGCAACCATTCTAAGTAAAGTTGATTTTCCCTTTCCATTGGCACCGATCAATCCGATCTTATCTCCCCTGCTGATTTCTGCCTTGGCATGATCAACAATTTTTACCGCACCAAACTTTTTAGAAGCATCTTTTAGTGTGCATAGTACCCGCCCCGGTGTTACACCAACTGTAAAATTTATTCGCATATTTGGCCTTTCAAGATCCGTATTTTCAATACGTTCGATCTTATCAAGTCGCTTCATTATGCTTTGTGCCTGCGCAGCTTTTGAGGCCTTTGCTTTAAAGCGCTCCACAAATTTTTCCTGTTGGCGAATGTAATCCTGCTGATTTTCGTAAGCGCGCTTTTGTAATTCAATACGCTGCATTTTTTCTTCCAGGTAATAAGAATAATTACCTGTGTAAAAATGAAGTTGCTGCTGGTATAGCTCAACTATTTTAGTTACCATCCTATCTAAAAAGTAACGATCGTGAGAAACAATTACCACGGACCCACGGTAATGCTGCAGGTATTTTTCAAGCCATTCAATAGAAGGAAGGTCAAGATGGTTCGTAGGCTCATCAAGTAATAAAACATCAGGCTGCATTAAAATCATCTTAGCAAGAAGCACCCGCATCCTCCAACCACCACTAAACTCTTTATAAGGCCTTTGAAGATCCGCATTAGCAAAACCTAAGCCCTGCAATATCTCCTCAGTTTTATGATGAATATTATAACCACCTAAAATCTCAAGTTCATGTAATTTATCAGCATATAAATGCGCTAATTCTTCATCAGAATTTTGTTCAAGTTCGACACCTATTTTTTCAATTTCCTTTTCTAATTTCTGAACTTCTTCAAAGGCGCCTAAAGCAACCTCAAGTATTGAATCGTCTGTATCAAAGCTTAAAAGATCCTGGTGAAGAAAGCCTATTGTAGTTTCTTTGCCCTTTTCAACTGTTCCTCTTGATGGAAGGTATTGGCCTGTAAACACCTTCAGAAGTGTAGATTTACCAGTACCATTATATCCTATAAGGCCAATTCTTTCATTAGGCTGGATATGCCAGGTGGCATCTTCCACTATAACCCTGGCGCCAAATTCAAACGTAACATTTTGTAATCCTAATAACATAATTTATTTAATAAGCGTGCAAAATTACTATATTAAAAACCGTCCGTGTTAATCTATAATGGCTTTTGCAAATTAATTAAGAATAGATATTGCGTTTATATCAATTCATCTGCACAGAATATTCAAACTTATATTTGCAAAAATTTAAAAGAATGACTGAAAAAAAACCTTCCGATAGCCTTGTAGTGATGACGGAGATAGTATTACCAAACGATACAAACACTTTTGGCAATCTTATGGGTGGAAGACTCATGTATTGGATGGATATTGCCGCAGCTATTTCAGGCACGAAGCATTGCAACGCACCCGTAGTTACTGCTTCAGTTGATAATATTTCATTTACTAATCCCATTAAGTTGGGAAATGTAGTTCATATTGAGGCCAAAGTAACACGAGCATTTAATACAAGTATGGAAGTGCATTTAAATGTATGGGGAGAAGATATTATTCAACAATACAGGTACAAAAGCAATGAGGCCTATTACACTTTTGTAGCTCTTGATCCAAATAGCAAACCAAGAAAAGTCCCTATTTTAAACCCGGAATCTGCAGATGAGATTGCACTTTTTGAAAGTGCTTTAAGAAGGAGACAACTGAGATTAATTCTTGGAGGGAAAATGAAGCCAGTGGATGCAGTGGAACTAAAAGCACTTTTTATGCAAAGCTAATTACTCACTTATCCAAAGCGCTTATTAAGTGATGCTTGCTTTTCATCATGAATTTCTTGCTTTGCTCAATTGCATCCATTACTTTTTCAAGAATAGTTTCCACGCTTTCTTCATAAGTTAAATTTAAAGGCTCTTTAAAACGAACAGTAAGTAATGAACCTTTCTTTTTAAATTTCAATCCTTTCTTGTTAAATGCTCTCCAAAATCCGCTTATTACCACTGGGATTACTATGGGTTTATGATGCTTAATAATAAATGCTGTTCCCTTACGCCCGGGGGCAAATGGTTTTGTTGTTCCCTGGGGGAAAGTTATCACCCAATTATTTTCTAAGGCTTTGGCTATTTTACGTGTGTCGCCTGGATCAAGTCCGCGACGCACTTCTTTGCCTTCTGCACGCCAAGTACGCTTTACAGTTATAGCCCCGGCCCATGTGAATAAACGAGATATCCAGCTACTTTTCATAGTTTCAGCAGCAGCTACATAATATACATTTGTAAATGGGTTTAATAAATAATAAGGGATTCCAAGCCTGTTATTCTTTCGCCATTTCACCGCACAAAATATATGGAGAAAAGTTATAACGTCCGCAAAATATGTCTGGTGATTACTTACAAATAATACATTATTCCTTGGCAGATTTTTAAAATTTTCTGTTCCGGTTATACTTATTCTGTTTATAATCGCAAGACCTGGATAACTAACTATTCCCACCAGGAAGTAGATCAATGCTTTTATGGGTCTGGCATGCTGAATTCTTTGAATCCATCGCTTCATTGTCGTTTATTTGGCAAAAGAATGAGTTGCAATTTATACAATACCCACCTGATAAATGTAAATATTTACTATCAAATTAAACAGGAAATTTAAGGTATTTGCACTATTAAATCCCTGTATTTTCTTACCTTTGCAGTCCCAAATTAAAAAATTCATTTGGGATTATAGTATGAGTAACGAAATTATTAACCAAAATGCTGATGTACAGGATACCGAAACCTCTCGGGATGCAGCAACAAAAAAATCACCTGTTGATAATAATATGGATACTTTAAAAGAAAATTCAACCAAAAAAGAACAGACAAGTGCCACAGAGGCAGAGATTAAAACATCAATTGAAGAAATGCCTCAAGGTGGCATCGAAGGAGTTCCTTTCCCGGAATTTCCAGACGTTGATTCTACAACAGCTGCTACAGAGCCACAACCAACAGAAGTTGAAATTCATGAAGAAGCACTTGCAAGTGCGCACGATGATTTTGACTGGAGCGTTGATAAGAGAAATGTAACTTCTTACGACAAAGACGAGAGAAAGAAATACGATGAAGTTTATGATAAGACTTTTAAGCAGATCAATGACAACGAAATGGTTACTGGTACTGTTGTGGGCATGACAAAAACCGACGTCGTAATCAACATTGGTTTTAAAAGTGACGGTTTAGTGGGACTAAATGAATTTCGTGACATGCCAAATCTGAAAGTAGGTGATGAGGTAGAAGTGATGGTGGCAGAAAAAGAAGATAAGGATGGTAATCTTCACTTAAGCCGCAAGCAGGCGAGAACTACAAGAGCATGGGAACGCATAGTAGAGATGCACAAAACCGGCGAAATTGTAACCGGGCTGGTAACAAGTAAAACAAAAGGCGGACTTATTGTGGATGTTTTTGGAATGGAAACATTCTTACCAGGTTCACAGATTGACGTGAAGCCTGTCACTGATTACGATCAGTTTGTAGGTAAAACGATGGAGTTTAAAGTAGTGAAAATAAATGAAGCTATTAAGAACGCAGTTGTTTCTCACAAAGCACTTATTGAAAGTGATATTGAACAACAACGTGCTGAAATTATTGGTAAGCTTGAGAAAGGCCAGGTTCTGGAAGGTACTATCAAAAATATTACTGACTTCGGAGCATTCCTTGATCTTGGCGGATTAGATGGATTGCTTTACATAACTGATATAAGCTGGGGACGTATCAATCATCCGAGCGAAGTACTGAAGCTTGATCAGAAGCTAAATGTTGTGGTTCTTGATTTTGATGATGATAAAAAAAGAATTAGCCTTGGATTGAAACAATTAACTCCACATCCATGGGATACCTTGCCTGACACAGTAAAAGAAGGTGAAATTGTAAAGGGAAAGGTTGTAAACATTGAAGATTATGGCGCATTCCTTGAAATTTTCCCTGGCGTTGAAGGTCTTGTTCACGTAAGCGAAATTACATGGGCTAATACACCCATAAATGCAAAAGAATTCTTCAAGCTGGGTGACGAGTACGAATCCAAAGTTGTTACTCTTAGCAAGGAAGATCGTAAGATGAGTCTATCTATTAAGCAAATGACACAAGATCCGTGGAATACGATTGAGGAACAATATCCAGAGGGTAGCAAGCATAAAGGATTGGTAAAAAATATTACTCCTTATGGTGTGTTTGTTGAGCTTTCTCCCGGAATAGGTGGAATGATACACATCAGTGATTTAAGCTGGCTCAAGCGCTTTAATAACCCCAACGAATACACTAAAGTTGGTAACGAGATCGATGTTATTATTATGAGCATAGATAAGGAGAATCGAAAACTACAACTCGGACATAAGCAAATAGAAGAAGATCCATGGAACTCTCTTGAGGAAACATTCCCTGTGGGAAGTATTCATGAAGGAACAGTAACCAGGAAAGATGATAAGGGCGCTATTGTTCAGTTACCCTACGGGCTCGAAGGTTTTGCTCCGGCACGACACCTGCG
Organism: Chitinophagaceae bacterium; assembly: GCA_046593045.1. GTDB lineage: Bacteria > Bacteroidota > Bacteroidia > Chitinophagales > Chitinophagaceae > Ginsengibacter. The sequence continues at coordinate 2,530 of JBKJRY010000025.1, read as the reverse complement.
TATGGAAGATGAAAAAATCGTTGGTATTGATCAAATCGCATCCTTTATGGTAATTGAATTTGATCGTAATGATAAAAAAATAATTCTGAGTCATAGCCGCATTTGGGAACAGGCAAAATCTGATGAAAAGAATGCTCAGATGAAGGAAAAAAGAGCAGATGCAGAAACTACTAAAAAGGCAGTTAAAAATATTCAAAGCAAGGTTGAAAAAACAACTTTAGGAGATTTGGGAGTATTGGCTGATCTTAAAAAGAAGATGGATAATGAAGGAGATGTTGCAACTAAAAGTAAGAGTGTTACTGAAAAAGGAGATGTAGAAAATAAGAACACACTTGAAGAAAAAAAGGTGGCTGATGTAGAAAAAGAAACCAGTGAAGTAAATGCTGAAGCTGCGGCAGTAAAAAAGACCAAAGCTATTGTTGAGGTTAAGCCAGAGGCAGAAGTAGCAAAGGCAGAGACTCCGGCTGAAGTAAAGACAGAGGCTGAAGTAGTAAAGGTAGAGACTCCGGCTGAAGTAAAGACAGAGGCAGAAGTAGCAAAGGCCCAAACTCCGGCTGAAGTAACTGCAGAGGCAGAAGTGGCAAACGCAGAGACTCCGGCTGAAGTAAAAAATGTTGAGGAAAATGAAGCAACTACAGAACTGGAAGAGACAAAAATTGTAGCTTCTTCTATTGATGATGATAAGGAGGAGGGTACTGACAAAGCAGATACAAAAGCCTAATAACAATATTTTTCAACAACAGAATAAAAGTCCTGGTATAAAATACCGGGATTTTTTTATTCTGCCTTTTGTCTTAGTTGAAAGCTTTGCGGAACCGTGGAAGATTAGAAACATACCTCTAATTTCATCATTTACTAAAGATTAAACTTTAACTGGTATAATTTATGAAGCTAAATTTCATATATATATAAATGTTCTTATTTTGTTCCAGAATGGATAAATCAAAATTAATTATCTTGTGACTCTATATATTGATCATTATAATGACATATATTGATCATTATAATGACGATCACCGTTTTAGCTCTTATTGTTTTTTTATAGCATATTACCAGTTTCAATATGCTTCTCTTGAAAGTTTAGAAATCGTATTTGCAGCAAGCCAACCACTTGTCCATGCATGTTGAAAATTATAACCGCCTGTAATTCCATCCACATCTAAAATTTCTCCTGCAAAAAATAAGTGCGGTACGATTTTACTTTCCATAGTAACAGCGTTTATTTCACTTAATTTGATACCACCTGCTGTAACAAATTCTTCCTTGAAAGTTGTTTTCCCTTTGACGTGGAATTGCTGTGAACACAATTGTATTGCTAAAAAATTCCTGAGCTTTGCGGGTAAATCTGCCCATCTTGTGTCTTCATTTATGCCACACTGTTTCAAATGATATTCCCAAAATCTTTGAGGTAAATTAAATGGATTCCTGTTTACTATTTTTTGCGATGCCAAATCATTTTGTAAATCTTTTAGTTTCGCCAATACTAGATTTTCATTAAGCGCAGGGAGCCAATTTACGGAAATTGTAAAATTATATTGCAATTCTGAAAGAGTTTTTGCAGCAAAAGCGGAAAGCTTTAATATAGCAGGCCCGCTAAATCCCCAATGTGTAATAAGTAAAGGCCCTGCTTGTTTATAACCGGTTCCGTTTATTTTTACACTTACATCTTTTAATGTAACACCCATAAGTTCAATTATTGAATTTCCCGGTATATTAAAAGTAAATAACGAAGGAACGGGTAATTCGAAAGAGTGTCCTGATTTAGTAAGCCATTTAAATTGTTCTTTTTTATTGTAACCTCCACTGGCAATACAAAGAAAATCAGCATTCATGATTGTATCGTTTTTGCATTTTATCAAAAACCCGTTATGCAAATTTTTTATTCCATTACCAGCGTTAATTTCCTTCTCAGGATTTTCTATTTCAATTACTTCGGTATTAATTAAGATTTTTACCCCTGTATTCTCTATCTCCCTGAGCAGGCAATCAATTATGGTTTCAGAAGAATTACTTTCAGGGAACATTCTTCCATCAGTTTCTGTTTTTAATTTTATATTTCTTTCTTCAAACCATTTAATGGTATCTGTTGTAAAAAAATGGTGGAAAGATTTTTTTACAAACTTCTCACCGCGTGGGTAATTTTTACTCATTTCAGCAATGCTGAAACATGCATGAGTTACATTACAACGACCTCCTCCACTCACTCTTACCTTGCTTAACAACTTTGAGGTTTTTTCCAGAATCGTTACGTCAAGGTCCGGATTTTTTAATGCGGCATTTACTGCACAGAAAAAGCCCGCCGCGCCTCCACCAATAACTATTAAGCGTGTATGTTTCATCAGGAAAATTCAGCAAGTGGAATTACAATGTAACGTAAACTAATAAATACTTTTAAGAATGTTTTTATGAATGCTTTTATGAATGCAGGGAAATTATTAATCAGCTAAATATTCAGAATAGATTATTGAAACTATAAAAAGACGGAGGGAATAATTTTTTAGCATTAAAAGTACTGGCTGTACTTTATTAC
>JBKJRY010000391.1:0-6994 GCA_046593045.1 Chitinophagaceae bacterium | reverse complement strand
AATGAATAACCGTCAAAAGTCAATTTTTCAGGGAACATCGAACTAACTATCTTGCGGTTTTGGGTCACGGTACCTTCTGCATATAAAATATCCAATTGAGATATATTACTGATAGCCTTGTTCCATAAGGGTTCAGACACAAGCAAGGTATCAGTGCGTGTTATTAAAACAAATGAAGAATTAATGATAGCAAAATTGGTTAGCGATGTTTTGAATTAGTCAAATCGAAAATTGAATGTTAATGACATAGCCAAATTCATTAATGGTGAACAGGCCTCTAAATTAATAAGCTATATTATAACAAAGTAAAAATTTATTAAAATACATAATTAAAAACAGCATTATGACCATACAAATTAACACAGATAAAAACCTAAGTGTACATGAAACATTTAAGGCTCAATTAGACAATTTACTATCAGAAGAATTAGACCGGTTCAGTGAGCATATTACCAGGTTGGAAATTCACCTGTCAGATGAGAACGGCTCAAAGAAAGGACAGGATGACAAAAGAGACATGCTCGAAGCAAGGCTTGAAGGAAAGCAACCTATAGCGGTAACAGATTTGGCTGACACTTATGAAAATGCAGTAGACGGTGCAATTCAAAAATTAAAATCTTCTCTTGACAGAATAGTTGGAAGATCAAGAAATCATAAAACCCCGGTTGATTTATAACAAGACTCTAAACCACATTTTCAATTTATCAACTAAAAATAATTTACTATGGAAGCTGCAACTATAAATAAAGAAGTTGAAACCTTATCGCCAGAATTACTTCAAAAGATGAACGCCTACTGGCGTGCTGCCAACTATCTTTCTGTTGGGCAGATTTACCTGCATGATAACCCGCTTTTAAAAGAACCTTTGAAGAAGGAACACATAAAAAACATGCTGCTTGGGCATTGGGGAACAACTCCCGGGCAAAATTTTATTTATGTACATCTGAATCGCATTATTAAGAAATATGATCTTGACATGATCTACATCTCCGGCCCTGGCCATGGCGGCCCCGCCATTGTAGGCAATGTATATCTTGAAGGTACTTACAGTGAAGTGTACCCGAACATAAGCCAGGACGAAGAAGGACTTAAAAAGCTCTTTACACAGTTTTCATTTCCCGGCGGCATACCAAGCCACGTATCGCCTGAATGCCCCGGTTCCATGCATGAAGGCGGAGAATTAGGCTACTCGCTCAGTCATGCCTTCGGTGCTGTGTTTGATAATCCCGGATTAATTGTTAGCTGTGTTGTTGGCGATGGCGAAGCAGAAACAGGGCCCGTGGCAACAGCCTGGCATTCCAATAAATTTTTAAATCCTATCACAGATGGTGTGGTACTTCCAATACTTCATCTTAATGGTTATAAAATTGCCAATCCTACGGTGCTGGCAAGAATTGGCCACCAGGAACTCGATCATTTGTTCCAGGGTTATGGCTGGAAGCCTTACATGATCGAGGGCGATGATCCAATGACCATGCATCATAATATGGCGAAGCTATTGGATACAGTGATCGAAGAAATTAAGTCTATAAAAAAACACGCGGTCGAACATAATGACAGCGAACGTCCCCGCTGGCCAATGATTATCTTAAAATCACCAAAGGGATGGACAGGTCCAAAGTTCGTGGATGGCTTACCGGTAGAAGGCACTTTCAGGTCGCACCAGGTTCCTATAACTGATCCTGCACAAAACCCTAAACACTTAAAGCAACTGGAAGAATGGTTAAGAAGTTATAAGCCCGAAGAATTGTTTGATGAACAGGGACATTTAATTCCGGAACTGGCAGACCTCGCACCAAAGGGCGAAAAGCGCATGGGTGCTAACCAGCATGCAAACGGCGGCGCTATCCTGCACAATCTTATTATGCCCGACTTCTGTGACTTTGCGCTTGAAATCAAAAGCCGTGGCGAAACAGGGCCAGGCGATACATTGGTCCTGGGTAAATTTATAAGAGATGTAATTAAGCTAAATCTTGACAAAAGAAATTTTAGATTATTTGGACCTGATGAAACGCTTTCCAATAAGCTCAATGCTGTATTTGAAGTTACCAACCGGCAATGGGAAGCCGAGACAATAGATACAGATCAGTTCCTGGAAAAAGATGGACGTGTAATGGAGATGCTTAGTGAGCATCAATGTGAAGGCTGGCTGGAAGGTTATATACTAACGGGAAGGCATGGACTGTTTAATTGCTACGAAGCCTTTATTCATATTATTGATTCGATGTTTAACCAGCATGCCAAATGGCTTAAGGTAACATCAAAACTTGCGTGGCGCAAAAAACTTCCTTCATTAAATATATTGCTTGCTTCACATGTGTGGCGGCAGGATCATAACGGTTTCACTCACCAGGATCCCGGCTTTATTGATCATGTAGTAAACAAAAAAGCGTCAGTTGTGCGGGTCTATTTACCACCTGATGCCAACTGTCTTTTATCTGTAATGGATCATTGCTTAAGAAGCCGTCATTATGTGAACGTGATTGTTGCAGGCAAACATCCTGCACCCCAATGGCTCTCTATGGATGAAGCAGTGGTGCATTGCACGAAAGGCATTGGTATATGGGAATGGGCAAGCAATGATGAAAATACAGAACCAGATGTAGTAATGACTTGCGCTGGCGATGTGCCAACACTGGAAACATTGGCAGCAGTTTCTATCTTAAGAGAAAAATTGCCTGATTTAAAAATACGCGTGGTAAATGTGGTTGACCTAATGAAACTGCAGCCTGAAAGTGAACATCCGCATGGATTAAACGATAAAGATTTTGATGCGCTCTTCACCAAAAACAAACCGGTAATTTTTGCCTTTCATGCCTATCCGTGGTTGATACATCGTCTAACTTACCGTCGTACCAATCATCATAATATTCATGTAAGAGGATATAAAGAAGAGGGCACAATTACAACTCCTTTTGACATGACAGTATTAAACCAGCTTGACCGGTTTGATTTGGTGAAGGATGTCGTTGACAGATTGCCGCAGTTAGAGGATAAAGGCGCTTATTTAAAAGAAGAAATGAAAAACAAACTTATTGAACATAGAAAATACATCTATAAAAATGGGGTTGATATGGATGAAATAAAGAATTGGAAATGGAGTATATCAGGCTCAAAAAAATAGATTTTTAAATTGCAGATAAATAAAAAAAATGACAGCAGAAAAAAAATTAGGCATTTGGATGGATCATGCAGATATTAATTTTTCAAAAATAAAAATTGAATCAAAATCAAGCGATAAAATAACTGAGAACCAGGAGAAGGCTTTTGTGAGGGATTATTTTTCAAAGAGCTAAACAGGAATAGCAGGCGATGTATTCATTTGAATTTACAGATCAATGTATCGGTAAATACCGATAAACTTTCTGAGTGAATCATTTCAATTAAGTAAGCGATTAAATGCCTTTTGGTGAAGAAAATTTCGAAAAAAGAGGAAATAAAAAATCAGTATATGAAAAGGAGAAAATTTTTAGGTATTGCAGGTGGAACAATAGTTATAGCTGGTGTATCTTCTTATTTGCTGAGTGATAAAAATAATTTTGAAAGGGGAGATAGTACAGCGGAAATACAAACCGTCCTTCCCCTTAAGCCTGATGAAAAAGAGATTTTTCTGATCGCTTCTCTTGCACCGAGTGGACACAATACACAGCCGTGGCGGATAAAATATATAGAACCCTTCCACTGGATAATAGAAAATGATAGAAGCCGGTGGCTGCCTGCCGTTGATCCAACACAGAGAGAAACCATTTTATCTATCGGTGCATTTGCACAAACACTGGAATATGCCGCAGCCATTGCTGGGTACAATTGTGCTTTTACAATATTAGCCACAACTAACCAGGATGAAAATGTGCTGGAAGTAAAACTCACCAAAGCAAATACTGTAGCCACTTTTGACATCAATAAAATTAAAAACAGAAGAACGGTTCGCTCAAATTTTTTGAATAATACATTGAAAAAAGAAGATGCAGATTTTTTATTTACTGAAGAAAATGATTTTTTCAATTTTATACAAAGTGGCTCAAAAGAATATGCGTATTTAAATGAACAAACCATTGAAGCAAATAAAATCCAATCTTACTGTGATGCTGCAGAAAAGGAGTTAGCAGAGTGGATAAGATTCAGCAGTAAGGATGCAGCAAAAAACATGGATGGGTTAACAACTGCCAGTATGGAAATTGAAGGAATATCAGGATTTGTAGTGCGCAATTTTTATAACAAAAGCAGTGTTATGAAAAATAGTTTCAAAGATAAAAATATTGAAAATGTTGTAAAGCAGGTATCTCAATCTGCAGGGTGGTTATTAATTACCAGCAAAGATAATTCGGTGGCAACATTATTAGAAACCGGCAAACGAATGCAACGGTTATTTTTAAAAGTACGGGACAAAGGCATTGCTATACATCCTATGTCACAGATTTTGGAAGAAGCATCCACCAGGCAAATCATTAATCAATCCATTGGCATTACAGATAACATACAGTTTACTTTGCGGATGGGATATTTAAAAAATTATCCTGAACCAGTTTCATTAAGGCGGCCAGTTGCTTGGTTTGTGAGAAGGTAAAAAATAGCAAAAGAAAAAAAGAAAATGGCAAAAAAAGAAGGAAGAGGAACTGCTAAATATATTTTTTTTAAAAATCAAGAAATGAACTTTACAGTTCTTCGTGCACTAATGGGTGTTTATGATGACGGCGCAACTATTGGAGAATGTTTAAGGGTAGTTCAAAATACTAAAAATGACGACAATGAGACATTCATTAAACAATGGCAATCAATAGGCAATCTCAATTTAGAACGGGTAAATGTTGCAAATGAAGATGACGATTTAGTAAGAGCCAGAGAGAATTATTTCAGAGCCTCTACCTACTTTAAATCGGCTATGATTACTTTAAATCCACTTGACATTAGACATAAAGAATTTTGGAAACTTTCGGTTGACTGTTTTGAAAAGGGAGGTGCATTACTCGACTGTCCCTTGGAAATAATTGAAGTAGAGTTAAACAATAAAATATTGCCGTGCTATTTTATACCAGCTAAAAAAGACAAAGTATGTCCGGTTATTTTTCTTGTTACAGGTGGAGAAGGTTCTAACTCTGAAATGTATTCCTGGGTTGGAGCATACGCACTTAAAAATGGTTATAGTGTTTTCTTGTATGAAGGTCCGGGCAATTTTTCTACCATGTATACAAGTGGACTCACCATGATGTTCAATAGTGAAATTCCTATTGGAAAAGCATTAGATATTTTGTGTAGCAGAGGGGATATTGATACAGAACATATCACTATGTTAGGAATTAGCTTCGGTGGTTATTTGGTTGCTCGTGCCGCGATCTTTGACAAACGAATAAAAGCCATCATTCCAAACTCCCCTTTAACCAATATACACAAAATGCTTATCAGCGTATTTCCAAATTTTATATTTAAACTTCCTGATTGGCTATTAAACTTTTTTAAAAAGTATTTAATGAGTTACTCGGACAGAGCAACACTTGACCTTTTACTTTGGGAGGGTGGCACTAAAACTTTTAAAGACGGAATAAATATTTTGAAAAACTATACAATTGAAGGACTAGAAAGCAAAATTACTTGTCCGACATTAGCATTGGCGAGTGAAGGAGAAGGCAAAGAATTTGACAAGCAGGCAAAAGATTTTATACAGAATATCGGCTCAAAAGAAAAAGCACTTCATGTTTTTACAAATGAAGAAGGTGCAGGTTCTCATTGTCAGGTTGACAACCATAGATTGATGAATGAAGTTGTAATAACGTGGCTAAACAAATTGTGGAAATTAAATTAAAAAATTTGAAAGAGTCGTTAAGCGAGGTTATTACAGTAATCAAATAATTCAACATGAAATTAGCTTTAATTATAGGTGTAATTTTTACTACTTTATTTATTTTATCTCAAATATATTTTACAATGGCAAATACAGAAACACAACGGTATAGAATTATTAAAACAACAAAAGATTTTGAGATACGCCTATATCCTTCAGCTACGACAGCCACCACTAGAATGGACGCAAAAACGTACAAAGAATTATCCTCAGCAGGATTTAGAAAATTGGCTTCATTTATTTTTGGAGGGAATAACGCTAATAAAAATATTGCCATGACAACGCCTGTGCATATGGACATAAATGATTCCCAATCATCCATGAGTTTTGTTATGCCTTCTAACTATAATGAGGATAATTTACCCAAACCAAACGATTCATCTATAACCATTAAAACCACTACCGAAGAATACGTAGCAGTCATTCGGTTTGATGGTTATGCCAATGACGAAAAAATTAAAAATTACGCTACCAAATTGGAAAGTGCATTGAAGACGAATGGAATTGAGTATTACGGAAACTTTCGCTTTTTAGGCTATAACGCACCGTATCAATTTTGGAGGAGAAGAAATGAAATCATTGTAAGCATTAATTGGAATGAGAAAAAATAGCAACAGGTAAAAAAAATGATTTAGTGCGGTCGGAAGTTCCCTTCTTTCTTTAAAAAAAGAACTGGCAGGCAAGAACACCTAAAACAAAGAAATTTTTTTTTATAAATACTATTCAAAATTAAATCATGCTTAAATACTTTTTAGCTTTTATCATCCTCGTTCATGGCCTGATTCATTTCATGGGGTTTGCAAAAGCATTTAACTATGGCAACATTACCCAAATCACCAAAGGAATTTCAAAACCAATAGGTATGCTTTGGCTGGCAACTGTGTTTTTGTTTATTGCCACTACCATTTTATTCTTGTTAAAGAAAGATGCATGGTTAGTTTTTGGATTAACAGCAGTTATCATTTCACAAATACTAATTTTTACTGTTTGGAAAGATGCAAAATTTGGAACTATTGCCAACATAATTATTCTTGCTGCTATAGTATTGAATTATGGAAGCTATCGTTTTGAAAAAGGCTACCAAAATGATGTAAAAGAAAATCTGCAGCGCACTGATGCTTTGAAAACGGATTTACTTACTGAACCGGATTTACT
>JBKJRY010000359.1:0-95546 GCA_046593045.1 Chitinophagaceae bacterium | reverse complement strand
TGTCTTCTCAAGCTGACCAGTTAAAAGAAATAATTTCCTTTTTCAAATTTGACCATGATATTAATTATAAACCTGTAAACCTTCAAAAACGTTCTAATTACTCGTATAAAAATGGAACAGAAAAGAAAACCGGCACGAATGGTAAATTTAAATCTAACGGCAAAGGCTTGATGAATGGTGTTAGTTTAAACATGGATGTTTTAGATGAAGAATATGAAAAATTTTAGTGAAGTAACTGATGATAAAAAAGTTATTCTGATGACTAATATTGAATTCAACAAGCTTAGCGGTTTTATACTTCACAATTATGGAATACGACTTCCGGTTTCAAAAAAGACGATGCTTGAAGGTCGTTTGCAAAAAAGACTAAGGGTATTGAACATTAGTTCGTTCAGGCAGTATTGTGAATATGTTTTTAGCAAGGAAGGCCAGCAATTGGAGCTTGTTCACATGATTGATGTAGTTACTACTAACAAAACAGATTTTTTCAGAGAGGCCGTACATTTTGACTTCCTGTCGAATAATATTTTGCCTGAATTTCTTAATAACGATTCCTCAGCAAAGCCATTTAAAGCATGGAGCGCAGGATGCTCTACCGGAGAAGAACCTTATACCCTGGCAATGGTCTTAAGTGAATTTTCAGTAAAATATCCAGGTTTTGATTTTAATATACTCGCTACAGATATTTCAAGCAGAGCTTTGAATGCCGCGACTACTGCGGTTTATACTCAAGAAAAAGCTTCTCCTATTCCATTTATTTTAAAGAAGAAATATTTACTTAAGAGTAAGGATGAGCAAAAAAAGACGGTTCGTATTATCCCGGAACTGAGATCAAAAGTAAATTATAAAAGATTCAATTTTTTAGATGACAATTTTTCAATTGCACATAATTTCAACGCAATTTTTTGCAGGAATGTTTTAATTTATTTTGACAGGCCAACACAGGAAAAAGTAATTCTCAAGTTGTGTTCAAAATTAGAGCACGGAGGCTACCTTTTCTTAGGGCATTCGGAGTCTATTTCAAATATGAACCTGCCATTAACTCAAATACAACCTACAACTTTCAAAAAAATATGACGCCCGTAATTCAGCATACGAATATTAGGATTGACAAATACTATTTGTATCCGGGCAGAATATTCTCCAGCAGGACGCCTCATATTGTCGATACAATTTTAGGCTCATGCATAGCCGTCTTTTTATGGGATCCCATTTTGCAGCATGGAAGCATCAATCACTACATGTTACCTGAGGGAAATAAAGAACCTAGTCTTTCCTTTAAATATGGAAATATTGCCACTGCGGAGCTTGTAATACGAATGAGAAAAATGGGAAGTGAGAAAAAAAATATAAAAGCAAAAATATTTGGAGGCAGCGATATTGCACATTCAACGGGGGCATTCAATATTGGACAACGCAATATTATCCTTGCACAGGATATGTTGAAGGCAGAAAATATACCCATTATCAGTTATAGTGTTGGTGGAGGATGTGGCCGGAAAGTAATTTTTAATTCAGCCTCGGGGGTTGTATTAATTAGTTATATTAATCGTGATACAAAATTCATAGATCAGCAAATTAGTAAGCTTAACATTTCAGAAGATGAATGAAAAAATAAAAGTGCTGATTGTTGATAATTCTGCAATTTTCAGGCAATGCCTAACCCAGATATTGAGTGCAGATCCTGGCCTAGAGGTTATGGCCACTGCTTCTGACCCTTACATTGCAGCGGGAAAGATGACCACCCAAATACCTGATGTTATAACACTTGATATTGAGATGCCCAGGATGAATGGAATAACTTTTCTGAAAAAAATAATGTCCCAGCATCCGATCCCGGTAATCATAATTTCACAAAAGTTGGAGAATAATATGGAGCTAACTTTACAGGCACTTGGCTGTGGCGCTGTAGAAGTAATGACAAAAAAAGTATTTGAAACAAATAATATTGATGAAGAAAATCAAATAAAAATCAGGGAGATAATTAAAAAAGTAGCCAAAGCAAAACTTAGTAAAAAATTAATTGCGGGGCCTCCCATGATTCCAGCCAAATTTTCAGCGGATGCGGTTTTGAACCCAACAAAGCCTAAAAACCTTACACAAACCAATGACATAGTTATTGCCGTTGGCGCTTCAACAGGAGGAATAAAAGCAATAAGTGTTTTCTTGGAAGCCTTGCCTGCAGAGGCCCCGGGGATAGTTATAGTTCAGCACATGCCTGAAAACTTTACCAGGTCATTCGCTGAACGATTGAATGCAACTTGTAAAATTTTGGTGAAGGAAGCAAAAAACGGCGATGTGGTAAAACAAGGAGTCGCACTAATTGCTCCAGGAAATCATCATTTGCTATTGAAAAAAAGAGGGTACCAGTATTATGTTGAGGTTAAAAATGGTCCTTTAGTTAACCGTCATCGCCCTTCGGTTGACGTGCTTTTCCGTTCTGTATCCCTATATGCGGGTAAAAATAGCATTGGCATATTACTAACGGGAATGGGTGACGATGGTGCAAAAGGGTTGCTCGAAATGAAACAGGCCGGAGCGAAAACTATTGCCCAGGACGAAAAATCATCGGTTGTATTTGGCATGCCGAAAGAGGCTATTTTATTAAATGCAGTAGATAAAATTATGCCTTTGAAAGACATTGCTAGTTATGCGATGCAGTCTGTTTTGTCGCTAAGTAAATCATATTGAAATGCATATTTCTCTATTCGATACACTTACTTATGTTACTTTAATGCTTGCTTAATGCGAAAAATTAAAATCTTCTAACGTAGAACGCAACTAACTTCGTCAGACTGGCAACTCGTTTTCCAAAATATTTGACCTGCTTACACAAATTGGATAGTGTAAAGAAGTATTCAGACGCTTATCGTGGGCCATCAAGATTGTACAACAAATTCTTAATCAGCATTAGCCTTACTCAATAATTCATTCCAAAAATCTTTGGCTTTAATGATGTAATGAAGTATCTCTTTCATTTTGTCTTCGCTGATATTTTTTATCGAAGATTCCCGTTCGGTATTCCAATTTAAAAAGAAGTTACAGGATGCAGCACTGATATATTTTTCGTTTTTTTGATCTTCTACATAGAAGGGAGCAGTAGAAGCAAATCGAAAGTTTTTGCCATTTGCACAAATTGCCCTTAATAGAAACCAGCCACTTCTGTCGAAATTAATTTGCGTCGTAAATTTATTTTTCGTGATAGCGCTTGCGGGAATATTGGCGTACACCTCTCCATTCTTAATTAATTCTAAGGCCGTGATTGAATCCCTGCTATAGATCTCTGATTCAATATTGATATTTAATTTACCGTTTTCAGGAACTTTAAATATATGTCCGGGAAGTTGCTCATTTGCAGTGGAAAGTAGCAATGGCCCATTTGATACAAAACATTTACCCTCCTTGATGGCCTCCCAATATTTATCATAAGTAAATGGCTTATTTACATAAGCATACAGCCGATTGTAGCCAACCGGGTTCCATAAAACACCAGAGGCGCTGCCGGCTGAAGGGGGGATACGAAAACCGGCATTCAATATCTGATAGTATATATCCTGCGTCCAATAAGCATTTCCAAGCGGCGAAGGATATTTTGTCGAATCTCTTTTTTTACCCCATGCTTCTGTATCAAATATTCCATTCCAGAGCATGTGGTTATTTGCTATACCAATAGAATTAATTTTATTCGTAGCTAACAAAATGGGCACATCCATCCAAAATGGTTTTTCCAAATCCACCCACGCCTTTTTATTTTTTTCGAGAACATCATAAATTGATTTCGTTAATGGCGGATATTCCATCTGCTTTTTACTGAAATCAGCCGGAGCAGAAAGATTGAAGAATAATAATGCGCCACCTCCCCTTTCATCCTCGGAAGCCGTGGGATCGTAATAACGGTCATCGTCAAATTTCACAGGGCCGTTATAAAGTTTCGCTTTATCGGCTGGATACAGGTCATTCCAAGAAGTAAAAAGTTCTCCTACATTTAAATCGGATGCCATCATCAACAAAGGGACGCCATCTATTTTCCTGTGAATATGCATATCACCAGCATAAAGATTTCGTTGTTTAAGATCAACTAATTTTTCTAGTCGCCATTCTCGCTTTATTTTCTTCTTATTAACGGGAAGAACGCCTGCCAACGTCTTATAAGCAGGTCCCCTGCTCACCTCAAAATGATAATTGCCGTAAGGCAGCTGTATATCAAATTTTCCATCGATCGGAAATTCTTCAAATACTTTTCCATTGAAGTCTTTCCATTTATAAAGCGAATCAGGATACCAATAAATTCCCTTTTCATCTTTTAAGCGGACATTGCAAGGCAACACCGAATTATTTTCGAGAACTTTTACATGAAGGTTACAAATATTGCCTGACCCCTGCGCAGGAACTATTTGTATGAAGAAAAGTATGTGAAATACCAGGATCGATATTTTCCTGCTGACGTCATTATAATTCATCTTTCTATTTTTTAATTTCTATACTACCTAAGCTCTTTCATAAAAAAGTTAGTTCTGTTTAAGTTTGGGTCCAAAAAAAACAGCCTCTTTATTTTTTAAAAATAACGCTACTTCAGAGATGCATTTAAAACCTTCTTAAGATTATTAATATCTTTTATAGCCCTTTCTGGTAAACCCTCCTCATTTTTACCAAACACATAAAGTTCCTGCTCATCTTCAATTTTGCAAGAAGATTCATCTATTTCCCCTGACTTGCTTTTTATGTTGCCAAGAGATAAGTTCAAATGTTGGGCAAGAAATTCATACAATGCTTTTCTTTTTATCAAGCCGTAATCATGTCGCTCCGTAGGCAAGTGTATATTTTTTATATTGCCGGTTTCATTATATAAGCCATATACTTTTCGCAGGTATGGAAATTCAATTTGGGGCACATTTTTTGTCCAATCATTTCCATCTGATATTACAAGTTGAGGCGGTGGAGCAGCCATAGCGGCAATTTCCGCATTATTGGTTCCACTGCCGCAAAAATGAATAGGGAGGCCGGTCTCGCAAGGGCAGCCACTAGAAAAATAACATGATAACATTACGACGGGTACACTTACTTTGATCTTGTCAGTCAATGCTGTAAGTAACATCGTTTGACTGCCTCCACCCGAGGCACCTGTAATGGCGATGCGAGCAATATGCACTTCTTTAAGAGAAAGAACATAATCAAGAATCCTGAAATTATTCATTACCTGGACGATCATTGCCGTGCTTGTGTAATGATCGCTTTCCTGAACTTGAAGCCTTGACTCTCCCCATCCAAAAAGATCGTAATTGAAGACTATGGCTCCCATCTTTGCCAGCATGGCGCAACGATATTGCTCATCGCTGCGATAACGGCCCCCTGCGAAATGACCATTGGGCGTTAAAACAACGGGGAGTTTACCTTTACTTTTTAGAGGCCGGTAAATTGAGCCACATATAAATAATCCGGGCAAAGTTTCGATTGCGATGTTTTCTATTGAATATCCGTCTAGTTTTCTTTTGTTGGTTATGATGGGTAGAGTGGATGGTCGTGGAGGCAATTTATCCAACTCCAATGTCTCAATAATACATTTTCGCAAATCAGATTTTCTACTTTCCCACTGTGGTATTGTTGTGTAAGAAGTCAAAAGAGAATCGAGCTGCGCTTTACCTTCTCCCACTGGCTTTTGCCAATATGCAAAAGGTTTAATTCTATAGAGCGTATCGTTTTCCTTGTCACAAACCAGGTCGTGAAGAGGCAATATACCATTGAGTGTAGCGATAAGATCAGTCCTAAAACGCCAGCCTGCAAACGTGACCATTTTATCTTTAACTATATCGTCAGAGTACTGAAGCTTAACATGAAAACGGTTTTCAATTAATTTCAAAACAGCATCCAGGGGCTGACGGTATTGATCTTCGTAAGATTGGGACGATGCAGATAAAAATAAGAACAGGCATATTGCTATTGCATAAATGCACCTAAGAAAACGTGATTTCATGAAGGAAGTATTTTTATGAATTTCTCTCTCACTATAGTTAATAACTATAGTAATAATTAAAATTGACAAGATACATTTTTAAAAGCAATTTTATTTTTTCTTACTTATTTAGGCACCAAGAAAATAGTCAACGAAAAAGAGGTGCCTTCTATAATTTTATTTACTGCCAAAGCTTTTAGGCTGATAATCTTTCTCACTTTTTTTTGTTTGCGCCGTAAGCTTTTCTCAAAATTTGTATGAAAAAATTTCTCTCGTAATTCACAAGCCACCCTTATCGGTATATTTTTTAGCCGCCCATCAGATAAAATCCATCGTGATTTTTATATAATAATCGGCACGCCGAAATTTGTACCATTATTGACTTGCCTACCCGTGATCTGGCGGGATGAAAATCGTAAAGGCAGTTCAGAAATGTAAGAATACGTTGCTTAATTTCAAAGCTGCAGACACCGCTCACTTCTTCTATGATTGACACTTAACAACAAAGTAGAAATTATACGCTAATGAATTGTTGAGATTTTCTTTGTGAATATTTTACGACATATTAAGATAATTCTACAATACAAAGTTTCGGTAGAGTTATTAATTTTAAATTGAGTTTTCTTAATCTGTTGTTCAGTGCAGATAAAATCTTTGCTTTCCATATTTCAGTCGTTCACATTTTAGTCAAATGAGCATTAAAATTGAGAAAAATACCCTCTTCTTCATTGTACCGCATTCTATGCTATTTAGGAAAGGACCGATATGAAACGACGAAAGAACAAGTTGTTTTTGGGTGGGCATTGACAGTGACATGTTATTTTAATATCGTTGGGTGAATAAAACTGCTAAATCCTGGAATGATTATAAAGTAACATTGGTGTTAGCGAACAAGAGTAGAGATGCTGAGGAGTCAAAACGCCTTTTGAGAATGATCATTCAAATCTTAAGATTGGGCCAGGTAAAACAAAATCATTTAGTATGAAAAATATCTTACTGTTTTCAATGATACTTATCTTAAGCCTCAATGCTGAAGCGGATGTGAAGCTTCCAAAAATTTTTGGAGACAATATGGTGTTGCAGCGAGGGAAGCCTATTCCTGTTTGGGGATGGGCCGATGCTGGTGAAAAAGTAACCATTGCGTTTAAAGATCAGTTGAAGAATACGAAAGCAGACAAAGGTGGAAAATGGAAAATCACATTGAATGCTGAACCAGCCGGAGGCCCTTTCCAAGTTTCAGTAACGGGTAAAAATAAAATCGTTTTAAAAAATATTTTAATCGGTGAAGTTTGGATCTGCTCCGGACAATCAAATATGGAGATGACTGTTAACAGCAGTAAAAATGCAGCCCAGGAAATAAGTGAAGGGAATTTTCCTGAAATAAGACAATTTGAAGTTCCTGATGTGATTGGGGCTGCACCTGCAGATGATCTACCTGGCGGAGCATGGGAAAATGCAAGCCCCGGCACAGTCGGGGAATTTACAGCAGTAGGATATTTTTTCGCTAAAAAATTATATGAGGAATTAAAGATTCCGGTGGGAATTATTAATACCTCATGGGGAGGAACTATAATCGAAACATGGATAAGCCGTGAAGCCCTCGAAAGCAATAATGATTTCAAAAGCGTATTTGATACAAAGCCTTTTAATAATATCCAGGCACAAAATGAAAACGAATACCAGGCTCTTAAAAAAGAAATAGAAGCTAAACAAGGCGCCTTGGAACATAGGCTATCTGCCGAAGACTTTAAATCTCTTTCCCATGATCACAGCCAGTGGAAAAAAATGATGCTGCCGGGAAGTTTCAATGAAAATGGACTTGAAAAATTTGACGGTACCATCTGGTTCAGAAAAATAATCAAACTTGATAAAGATGATATTACAAAGCCGGCAGTGCTCAACCTTTCCACGATAGATGATATGGATGAAACTTATGTAAATGGCCAATTGGCCGGAATTACAAAAAGCTATGATATTTCGAGACAATACGAAATTCCGACTGGTGTTTTAAAAGAAGGCGACAACATTGTGGCCGTGCGTGTAACGGATGGCAGTGGCAATGGGGGTTTTTTTGGAAAGCCTTATGAATTGAACCTTGTATGCAGCAATAAGACCATTCCGCTTGCGGGTGAATGGTTTTACAAAATAGAGAGCCTTAAAAAAAATACAGTTAACCCTAACAGTTATCCTTCGCTGCTTTTCAACTCGATGATTCATCCGCTGATTCCTTTCGCTATAAAAGGAGCGCTCTGGTACCAGGGAGAATCTAATGCCGCACGCGCCTGGCAATACCAAACAGCATTTCCTTTAATGATTGCTGACTGGAGAAATCGCTTTAAGCAGGGCGACTTTCCATTTTATTTTGTACAGCTTGCCAGCTTCAATGCAGCCAATAGCAATAGTAATTCCGGAAGCAGTTGGGCAGAGTTGAGGGAGTCGCAAACCAAAACCCTTTCCGTGCCAAATACCGGAATGGCTGTTACGCTTGACATAGGCGAATCGAACGACATCCATCCAAAAAATAAACAGGATGTAGGCCTGAGACTGGCTGCAATTGCACTACACAATCTTTACAATAAAAATATCGCATACACAGGCCCCATGTACCAGTCAATGAAAACTGAAGATAATAAGATCATCATTTCTTTTTCCAACAATGATTCAGGCTATTTTATAAAAGACAAGTATAACTACATTAAGGGATTTGAAATCGCCGGCGCTGATAGAAGATTTCATTATGCGCAGGCATATATAAATGATGGAAAAGTGGTAGTATATAGCGACTCAATTAAGACACCTGTCGCTGCCAGATACGGTTGGGCTGATGATATGCCTGAGGCAAATTTATATAACCGGCAAGGCTTCCCTGCTATTCCTTTTCGCACTGATGACTGGATTGGAATAACCGAAAAAAATCAATTTAAAATAGAATAAAACAAGATCCTGTCGAACTGAAAATTGGAAGGAGCGAGATTTATTTATATTCCGTGATCTCGTTTACAATTATAACTTACTCAAATTTCATTATGCATATTTCACGATAGTTTCTGGTAAAATAACGATAGTTACCAAGCAGGTACTAATTTATTTTAGCGCCACATTTTTGGGTTCAAGTATATGAAAATTTACAGACTGCATCCCCACCATTTATATACTCGCCCGAAATTTTTTTAACTAAAAACCTTTTAACTAACAGTTACTTTTATGCACACAATTGATAAGAATAAACTTTTCATAGCAAGTTGCTTAGCCTTGCTCGTTACCGCTTTATCTTTTGGGATAAGGGCTGGCATTCTCAATCAATTAGGCATTGACTTCAATTTAACGGTTGCCGAATTGGGGTCTATAACAGCTACAGCTTTCTGGGGATTTCCGTTGGCGATCATTATTGGAGGGATGGTTGTGGACATAATAGGAATGAAAAATTTACTTATTGCTGCATTTATTTTTCACCTGGCAGGCATTTTATTAACTGTTTTCGCTCAGGGCTTTTGGAGCTTATTTATTTCAACTTTGCTTATAGGATTGGCTAATGGGACAGTTGAAGCCGCCTGCAATCCATTGGTAACCGCAATTTATCCTGAAAATAAAACAACGAAATTGAATCACTTTCATTTATGGTTTCCCGGCGGTATTGTTATTGGAACCGTTATTGTCTTACTCTTAAATAAAATAGGACTAGGGTGGAAAGTGCAAGTCGGTATGATGATTCTGCCTACGCTTATATATGGCTACTTATTTTCACGTCTCAAATTCCCAGTTACTGAAAGAGTGGCGTCGGGTGTTTCTTCAAAAACAATGTATCGCTCTATAGTCTCTCCCTTATTTCTCTTCATGTTCATTTGTATGATTGGTACTGCCATTACTGAATTGTTTACCAGCCAATGGATAGGATTATTGTTAAAAAATGTTACGGAAAATTCGTTGCTCATTTTAACGTTGACAACAGGGGTAATGGTCATTGGCCGCGCCTTTGCGGGGCCTGTGGTTCACCGATTTTCTCCCCAAGGACTATTGCTTATATCAGCAATTTTATCCGTAATTGGCCTTTACCTGCTAAGTACTGCTTCCGGTAATTTAATTTTTGTGGCAGCCATAATATTTGGTATGGGGGTCTGTTATTTTTGGCCCACGATGCTCGGTTTTGTATCTGAGAATATTCCGCAATCTGGCGCTCTTGGTATAAACATTATGGGAGGAATCGGCATGTTTGCAGTCTCTGTCTATACTTTGTTTATGGGCAAATTTTACGATGACATGGTGCTTCAAAAATTGCCTGTGGGATCAAATTTAGAAGAATATATCAAGGCAGATCAGAGTTCTGAAATGTCGAACATTTTGTTCCAGGCAAAAAGTGCAGCCGGACCTGAGGTGTTACAGGCGACGTTAATTATTCCCATCATTCTTACTGTTGCCTTTGCCGGACTAGTTCTTTACATGCGTCGCAGGCAAACTCCAACCAATAAAATTACGCCAGTACCCATGCTGAAAATTGTAGACTGATCGACTTAATTCTAAAATAACTATTTGAAAATAACAAAGGTGAAACAATATTTTTTCTTCATCAATTCACCCTGGACTAAACCATTTTAATTTCTGCAAAAAAACAAAACCCTCTATGAAAAGTATTCTTACAACTTTTATTTTATGTTTCATTGCATATTCAATACAAGCACAAGACGCTGAAAATAAAGCGCCTCTTACCGAAGTGTGGAAACCTGAAGTGAGAGTGGTAAACGCCGGACCTACAGATGCATCACCTCCTTCTGATGCCATTATTTTATTTGATGGAAAAAACACATCGGCATGGCAAACACAGGACGGGAATCCAATAAAATGGAAAGTTGAAGATGGGATTATGACGATAACCGCTGGATCAGGGAATATTGTAACCAAACAAAGTTTTGGCGACTGCCAGCTTCATATTGAATGGCGAACTCCGGCTGAAGTGAAGGGTGATGGACAGGGCCGTGGAAATAGTGGCATACTGCTTATGGGGAAATATGAACTGCAGGTACTCGATTCTTATAACAATCCCACCTATTCTAATGGACAGGCTGGCAGCATGTATAAACAACTGATTCCTTTAGTAAATCCCAGCCGTAAACCAGGTGAATGGCAAACGTATGATGTAGTATTTATGGCCCCGATATTCAATAACGATGGAAATGTAACACATCCCGCAACGGTAACTATTTTTTATAATGGCACTCTGGTTCAAAATCATGGAACCCTTTTCGGTTCAACAGAATATATCGGTATCGGATCTTATCATGTGCACGGGAAAGAACCACTGCTTATACAGAATCATGGCAACCCGGTGAGTTTTCGGAATATCTGGATCAGAGAATTGTAATTTATAGAATATTGAAGCAGCAAATTAACTTCAATTTGGAAAGTCTTTCGACAAGCCAAACTTTTGTCATGTTGATTTTGTAATTAGTATGGAAACTTCTATAAAAATATATTGAAAATAGCATTACATAAATACGCTGCATTTTTTTTAAGCTGTTACCGCATTGCATCGCTGTGCTCCTTCCTGATTTTACTTCATACCTCGCCCATTTTCGCACAGGGTGTTATTCCGTTATATAATGGTGCAATTCCGGGTTCTATTCCAGGCCCTGATGAAGAAACCGGAAATACAGATGCCGTGAAGAAAGTAAGCAGGCCTACTCTTACTGTTTTCTTGCCAGCAAGGGGAAAACCAGGAAGAACTGCAGTCATTATTTGTCCCGGGGGAGGTTATGGTAGCCTCGTGTTAGAAAGAGAAGGCTATACAATCGCAAAAGCTTTGGCTGAAAATGGTATAGTTGCCTTTGTACTTAAATACCGGCTTCCCGATAAAAAAATAATGCAGAACACTGCGTTGGGTCCTTTGCAGGATGCTCAACAGGCAATACACAAAGTTCGGCTGATGGCTGATGCATATAAAATTGATACTAATAAAATAGGCATGATGGGTTTCTCTGCAGGCGGCCATTTAGTATCAACTGCCGGCACACACTTTAATAATATATTAATTGAAAAAGACAATGGTATCATAGTGCGGCCAGCATTTATGATCCTTGCTTATCCTGTTATTAGCTTTCAGAAAGGTCTTGTACACGAAGGTTCCATGCGTAATCTTTTGGGAGCAGGAGCCTCTACGCACAAAAAAAAATATTATTCAAATGAACTTCAGGTCACCAAAGCTACTCCTCCTGCTTTTCTTGTGCATGCTGGTGATGACAAATGGGTGCCTGTAGGTAATAGCATTAAATTTTATGAAGCGCTACAAAAAAATGCTATTCCCGCCGAATTACATATTTATTCAAAGGGTGACCATGGGTTCGCAAAATATCCTTCATTTGACGAATGGTTTGGTCGCTGTAAAGCCTGGATGCGTAGTAATGATTGGATAGGTGATTAATTTTTAACCATCGTGGGTGACATTTTTTGAATTTTTTCTTTGGTTAGACGCCTTCTTCCCTTTCTATTATTAACGCAACTCACCAAATATTCACACGTTCATAAGTATGGATAAAATTCGCAGAGTAACTACAGGGCGCGAACAATCTCTAGACAAACGAATTAAAAATTCCCAAATGCATCTAAGCAACGACATGAATTATCCGCAAATATTCGTACATTGAATGTCGAAAACTAATTATTACCGGAAAAACGATCAAGTAATGCTGCCGTGTTATCATCCTGCTTATGCAACTAAATACCATTCTTGTATGTCTTATACTTTGAGACGGATTTAAAAACTTAAGAAGGATAAATTTTCGGCTCGGGTTTCTTTATCGTAGATTCATTTCCCTTTTTACATTGCATTAAAAGAACATTTCGTAGTTTTCACAAAAAATATATTAAGAGTTCTAACTGGCTGATAAGTGCAACTGCGGATAAACCAAGAAGATTATGAGATTATTAGAAACCCAAATTACTCCATTTATTGATAACTTTCTTCATATAGAACTGAGAGAGCAGCCTTATCTTTATTCGCCTCATCACGGACAACCTTCTTTTCACTCACATCCAGAATTTGAATTAAGTTTCGTAATGGAAAGTTTCGGTAAAAGAATAATAGGCAATAATGTCGCAAACTTTGGGCCGGGCGATATGGTATTTATCGGATCCCATGTTCCTCACCTATGGCTGAGTGACCCTGCTTATCATAAACAAGATCCAAATCTTATTGCTAGATGTATTGTAGCATATATCCATCCAAAGATATTTGAACCGATGTTTAATCATATTGCGGAATTGGATCAAGTTAAAGAAATGATTTATCAATCGAAGAGAGGTATATCTATCCACGGAGAAACCCGGAAAGAAATTGGCGACAGACTTATCTCGCTTACAGAAAAAACGGGATTTGAGAAAGTTGAGGGCTTGTTACGCATCATGCACATCATATCCGAATCTTCTGAAAAAAATTATATTCTCAATGATAATCCGACTGCCATACCGGGCACGACCGACAGAATGAATGACGTGATTGATTTCATTAAGAACAATCTTAACGAACAGATAACCTTGGAACAGGCCGCAACTGTAGCATGCCTAACAATTCCATCATTTTGCCGGTTTTTTAAAAAGCGCACCAGGATGACATTTTTCCAATATTTAACTAAGTTGCGTATAGCACATGCATGTAAGCTCTTAATTGAAATGGATAGATCGGTTTCATATATCGCAAACATGTGTGGATACAACTCCGATTCTCACTTTTGTAAAGTTTTTAAAGACCACATTGGCCAGAGCCCACATCAATATAAATCCAGTGTGAACAGCAGCATTTAACTTTAGCTTTTTTTACTAAAATCCAAGTGCAGGATATTCTAGAGTAGGTAAAGTATTACCAGATCTACTATTATGCCTCGCTAAGCCTCCATCAGCCCTGTCTTAAGCAGCGAACTTTACAGCACATAATTCCGAGATATCTTGCCGATTTATTAGTTGATTACTTACAAAAAAATCGGCTGTTGAAACAGGCGACTCAACGATTACTCTTAGCGTCACTTTTCGCTAATTATTTCACTACAATTCTCTATCTAAAAGTAAATTTTAGTACTTAATTTAATGTTCTTCAATTACCAGAAAGTGTCGCCGTCTTGGCTGAGATGCGAAAGGATAATCAATTTGATAAATTAAAGAAATTTTTAGCTTACTGATTAACTTTAGGACGCAGCTTTCTTTGCTATCTAAAAATGCTCAGGTTAGTTAATTAATCCATCATCAAGACTTTTCGCGGTAAGCTTGCATAGCCTTAACTCCATACTATTCTTTCATTATTTTTTATATAACAAGCTGTTCATTTCGCTTTGGGTGGGTGTCGTTGAATTCACTCCATTTTTCGGTACCTGGATTTTTGCAGACCACAGAATTGCATTGAGTACCAGTTTACGATAATCGTCATTCATCCAATTTCTGTGCATGTGTCCCCCGGTAAATCCGAAGCCTCGTCCCCCCTCCGGGCGCTCAAAACTCCATGCCATTATTTGCGGGATGCCTTTGTCAACATCCGCACGTACGAATGCATTATTATCATGTGAACCATCAGGACGATTTAAAGTTGATTTCGGTGGCAGGTCAACTAATATCGGCGTCACATTTTTCATGTTTTCCGGAAAGCGCATATGGTAATACCATTCGTCATCTATTGAAAAAGGTTTTACGCCTCTGGTGATTTCATTCTTTGGAAGACTGTCAAATGTTGGCGTCCAATATGGGTTCACTGACCAATAAGTTTCAAAATAGCCACCTAGCCAATCTAAATAATAATTTCCCGGTTCACCTTTTGGTATCTCAACAGCATAATGCAGCAATACAATTCCTACTCCCTTCTTCATTAATTTATCCATCTCCTGCATGTGAGGAATAATCATGTGGCCGTTTCCGCCATCGGCGTATATAACAATCGTTTTTGCATCGTCAAGCGCAGTGGGATCAGTTGGCCATTCGCCATCGTACACCAGAGCCTCCACATTGTTCGCATTTTCATTCAGCAGTTTCGCAAGTAGTCTGCAGCCGCCTCTATATTCATGCTCGCCGGTGCCATGGCTCGCTGCTCCGGCTATGAATACAATTTTATTTTTTTGTGTTTTACTATTTCCATTTTTTGTTGAATTCTTAGAAGAATTGCAGGACACAAAAAATAACGTTATTGTGCAAAGAAAAAAGAGGAAAATATTTTTGACTACACTGTGCATGATTTTCATTTTGAATTTAAAAACTTAAGGTAATTATTATTTCTTCGTCAGTTTTTTCAAATATTCCACAACGTCAGCAATATCCTGGTTTGATAAAGATTCCGACATTTCCGGCATAAGTGATTCCGGCAATTCTTTTATATTTTTTACATCATTGATTTGAAATTGCTGATTCGTGCCTCCGGGATACTTAAGATCAATTTCATCGTCGGTCTTGCTAAAGATAATTCCTGTAGCCTTTGTTCCGTTTTTTAAATTTATCAGTGATGTTTCATAACCAAACGAAATTGCAGAAGAGGGGCTTACGATCGATTTGAACAATGCTTCTCTTGGCAACTTTGAACCTATCTCTGAAAGTTTCGGTCCAAAGTCCGTCCCATTGCCTTTTACCTGGTGACATACCGAACAGACAGTTTGAAAAATTTTCATCCCATTCCCTGCATCGCCTTTCAGCTCCATGAGTGATGCAACTGTAGGAACAGGTTTTCTTTCCACCTTATTTGCACCGGGCAAATAAGTGACTGCCTGCTTATAAATACCGCTACGCTGTCCTTCCTTCACACTATTCACCACCGCAGGAATATATTTGGTGGGCACCATATTATCTTTCAATAAGTCAATTACGCGGTCTTCCCCGCCATAACTTTTGCCGATCATCTGTGCGGCTTTACTTCGCATACCCGTGTCGTATTTATTTGACAAAAGCACATCCTGCAACAGGTCGATGCTCTCAGTATAACCTGTTCTGCCCAACACGGTGATCAACATGGAAGCGGTATCTCCATGACTTTGCCCGAGCATCTTCTGCAATACATCTTTATCGCCAGATTCAATCAATAACCGCACAGCGTCTACACCTTCAGGCTCGTTATACCTTGCAAGAGCCAGTTTCTGCAGGCGTGGATTTTCGCTCTTTAGCTTGTACTGCTTTACGAGGCTGATATAGGCAGGGCTACCGTAACTAGCTTGTAATACTTTTTCAAGCGCAGCTTTTGCGATCGATGATTCCTTCGCTACTGCCGGATCAAGGTGGTGTAAAACCAAAAGATTAAAATCAGTATTTCCTGCTTTTTTATCAGCAAGCATCTTCAAGAGCGTTTGTGATTTTTTAGAACCAGTATGAAAGTCAAAAGATCGAAAGTACCGGAGACGAGAATTCATCGCAGCATTCGAATCAGAAGCGAGTTTAGCAAGATAATCCAGGCTATTATCTCCCCGGGAACGCCATACAATGTCTCGGCCTGCCTCAGTTTCAAGAGGTTGCTTGTTCTGAGCAAGATATGCGCTGAAGAATCGATCCCACTGCCGGTCGGCGCCTATGCCGAGGGCTTCCAGGTACCACCTGTCGTTTCCCTGGTACTGCATAGCAAGTGTCGCCCACAACTTTGGCGCTTCAGGAGATTTATTATGACGTAGCGCAATTGCACATTCCCTCCTCACTTGTGGATCGCTATCATTCACCAAGGATGATATAACAGGTAATATATTTTTACTGATCTGCCGGGCAGCACGCAGACCTGTAATCCTGATATTAGGATCACCATCTTTGATCGCTTCATTAATATATGACGACCCTGTTTGCATTTTGGAAAGCACCCACAAGGCGCGGGCACGTAACCTGGTATTTCCATTTGAATGCCATAATTTTTCAAGTTCCGGAACGGCTGTCTTTCCCATCTTCTGAAGTGCAGTCCAGGCAAGAAAACGCGTAGCCAGGTTTGGATTTTGCAATGCAGCCACAGCCCCCGCAGGTGTATCAAAGTCAAATTGAGGAATGGAGAATTTACTACCTGCTGGAGCAATACGGTAAATTCTGCCGCGATCCTGGTCACCCGCTCCATGGCCACCAACAATCGGGTCATACCAATCGGCAATCATAATTGAACCGTCCGGAGCTGTGCACACGTCCGCAGGGCGAAACCACTGGTCATCGTCATCATGTAAAATGTTTACGATACTGGCCTTGTAACCTGCACCATCTTTAACTACAGGATACGAACGAACAACATTAGCGCCCGGTTCACAGTGTATCATTTGGCCCTGAAACTCCTGAGGCAATAATGCCCCTTCATAAATAATCATACCAGTAGGCGAGCCGGCACCAGTGTGTAAAAGATTTGGAATAATACCGGGATCATTTTGATGCCAGTGGCGATCGTAAATTGAATCCTCTATATTGGTCCGGGGAACCTGCCAGGCAGCGTCAGTCACTTCATCGTGGTAGCCATAATTTCCATATTCCATTACATAATTTATGCGCACTCCTTTATTGCCATCATCATCATTATCGCTTTGCCACATGGTTCCATAACTATCTACTGCTACTTCGTAGTTGTTTCTAAAATTACTCCCGAGGCACTCGACCTGCGAGCCGTCCGGGTTGCAACGGAACACCATTCCCTGCCTGTATTTTTTCGGACCAATTTCGTCCCCATTCTGGTCCCGAACCGTCTTTCCGTTTTTGTCTTTTAATGTTCGTCCTTCATTACCAAAGTTGAAATATAATTTTCCATCTGGTCCGAAGGTAAAAGTGTGCATGCCATGATCGTGCTGCTCTCCTCCAATTCCCTGGAAAAGTATTTCTTTACGGTCTGCAGAATCGTCTCCGTTATCGTCATAAAAAGCCCAGACATACGGGCTTTGTGAAACGAGAACCCGGTCACCTAAAACACAAATTCCTAAAGGGGCATTGAGCTCGGGGCCCTGGTAAAAAACTTTACTTTTACCAGCATGTCCCTCAGCATTTATATCTTCAATAATCACAATTCTATCTCCTTTCGGATTCACAGGGTTACCATTAATCTTCGGCCTGTAATTATAAGCCTCCACAACCCATATCCGACCCCGATGGTCAATATCAATGTTAGTAGGGTTTTTTAACATAGGCTCGCTGGCAACAGGCTGTACTTCTAAACCTTTAGCCACCAACAATCCTTTCAATGCATTTTCAGGTAGGTGTCTCTGTTCTTCAGTCAGCGAATCCTTTTTGACCACAGCTGTTTTATCAACTGTTGGATTGCAGGAAACTATTAGGAAAAGTAAACTGAAAAAAATTGCATATAGCAAGCCCCGTACAGAGCACATAACATTTTTCAAAAAATTTCGCATATTGATTTTGCTGACATGGATTTTTAAAATGAGGATTTACAATAAAAAAAAATCTACCCAAATTGCTCCTTTAGAAACGCTACACCTTTACTAGCGATCACTTGCTGCGAAGGTTCAAATTTGCGCCAGATGGAAGCTGCCTTGGCTATTACCTTAACATCCTGTGTAAAAGATTCAATCACTACATCGCCATTATAATTAATTGTCTTAAGTGCATCAATGATCTTGTCCCAATTTATCTGGTCGCCGCCAGGTGTACCACGATCAGAGCCACATGCATGAAAATGACCTAACTTATTACCCGCAGACAATATCGCCTTTGCAGGGTCCTTTTCTTCTATGTTCATGTGATAGGTATCGAGATGTAAAAGCAATGATTTACTGCCAACATCTTTAATCATTTTCAACGCTTGTGTCGCGGTATTAATAAAATCTGTCTCATAACGATTGAGTGGTTCGATAGCTAGCTTCACGCCCGCTTTTTCCGCATAGGCCGAGAGTTCTTTTAGGTGTCCCACTACTGTTTGCCATTGCTGTTTATAATCTTCTGCAGCCACTGGACCTGCCCGCCCTACCGTTGAATACAAAGGACCTGCCAGCACGGTGCACCCTAACTGGGGCATCACACCAATAATGCTTTTTAAATATTTGATAGCACCTTGTTGAGCTTTTGTGCTTCCGCGGAGATCGCGTCCGGAGCCCATTGCTGCGC
This sequence comes from Chitinophagaceae bacterium, assembly GCA_046593045.1. Lineage (GTDB taxonomy): Bacteria > Bacteroidota > Bacteroidia > Chitinophagales > Chitinophagaceae > Ginsengibacter. The sequence goes on along the minus strand of JBKJRY010000359.1, from coordinate 76,576 downwards.
ATACAGAGCCACAGACAAGGCCATTTTTATCCAATGCCTTCTTCACAGCGGATGCGTCGATGTCCCCTGCATTCTCTAAAGCAATTTCCACCGAATCAAATCCCCATTTTTTGAATTTTGCAAACAATGAAGTGTCCTTTGTGGTAAAAGGAGAACGAAATAAAAACGTGTTAATTCCAAATCTCATTTTTTTCTATTTTATGTTTTGAAAAATTCTAAGCGATCGATCTCAGCCAGTATGGAGCTAGCGCTAATCATGATAAATATAGTCTAACCTTCCTCATTATCATTTTGTGTGCAACAAAAATTTTAAAAGAGCATCAAAATCCTTTTTAGCAATAGTGTTCCTGAACTGGTCGGGCATCAAAGTATATTTTGATGGTATTTTGTCTTTAATATCAGCTTTCGAAACAGAGAACTCCTCGCCGCCGGGATTCGCAAAGATTAATACCTGCCCTTCTTCCCTTCTAAACAAACCGTTCAGTGTCTTGCCGTTGTTAAGAGTAATATTAAATACTCTGAACGCCTGCGCAATATTACCGTTTGGATTTAATATCTTTTCTGTAAGAGCTTTTTGCCCCCAATTGCCGATACCATCCAATTGTGGCCCAATCATTCCTCCTTCTGCTTTTATCTGGTGGCACATACTACAGTTTTGAACAAACACCTGGTGACCGTCAGTAACAGTTACAGAGGTAGAATCAAAATTTTTCAATCTTTCTGCAATCAATTTCTTTCGTTCTTCCACACCACTTTCTGTTTGCATTATTTTCTCAAGATCTGCTTTCTGTGCAGCACTACTGTTTGTTAGCAGTCGTTCTCTGACAGACACGTCGTTGAGAAGATCTCCTTCTACATTTTTTTCTTTTGCAGCATCAATCAGGCGCGCAATGCCTTTTTGTGTCTTGATTAATTCCTTTACGATTGAAAGCTGAAGAAATTGTGGGCTTCCCGTCAAACCTTTTTCCAGCGTAGTCAATACTTCCTGTGAGGGATTCAATCCTAAGGTGCTTACAAGTTTTTCACGCATCTCCTGTGTTTCTGTAATACTATTAAATGCTTCAGAAACAAAAACTGTATTTTGTTTCGGAGCAACGGTCATCAGTGCCGTTGCCGCTGCCGCTCTTGCTTCTATGTCTCCTTTTTTGTTTTGCAGAATTGGGAGCATTTCGGTTTCCAAAGATGGCAATTTCAAATCTGTAATAATTTCTGCTGCACGAATTTGCTGAGCTGAAATTTCACCGGGACCTTTTGGTGGAAGCGAGACTACTGCAGGAGAAAAGTTTCCAATGCCAACGCCTCCGGGCGAACGTGAGCTATCAATTACTTCAAAATAGCCTTCCTGGTCTTTGTATTTTGACAAATCAAGAGTTACAGGATGTATGTAATCTTTATCAGTAAACTTTTTGGTAGACTTATGTCTGAATTCAGCAACCACCTGGTCATTGCTCTTCAATCTTATGCGAACAGTATTTCTCGATACGCCCCGATTTGGTTCCTGGAACTGGAGATCATTATCAAATACAGAGAAAGATAATTTTGCCGGAAGGCCAAAATAGGGTGAATGTAATTTACCTGTAGGGTTATAATCATATTGGCTCCATATAAAATCCATAGGAGGCGAACCCGCTACACTGTATTGCCTTCCTACATTCCATGGGTTGAGACCTGTCCATCCTTTTTCATTATTAATGTGCAACCAGCCACCGTCCTGGCCCTTTACTTCTTTGAGAAATATAGTTGCGATTGACCTCCCCCATTCTTTAAAAGTCTTGCTCACAGGAACACCTTGCTGCGCTATTCCTTTGCGAATGGTCTGGTATATTTCATATTCCTTTTTGCTGTTGTTAGTAACCTGGCTTTTAATCATAGCTATTGCCTGGTCCAATCGCCCCGCGGAAACATAACGTCCAACATATTCAAGAGAAAGTACCATCTGCTCCTGCGGTAAATTATGCTTCCTGATATAATCCAATGTAAACGACGCTCCTTCCGGCGAAGGTACATCAGGCATGACCTTTATAAGCAATGCCAAATCACTATCGCTCCATTGTGATGTCACAACCTTCTGCATCACTTTTTCATTTCGCAAGTTTTGTCTTAAACTTATAAGAGTTGTATAGGTGAGGTGACTATCATTCTTATCTCTGTTCTTGTATGCAGCGAGTAACACCTTTACATCGCCTTGCTCAGGAAATGCAGAGAGGACTTCCGTGGCAACACGCTTGACATGCGGATTGGAATTGTTTAATTCCTGCAATACCAGTTGCTTTTGTTTGCCACTCAGTTTTTTCATTTCTGAAAGTACACGAAGTGCATGGGTTTGCACCACAGGATCGCTACCAGTAATTGCTTTATCAAGTACGTCCTCCGGCAATGCATTTAACCGGTACAGCAACCAAAGAGTCTGAATAAATGCTTTACTATCCTGCTTCGAAGCGATAACCTGCATCAGGGGAGCAACCGCTTTCTGGCCGAAGCGATCATATACCTGGTTGGCAATGATCATCCTTAAGCTCAGTTGAGGATGGTTTAAGTTGCTGATCAATTCCGGAAGAGATGCAGTTGTCCAGTTCGTTGTTTTTTGCGACGTTTTATTTTTATCGCCAACATAAGTGATCTTCCAGATGCGTCCACTTTTGCGATCACGTCCGGGATTATCAAGATCCACTTCATAGTGACCGATGATCTTGTTATAAAAATCCGCAACATACATGGAGCCATCAGGTCCGAGCTTTATATTCACCGGCCTGAACCATGGATCAGAACTTACTAAAAAATCCGGTTCTTTCTTACTCACAGGAGAAGATCCCTCCCAATGTATTGAGTTACGATTGATGCGACATGTAACCACATCTCCGTTGAAAAAAGTATTCTGGTATTCTTTTGGAAACCCGTCTCCTATATAATACACCAGGCCGGAAAGAGCCGTCGAGCCTAATTCATAGCTCATCATCTCGGGAGCAAAACCGATAGCAGGTGATCTTTTTCCGAAATGCGGGTACTCGGCCCCGTTTATCATCTGGTAGATGGGCTTTGAATGACAGTCAACGGAATATAAATAACCCCATTCGTCATAAGTAAAACCAAAGGGGTTTACGCGACCAAAGGATGTTTGCTCTACCCGGCTTCCATCTTCTTTGAAACGAAAGGTGTTTCCCGACCTCATCGTGATTGAATCTCCATCTGAACCCGCAACAGTTGAAGTATTTGTAAATCCATGACAGGAATTGATCCACCCGTCAAACCCCCTAATGAAATTACTAACCATGCCATGTGTATCCTGGTGGCCGAATGGTCCGAACAGCATCTTTTTATCATCATATTTTCCATCACCATTCTTATCGATAAAGTGGTACACATTCGGAATGCTGTATCCTATGGCGCCATCCTTTACCGGCATCAATCCTATGGGAATGTTGAGATCATCGGCAAAGTGAGTGAACTTATCAGCCTTACCATCACCATCAGTATCTTCCAATATAGTAATCCTATCATGACCAGCGCCGGGGACTGCCGGCATAGGATACTCTGATGATTGGCTGACCCATAATCGTCCTGCTGCATCAAATTCAATATTGATCGGCTTGCTGATATCAGGCTCCGAAGCGAACAGCGTGATTTCAAATCCTGGCGGAAGATGCAGTGACTCCCTCTCCTGTTCCGGAGTTTGAAAGTCTGTAGTTCTTATATGGTCTGCAAATTTACTTCCGCTTACTGTGCTACTGTCGAGCTTAGAAGATGAGTTCGTTGAATCTGAATTTTTACAAGCGAAAAAATAAAAAACTGCCAGGAAGGCTAATTGGTGAAGACTTTTTATTTTCATTAAATTAATATGTCATATTACTTTTTATAATCTACCCAAACTAACATCTTACCGGGCTCACGGTTATCCCAGGCATAGTAAGGGACAAATGAAACAGTCTTTCCACCAACGGTAGTTTGTAAAACTTTTATTCCATCCAAAATACCATCTCCATCAGTCACCTTAAATTCATCTTTAGAGTTGAGTATTAAATTTTCCACATCGATATTTTCATTACCAGCCTTTTCAATGCAATAAACGATTGGACCGCGCTGTACAGCACGTTTTCCGATGTTCTCTTCCACCCGGGGATCGGCAGCTACCAATTCAACAGGCATATCAAGGATCAATGAAAGTATATCACCTTTCTTCCACATCTTGTTGATCGTTATATAACCTTCGTGGAGGTTTTTCTTATCAATTGCTTTTCCATTCAATTGTAGACTATATGATTTACACCAATCAGGAATGCGCAGTTTGATGTTGGCTTTCAATTCATGCTCCGGATCCACCTTAATGGTGATGTCTCCATTCCATGGGTAGTTGGTAATTTGGGTTACATCCAATTTGGTATTCTTCAACGAGAAAGATGATTCGCTGCCTGCATACAAATTCACGTACAAGCTTTGATCATCTGTCATATAAAAATAGTTACCGACTGAAGGAAGAAACCGTGAGATATTGCTGGGACAGCAGGCAGTTCCAAACCAACGACTGCGGTGATAACCTCCATCGGACTCCAGTGGATTCTGATAAAAGAAACGATCGCCGGAGAGTGAAACACCCGCGAGTACTGCATTGTACATTGCCCGTTCCATCACGTCAGCATACTTCGCATCCCCGGTTAAAACACTCATACGATTGTTCCAAAAAACCATTCCGACAGAGGCGCAAGTTTCAGAGTATGCGGTTTTGTTAGGAAGGTGGTAGTCTCCCACAAAACCTTCATTGGTATTAGAAGACCCAATGCCGCCGGTGATGTACATGTTGCGAAGCACTACATCATCCCAAAGTTTGTGGAGAGCCGTGTGATAAAGTGTGTCGTTATAGGCAGCGGAAACATCTGCCATTCCTGTAAACATGTACATATCTCTAACCGCATGGCCTTCTATATTATCCAGGCTTGCAACAGGAAATTCATTCTGACAGTTGCGATCACTGAGATCACTCGACATCCACATGGGCCCCATCCCAAAACCTTTACCACGCTCATCCAGTATCCACCTGGAAAGACCGAGATAGCGTTTCTCATTTGTTGCATTGTACAACTTTACCAATGCCAATTCAATCTCCTGGTGACCGGGCACCCAATTGCGTTTTCCAGGACCAAATGTGTAATCAAGATGATCGGCAAACTTTTTAGCAACTTCTAAAAAAGTTGTTTTGCCTGTTGCATTATAAAAGGCAACAGCCGCTTCGATCATGTGGCCGCCGCAATACATTTCATGACGCCCGAAGTCTGTCCAACGCCCATGGTCATCCCAGTAATCCCGTGAATGAGGAAGAGTGAAAAAAGTATTTAGATATCCATCTTTTTGTTGCGCTTTTGCAATGTATCCAATCCACTCGTCGAGGATGGCTTCAATTTCAGGGTTAGGATTATTCTGAAGCGAGTATGCCATTCCTTCCATTGCTTTATACACATCAGAATCATCAAAGAAAGTTCCTTCGAATTTTCCGGGTTTCAAGCCGGCAGCCTTTTGAAAGTTTGAAATCCTGCTGGTGGAATCACGAAGCTGCGCAATACAGGTAGGCAGCGTAACGTGAGCATGGGTCTTTAAACGTGCAGCCCAAAATTGGTCATTAAATTTTACAGCTGTGAATGGAACAGCTTTTATTTTGCTTTGCGACGATACAATACCGGCGGGAAAAAAAAGTAAAAACAGGAAAGATATTACAAGGGAATTTTTTTTCATAAGGCGGTGTTTAAATGATACTAACGGCGAAAGATAAATTGTAAAAGTACATGCTATGAACTAACCTTTTTATTTTTTTATCTTAAGTGTAACTATTTTTTGTGGGCAGCAAAAGGCAAAATCAACCCATTAAATCCGAAATTATAAACTTTTTTAAAATAATTTATTGTGTCGTTATCCCGAATTATCATGTGATTAACATAAGGGATTATATCGCAATTTTTCTTTGTCATTTTGATAGTTGAGGATTTTCAGATTTATATCTAAAATTGAGAAACAAGGACTATTAAAGGAATAAAAATGGCCGGGTAAATTGAATCCTTTTATTATACACCGTTTGCCTGGTAAAAAAATCGTCGAAATTATTTTCCTTTGCTTACGTCTTTAAGTAATTTTTGATAAAACAAATCTGCTTTGTCAAGACGCTCAAGAATACCATTATCAACTTTCTCTTTTGCCAATTCCTGTTTTCTTATTTTTTCAATAAACACCACCTGTTTTTCTATGATGGCAGGAGCCCTTTCTTTGTCGTATGTTGGCTCTCCGTTCACTACGTAATAAACAGGAGTTGTATGTGCAACCGCCCCGTTATCGCAATACACCACCGCTGCTATCCATTGACTTTTATTGATTACATGGGAAATATCAATACTTATGGAATCTAATTTTTTCGGATTGGCAGCTTCGCTCACCATGCCTTCATTGTTATAAATCGCCACCCGGTCAATTACGCCGATGGCCGCATTTGAAACCGCAGTAACCTGCAATCTCGATTTTGATGAACCTTTCTTTGTTATAATTGTTCCAGGTAGTTTGCCCCCTGCTTTGAAGAAGATCGCAGGTCCGTTAGAGACAAAAGTATTTCCGGCCTTTAAAGCGGCGAACCAATTGTCTACTGAAAATTTTTTGCCGGTATAAGCAAAGGTACGAACGTCTCCGATGGTCGATGCCCATGGAAAATCACTTCCCGCTGCCGCAGTTATTTTGAAACCAAGGTTGAGATAATCATAATAATCTGCTGTATTCAGGCGAAGGAATTGCAGCAATTCTACAAAATCTATTTCGTTGGTAGTAATGTGCCAGGGAAATCCATCGCCAAAACCTTTCCATGCAAAATGTGCATAGCCAATAATAGCGCCGGGTTGAAGACGAAGCTTTTTAAATACCTGGTCATAGTAATAATATTTTGACGTATCGCGAACCTGTTTATTAATATTCAATCCAATGATATGCCCTATTTCAGTGCGTGGATCTTCCTGGCCGGAGATCAGGCAGTAGTTCTCCTTGCACTTCCTAAACTGTTTTCCGAAGCCATCCACTTTAAAATCGGTGCCGAGGTGGTGTCCCATTTCGAGCATATTTATAATGTGAACATCTTCTGCCTTGCCCATTTGCAGCAAATATTCCTTGTACTCAGGCTTGTCGGTTGGATGATGCACATGAACATCGCCGGAATACCACCCCCTGGCAGGCAGGTTAATCCATCTTTTAAATGTATAAGTTTTGGTTAATTCCCCAGCGTTTTCCGCTATAGTAAAAACTTCAGAAATGGGCAGGAATTCTGAGCCATGTTCCAGGCTGATGCGCCACTTTCCGGGCGTGAGCCTAATGAAAAAATCACCGGATGTCTGGTACATAATTGGTTCCCGCCAATAAGGTAGCGAAGGTTTCAACTCGTACAGCGAACTGCGATTTTCGTTGTTGCCTTTCCCGTTTGTCATTCGTATGGGACCGACCCAATTTTTGTCACCCGAATATTCAACGCCCTTTATAAAGTATGGAATCTCGGTGGCGGTACCCGCAATGGCGCCATCCGGGGGGACACGAACGGTGGAATCTTCGAGGTTAGTAATGCATACCATCACTGGTGTTATTTCATTCCTGTCGCTTTCAAGTACACGAACCTTGACAACAACAGTGTCTTTTGCCGGTCTCTCTGCCCGAACTGATAATTGAAAACAAAACAAGAATAAAAAGAGAATTGATTTTTTAGCGCTCATGAATAATTTGTTTTGGAATAGCTTCTTTAAAAAAATTATTTTCCCCATCTTCTTCTTTACTATTTATTAGCAATTATAAAAACGTTTTGAATAAAAATGACTCAACATTTTAATTTTTTACTTCCACGATGGAAGCCAGGGCACAGAAGTTTTAAAAAATTCCGGCGTCAGTGAATCAGCCCACATCACGGCGGCTTTCTCTTCACCCGAAGCATTCAGGTGAATTCCATCTACATGATCTCCTGGAAGCAACTTATCATAATCCGGGCCCGCAAAACAATAAGGTTCTTTTATCATTCTTTCTTGTGCGATGCGGACTGCTGGTGCATCTTTTGGAGTTTGACGATTCACAACAAGTGCCAGTTCAGGATACTGCAAATCTTCCCTCGCCTGCTTTATGAATATTTTATAATTATCAAAAATGATATCCGCGTTTTTTTCACCAGCATCGTTTTGCCCATGGTCTGCGAGAATGGCACGCATTCCGGTGAGAGGAATGTATTTTCTAAAAGTGTTCAAAAGGTTAATGTAGGGCATCCTGATCTTTGATTTTACAAAGCCGTGTTCAAACTGAATGCCTTTAGCCGCTTTTGCCCAATGCACCAGGTTAGTACCACCGAAACCAGCATTGTAAATAAGTACCGGAATATTTTCCTTACTCGCCAATAACTCACCAAACTTTGACCAGAAATAATTGTCGTGCCCGAAGGGTGCATGTGCAACTCCACTGGCAGCCTGTACAAATTTTGGTTCAGGAAGATACTGCGGATCGCCAGTCTCCAGGTATTTTTGAAAGACTTCCGATTTCTCATGTAGTGCAATTGTACTTACCCTGTCATCCGTAGCACCTTCAATATTTATTTCACCTCCCTGCGCTACCGAGTGTCCCGCCACTACAAATACCTCACCGATGCCGACACGTTCAACCACTTTGGTAAATAAAATCCTTTTTCCTTTTTTTGCACGCACCTCAAGATTGTACCACCCCCCCCTACCTGTTAGCAGTCCTGAAAAATCTCCCGCCGGGATATCTTTTGCAATCCGTTTCCATTTTGTATTTGTTCCTTGTCCTTTTTCTCGTGCTATAAGGCGCACCTCTATGGATGAAGCATTAGCATCAATGTTCCCACGTATTTGTATAATCGCTTTATCTTTATTATCCCGTTGATAGACGATCCGGCTAACGGGCATGTTTATAGCTATACCTACCCCGGAATAGATTGATGTCTGAACATTTTTTCTCCTATTTTTTACCAAGCTGTCAGCTTGCCCTGTACCAATAAAACTGAAACTAATTGCGCCAAACAGAAACAGTAAAGTATTTTTCATACAATTTAATAATGAGATCGATTCGTGCAAATATAATAGTACAGATATAAAAATGAAGGAGAAGACAAAGCAATATCTTTAGGATGATAAGCATATGATATTAACTGCAAATTAGAGAACATTTACATTTATATTGTAGGGATATTTTTACTAATTCCTGGTAATCGATTACTGATTCGCCAAAGAAAATTAGATAAGTCATTAATACAATTGTTCCGGGCGAATCTGCAAAGCATAAAACGGAAAGGTACATAGCTTTAGATTTAGCAGGATCTAACATTAAGAGACTCTACCGTTATTAAATAAAAACTTAAATCAGTCCCCGTCTTTCACTAAGGAGGGCCGATGTTCGCTACTGCCCTTCATTCATCGCAAACCAATACGGCTTTGGTTTCTCTGGATGGACAATTATTGAAGATGGCATTGAAGGAATGTATAAGCTTGAGATAAGCATAAATTTTTTAAAAAAGAAGAATGGAAAATATTGGGCACCATAATTTTGTAGGGATTAGAGAGTCACTCCCTCATTATCGGCTTAAATTCAGGCTTTTTTTGATATTAGTATCGTGCTTTCACTTCCCTGTTTTGGCACAGCATCATCATGTTGAAGATTCTCATCTGAGCGATGGTGACACCCAGGTTGAATCGCAGCCCCTACTTTCTCAAGCAATACGGATCCACCAAGCGTTGTCTTTTTTAGGTAGCTCACTTTCTGTAGAAGATATAAAAAAACTCGAGGCGTTACAACACAAATCTCCCGGTCCTGATATCACTAAACAAATACAGCAGATCCTGGACCCTTACTGCATCGCCATTGTTGACATAAATCCGGAAGCCAGGGTGAAGGTAAAGCGCGGTGAAGCCAAAGCAAAACTCATCCAGGGAGGTTGGACCAGTTTCCTTGTGAAAGTATATAACGATGCCGGAGTAAATGCACCATTACAAGTTCAGAGTCCAAACGCATTAATGCCATTTCATGCGCCAACCTTTGATCCTAAAGTGAAACCCGAAAATATCATTACGGCTGGCCAGTCTGCAAACCGATTTCTTGAAATGGGGTTATTCCGGAGCTCTCCTCTTTTACCAAATCTTTCCGGGCTGAAGCTGGAATATGCAGTGCTGCAGATTTACAGCAAAGATGCCGGCAACCGGGAAGTAGAAATAGGGTTTAATATTGGACAGGGTTCACAGGATATTGGTTTTCGCAATTCCACCAGCTATCTCTTCAAGATTCAGCCTTCTGTAAAAGTTATTTTGCAAATCAAGGATGACGATGGATCTCCGACAATGGCCTCACTCACTATCAAAGAAAATGTTGATCGCATGCGCGGTCGGCTCCAGGCTACTTTCCCGTTGCCATCCAGGCGGGTCGCTGCTATCGATGAATATCCGGATTTTTACTTCCAGCAGCAGATATATCGCCAGGATGGAGAACATGTTCTTTTGCCGGCCGGTAAATACTCAATCACGGCTACCAGGGGCCCGGAATATATTCCGCAAACAATGGAAGTGACAATTCCTTCGGGCGTCAAGACATTCAAACTTCCTGTAAAATTAAAACGCTGGATCCATCTTTTTGACCTCGGATGGTATAGCGCAGATCATCACGTGCATGCGGGCGGCTGTACTCATTATGACAGTCCTGAAGAAGGTGTGCCACCAGCATTTATGTGGAGGCAATCTTTGGGAGAAGATTTAAATGTGGCTTCTATACTGGCTTGGGGACCTAGTTGGTATCACCAAAAAACATACTTCACAGGTAAGGATAATCCACTGTCAACTAAAAACAACATTATTCGTAACGATGTGGAAGTATCTGGTTTCCCATCTTCGCACTCGGGTCACATTGTGTTGCTGCGGATCAAAGAAGATGATTATCCCGGTACCACAAGGCTTGAACAATGGCCAAGCTGGACATTGCCGATTTTATCCTGGGCAAAATCCCAGGGAGGCGTTACAGGATATGCTCATTCGGGATGGGGGTTAGAACCTGCACAGTTCACCGAACAACTTCCCAACTATGCAATCCCAAAGATGGATGGCATTGGTGCGAACGAGTACATTGTAGCAGTAACAGAAAATCTAGTTGACTTCTACAGTCTTGGCGATACGCCAGTGACCTGGGAACTCAATATGTGGTACCACACACTGAATTGTGGCTTCACGCCGAGAATTAGTGGTGAGACTGATTTTCCATGCATTACAGACCAGGTTGTCGGAATTAGTCGCAGCTACTTTCAAAGTGATAAGGGGGTAGATTATGATTCTTACGTGGAAGCTTTGAAAAAAGGAAGGAATTATGTTTCAGAGGGTGGTTCGCATATATTGGATTTCAAAGTAAATGACCAGGAAGTTGGCGTAAAAGAAAGTAAAGTAAATTTAAAAGGAAACCAATCCGTCGCCATATCAGCAACCATCGCCGCCTATCTCCCGGAGTTGAAGGATACCGTAACAGGAGAAGATATGAAGAAAAGAATACCGTTCAATCAATCCTGGAATATTGAAAGAGCCCGGAAGGGAAATAGCCGAAACATAAACGCACAACTTATAGTGAATGGGGTTGTCGTGGACACAGTAGAAATTGTCGCTGACGGAGCACAGCAAAAAATCAACTTTTCGTATTCCGTAGATCGCTCCTGCTGGGCGGCCATCCGGGTGCTCGGAAGTTCACATTCAAACCCGATATTTATCCTGGTAGATGATAAACCAATACTGGAAAAAAGAAGTGCGCAGTGGTGTAGGGATGCCCTGAATAAATGCTGGGAAATGAAATCGCCAAACATTCGCCCTGAAGAAAGACCAGCGGCCAAAGAAGCGTATGACAAAGCGAGAGAGGTTTACGAAAAAATGATTGATTAAATTTTACAACAATAGGTTTTCCATCGTTCTCTCGCGGGACTGTGCCGGCACAATCCAATCGACATAAATTGATTGCAAACCCAACCAGGTTTTGCAATTCAGTTAGCAATATTTTCTGTTATTTCCTCTTAATAAAAAATCGCTATGCCCTTAAAAAAAATAATGAAATATACGCTCTTTATACTAACATTTCAACTGCTTTTTATTCTACCCGCAGCCGCTCAGAAATCTGACACGTTGTGGTTTGAAAGAATAGATCTATCAAGGTTTACGCAGGAATGGAAAGTGAATCCACCTGTAAGTTCATTTAGCATTGCAGGCCAGGAATTCAAACATGGTTTGTCCTCTCACACGGAAGGTTTCCTGAGGTTCGAATTAAATGGAAACGCTCAAAGATTTCATGCATTGGTAGGAGTAGACGATTCATCGAAACAAGCTTGCAAAGTTGTATTTTCTGCAAAGGCCGATGGAAAAGAAATTTTCAGGAGCCCCGTAATGTCCTACGGTCAACGTCCTGTAAAAGTAGATCTCAATTTAACAGGTATAAAAGAGTTGTCTCTTATCATTGAAGATAACGGCACAGGATTGTACAACGACCGCGCAGATTATGTGGACGCTTATATCTTGAACAAGGGCGCTGAGCCGGCGGCCTTCAACTACAATTATATAAATGAAAGACACATCCTTACTCCACCTGTATCTCCGTACCCAAAAATTAACGGTGCGAAAGTTTTTGGAGTACGCCCTGGACATCCCTTTTTATTCAGGATTGCAGCAACAGGAAAAAGACCAATGACCTTCGCGGTAGAAAATTTACCAGCAGGCCTTAGGCTGGATACGTCAACAGGAATCATAACCGGTGTACTTCACAAAAGAGGAGAAACCGTGGTGACCTTTAAAGCAAAAAATGAGCTGAATACCGCCACCCGGAAATTTAAAATTGTGGTGGGCGACAAAATTGCTCTTACTCCCCCAATGGGATGGAATGGTTACAATCGCTTTGGTGATTCCCTCACGCAAAAGATAGTAATGGAGGCTGTTAATTCTATGGTAAGTTCAGGACTCATAAACCATGGCTGGACTTATGTAAACATAGATGATGGTTGGTCAATAAAACCCGGATCCAACGATCCCATGCGTGGCGGCCAACCACGCGATGCCAATGGAATGATGAACGCAAATAAAAAATACCCGGATATGAAAGGGATGACTGACTATATACATTCCAAAGGTTTGAAAGCAGGGTTGTATTCATCACCCGGAAAGCTTACCTGCAGTAAGTTTACAGCATCTTACGGATTCGAAGAGAAGGATGCGAAGCGTTGGGCCGATTGGGGATTTGATTATTTAAAGTATGACTATTGCCAGTATGGAGACAGTTTCAAAGTCAAGACGCTTGAAATCTTGCAGAGACCATACATCATCATGCGCAAAGCATTGGATAAATTAGACCGCGATCTCGTGTTCAGCTTTTCACAATATGGAATGGGAGATTCATGGAAATGGGCAGGAAAAATCGGTGGAAACAGCTGGAGAACTACCGGCGATTTGATTGATACGTGGCAAAGCTTTTCAGACATTGCTTTTACCCAGGATGGTCTTGAAAAATATGCAGGCCCTGGACATTGGAACGATCCCGACATGCTTGTTGTAGGCAATGTGGGCTGGGGCGAATTGAAATACCCGACCCGCTTGTTGGCTGATGAACAATATACTCATATTTCGATGTGGTCATTGTTGGCCGCGCCTTTGTTGATTGGTTGCGATATAGCGGACATGGATGATTTCACGCGAAGCCTTCTTACAAATGATGAAGTGATCGATGTAAACCAGGACCTGTTAGGCAGACAGGCAAGCAGGGTCTTCAAAAAGGATGGCCTTGAAGTTTGGGCGAGAGATCTTGAAGACGGATCTAAAGCTGTCGGTCTTTTTAACAGGAACGCAAATACAAAAACTGTAAAAGCAACCTGGAGCGACCTGGGAATAAACGGAAAAAAAGTTGCACGTGATCTGTGGCGTCAGCGTGATGAAGGCATTTTCACTGGTTCATTTTCAGCGATCGTTCCGGCACACGGTGTAAAGTTTATCACGCTGAGGAAAGCGGAGTAGGAATTTTTATTTTATTCGGGATGGCGATTTATGATCGTACAAAATGAGGGCATTAATATTCAAAATAAAATAGTCAGTATGAGAAAGTGGATTCCTGTTCTACTGGTTGCATTGTTTTCAAATTGCAGTACTACGAAAAATACATGGAAGCCTTTGATTGTAAGTAATTCTCTCGAAGGTTGGCATATGTTTCAGGACAAGGGTTCCAAGAAAGGATGGATTGTTGAAGACGGCGTTCTAATATTTAACGGCGTGTCGGATCTTGAAACAGGAAAGGGAGATGCAAGTTTGGTGTCTGATAAAGTTTATCACAACTTCGAAATACAATTTGATTGGAAAGTAGAACGTGGAGGCAATAGCGGCTTTATGTGGGGCGTGAAGGAGGATAAAAAATACAGGTATCCATATCAAACGGGACAAGAAATTCAGATTTTAGATCCGGCGGTTTATGACGATCCTAAATCAGCGCAGGGAGGAGACGTTGAAATACAAAACGCCATAGAAGATTTAAAGGCGTACAAGCATTTTACCGGCGCTTTATATGATCTATCCGCACCCACTAAAACAAATGTCGCAAAGCCGGGAGAGCAATGGAATTCCTATCACATCAAAATCAATTATAAGGCCAATCGTGGAGAGGTAATTCTCAATGATATTTTAATTAATTCATTTCCACTTACAGGTCCTGAATGGGACAGCATGGTTCAAAAAAGTAAATTTAGCAACTCCCCAAAATATGATTACCTGGGCGATGCAAGATGGTATGACTTTGGAAAGTTTCCTGAAGGACATATCTGCTTACAGGATCATCCGGGTAAGGTTTATTTCAGAAATATAAAGATTAAAGAACTTAAATGAATCTGCATTTTGAAAGCCTAATGTATTCAAACAGTATTACCCAAGGGGTAAGTATATTGCACGTCACATCTATTCTTATTTTATACAATATTTATAAAAACTACTTCTGAAACACAGTTTATTTAAAGACAAAAAGCAACATACTATAAATTAGTGCGATGGTTTTTGCTCATCGAATTCCCTGCGTTAGACCCGGCTTTAATCAATACGCGATGGATACCTTTGTAGCTGAAAATTAACCCGCGCTGTGATATATTCTATTACCCTATCGCTACAGATCAAACGCATACCCGTTCTTATACTCTCTCTTTACAAACTGATTAGCTGGTTCAAAATTAGTAATCTTCATTTCTTCAGCATTCCAAAGAAGTTTTGTTCTTCCTGGGAAATTACCCTTTCCCTCTTTCACATTCCACGCTTGCAGTGCCAGGTTACCCATTAAGATAGTTTCTGTAAGCGGGCCTGCATAGCTAAATGGAGAGCTCAAATCTTTATTGCCATAACCAGCAATACAGGCCTCCACCCACTGTATATAATGCCCCTGGGGAACTCTTTCAATTGTTTCAGGAACAGTCACAATTCCGGTGAGATTTGTGGGCAGCAATTTTGGATCATTCCCATAAGTGCTGCACATCATTTTTCCTTTTGTCCCGACAATAATTGCGCCGCCACCATCATCACCCATTGCTTCATTTGGCCTTAGTTCTTCCGGCCTTTCAGGTAGGAGTCCACCATCCATCCAGCGTAGCAGAACCTCCGGCTTGCCAGCTCCCATTGGAAACTTCAGTTTTAATGTGCAGGCTGTAGGGTAGCTATCAGGATGGTAGGAAGAAGCCCACATCTTTTCGAAAACATTGACTACGCTGCATTCTACCTCGGATGCATAACCTAGTCCCACTGTTTTGAAGGCGGGATCTATTATATGGCAACCCATATCGCCCAATGCACCCGTTCCAAACGAGGTATATCCCCGCCAGTTAAATGGAACAAACTCCTTATGATATTCTTCCCATTCGTTAGCGCCCAGCCATAGTTTCCAATCCAATTCTTTGGGCACAACGTCTTTTGTGGTGGGCTTTCCAAATCCCTGCGGCCACACGGGCCTGTTAGTCCAGCAATATATATCCGTCGCATCGCCAATCAATCCTGCCTGGTACCATTCCTGCATTTTTCTCACTCCATTTCCGGAGGCGCCCTGGTTTCCCATTTGCGAAACCACCTTATATTTTTTGGCAGCCTGTGCCAAAATTCTTGCCTCATATACATCATGTGTCAACGGCTTTTGTACGTAAACATGTTTCCCCATTTTCATCGCAGTAAGGGCCGCAACTGCATGCGTATGATCTGGGGTTGAAACCGAAACCGCGTCAATATTTTTATTTTCTTTATCAAGCATTTCCCTGAAATCTTTATAGTATTTCCGGTTCGGAAATCGCTTGATGGAGTTTACAGCCTGCCTGTCGTCAACATCGCACAATGCCACTATGTTAGCTTTAGGACTATTGGCAAACTCTGCGAGATCTCCCTCTCCTTTTCCTCCCACCCCAATACCTGCAATATTTAATTTATCGCTTGGAGCTATATATCCCCTACCCAGAACATGCCGTGGAACGATAAAAAACCCTGTTGCAGCGATAGCTCCATTTTTAATAAATTTCCTTCTTGAATTCCCATATCCTTTACTATTCATAAAATTGCTTTTACTTTTTTTCAGAAGTTATAGATGGAGTTGAAAGTATTTTTTCTTATTCTCTTTGAATAAACATCAGCTCCGAGATCAACGTCCCTTCCAGCGTTACCGTAACGCCTTTTGACATCAGTTCGCTGCCCCTGATCACTTGTGTTTCATTTGAGCCGTCTTCAAATGTTAATCGATAATTTTCATCACCACGTAAACCTTTAAGCTTTATGTTGTGCTGTGGGGTAGAAGGCGATGGTTTAAACATGTAAACAACTCCCTTCTGTAAAGCCGGATCGAAATATTCTACCCCATCCCATGAAATGCTGTCTGGCCGTGCGAAAATATGATAGAGGTCGGCGGTTCTTATGAGTGGGCGTAACTTTTCCTTATAAGTAGTTACCGCTTTTTTAATATCGGCCTTTTGTTTGTTACTCCACACCGGACCTTCGTTGCCGCCGTTGGGTGCGTCCGGGTGCCAGTAAGCTGCACCCATCGAAGCTGACCTGAATTCATACACAGAACCTTCCGCATACCAGCCTCCCCAGGAGCCAACTACTGAAGCCAGTTGCATCGGTGGAAAAACGTGGGATGCATCATAAAATGAACGCCTTGCTTCCACCGGCCAATAAATATCCTGGTTCTGTACTCTTGCAGCCCGGCCTACTGCACCAAAATCTTTTAAACCGCCCCCTGACGAACAATTCTCCCATAAAAATCCGGGGATTCTTCTGTAAACACTATCTATGACTTCGTAAAAGCCTTTTATTGACCAGTAGGAAACATCTTCTTTATAACGTGCCCGTTGGTGTTTTCCATAAGTTCCCGAGATCACAGGACCGGCGGTAGCATCAGACCTATAAAAATCTGCATGTAAATCTTCTATAAGGTAAGATATGTCGCTGATACGCTCTGCTTTGCCGCTGTCGCTGGTGAGGTTTTCCGATTCATTATCATACAGTCCAAAACGCATACCACGGTCCTTTGCGTATTTTGCAGCCGCAGTCATACCATGTGGCCAGTCAACAGAATCTACAATTATATGACCCGGATCGCCGTAACTGCTCCACCAACCTACATCAATTACCAACTCCTCAAAACCCAGCGGGGCTATATCGTCTATTAAAGGATAGTATTTTGATTCCACAGGATCCCAACTTCCTTTGCCCTTACCCAATGCAGCAAAGGCATTCCATTCGGCTTTGGGAAAAGTAATATCATTACGGATCAGTGCCGGCATTGAATTCTTAAAAAGATATTTTCGGAGGCTATTGCCACAATCGTCCATATCACCCTTGTACGCACCTATAAAGGCCGGCGGCATCTCCCATTCTTCACCTGCGTCAATATCAGTTTTGAAGTCATCACTTATTCCAGCTTTCAAACGGATGGCTGATGAATTTTCCTTCTTAGCAGACAATCTCCCTATACTCCATTCCCAACCGATGTACATACCGTGTTTGTCATTGTCATTTAGCGCCATAAAAGGAATCCAATCCTGCACCTCGGATATTCGCAGCGTTTTTGAATAAGATTTACCTACCAAGTCCTTGTAAACACCTATGCTATCAGGAATACTCGCATCATCATTTATGTATACGAGGCGGGTATTGTCGCCGGGAAGTGTCGCCGCAAAATCAATGCTTTCAGGTTTGAAGATCGTTATGGTTTTACCTGATGTGTTTTTTATAAATTGGGAGTTGCGTACGGGCCCGTGCTCTCTCGTGGCATACCATACGGAAGTCAGCTCCATAGAAGGGAAGCTGTTTGTAAAAACAAGGGTTAATTTAAACCCGTCGCGATGATCTTCTTGTGCACTTTTATATTTCCACTTCGTTTGAACTATTTTTCCCTGGTACGCTACCTGCTTAATAAAAGGAAGATCCGTTCCTTCCTTGATCCAATTGAAATCTGCATTGCTGTTACTAAGCCCGAAAAGCTGAAGGTTACTAACCGAATTAACGCCGAGCACCATTTTGGTATCGGAAGTTTGCAATTGCCATTTCTTCGTTTGGCAATAAGCGGACGAAAAAAGCAACAGTGAAATCGGAAGCAATCGTGTTGCAGCAAATGTTTTCAAAAACAATCCTTTCATTCTTATCACTAAAAAAAAGTTTGATTTATTAAAAAAAAAAGTAAAACATAGGAAAAGTTTTCTCACATTGTTTTCGACAACCAACTCTCTTCCCAAAAACCTTTCGCAGTGAAATAAAATTATCTTTTCACCTGTTCAAAAATGAAAACACCTTTTTTATTACTGATAACAATATCAGGCAGGCCATCCTGGTTCATATCAGCAGACACAACATGCAATCCAACGCCTGAATCATAATCAATCACATGAGGTATCCATGACGGATTTGGACCGGGCTTGAACTCAAACCAGTACAAGGCAGCAGGCTCTCTCGCACCGGGATCATTTCCATTGTGTGCCCAATATCTTTTGCCTGTCACGAGATCGGGATGTCCGTCCCCGTTGATATCAGTAAGTAACAAACCGTGCGACTGGGAAAACTTATTGAATATTTCATGAGGTTGCCACCTTGACGAATCACCGCTTTTTATTTGTTCATACCACCAAATGCCATAGTTGTGCGCTGAAGAGCTGATGATATCATTGTCCCCATCGCCATCAACATCGAAAGCATACATTTGGGCGCATTCTTGTCCGAGGACTGCCGGGTGAAATATCCAGTTTTCTTTTTCAGGATTTTTGCTCCCCTCCCACCAACCTTCATTTATAATTACATCCTTGTATCCATCGCCATTGACATCACCATAACCCAACCCATGCGTAAAAACATGCGTCCCTATTACAGAATCAGAACTTATAGTGTGCACCGTCCAGCGAGTGTCTCCTTTCTTTCGTGGAGAGCCGACCCATACTACTTTTTTATTTTTAGGATCATTGCATAGCAGATCAGGTCTTCCATCACCATCAATGTCAACTAATGCAGGCGACTCATTTCCTACAGAATGAAACACGGGATAACTTTTCCAATGTCCTGTCTTATTCTTTGGATTTTCGTACCAGCGGGCTTCTCTACCGGGGAACCCTATCCGAATAAAATCCATCCATCCATCGCTATTCACATCCATGCTGTAGTTGAGAAATGAATTACCATAACCGCCAATAGAATGAATTTCGGGAGTATCAATTTCGTGACGCTTCCATCCAGGCGCTTCAAACCAAAAAGTGCCAGCCAGTACATCAGTTTTGCCATCTTTATTTACATCAGCCACAGCAACACCTTCGGAAATATATTCCTCAAAAGCAGAAAAAAGCGTGTGCTTCTTAAAACGAATCGTATCGTTTTGAGCAAACAAAGATTGTCCAATTGAGAGGAACAATATTAAAAACCCCGAAATTTTTAGAAAGTGTATTTTAAACGAGATCATTTTTTTGAAACTTTATTTTCTTTGCTGAACACCGGGTTATTTTCGTTTCCACCTGATAGAAGATAAGCCATCATATCCCTCAATCTTTCAGGATTCAACTGATTTATTAGCAAAGGTGGCATCGGAGAAATATTGGCATATTCTTTCGCGACAACATCTTTTTTATTTAATTCTCTCAACTCATTTGGTGCAAAAGGATTCTGTGAGATGTAATATTTTCCATCATCCTCCTTCACCAATTTACCGATGACGCTTTTGCCATCTTTCATGGTGAAATCTGTAGAGGCATATTGATCAGAAATTGTTTTGTTGGGATCAATAATTGCTTCCAGGATATCTTTCTTTGAGAAGCGGGTAGCTAATTGAGTGAGATCAGGGCCTATCGCACCGCCTTCACCCTGCACCGCATGACAATTTACACAAGCTGCCACAGTAAACATTAGCTTACCCTGTTTAAAATCACGGTTAGAAAGATTCTCCACGGTGTCTAATGCATCATTTAATTTCCATCGCCTGCCAGGGCCGCCATCGCTCATAATCCTTACCCAGTCTATGACTTCAGTAACTGATTGAGTGTTAGTGGACATTGTATTATACATCTTATATTCATTCTTTGGAACTGCCGCTAGTGCTGCCTCGCGCGCCTTATCAATATAGCCTACATACAGCCTGCCGCCTTTAAAATCATAGGCATGATGAAACCATTTAAAATATTTTTCACGAGAAGCAGGAGTCCATCCTTTCTTTATATCGCTCAACACAATGGCATAATAGATTTGCTGAGCAGGTGGCGTCTTAGCCAATACTCCGGCGAGGTCCATTCCATACTGGGGATTGCGCATGATGAGATCTGATGCTTTGGAAAACGTGGGCTGGTCAGTGCTATCATCTTTTGCACCATCAAGAAGAGACAATGTTTTTTCAACAACAGAAGGATCGTTGAGGAAGGCAAGAATCTTACTTAATCCTCTATTGAGATTGTTAGTAGCCGCAGGGTAATGCGGACCCAGGTAATCAATTAATTCTTTCGCCTGTGAAGCGTCGGGCTTACCCATTCGAGCCAATATCAGTTCGAACGTACGGAGCAGATCAATTTGTTGGGGTTGCGTTAACCTATCGTAATCTAATTCCAGCAAGGAAATGAACATTTTATTTTTTAAAGACATATCGCCATGGCGGGCAAGGGCTACCATTCCATTTATCAGCGCTACCGGTTCTTTTTCATTTAACACCATGTCCTGCCATTGCTTTACCGGCTGATGTTCTATCGCTATGCGTGCAGCATAACGAATAAACCTGTCAGGATTATGCAATTGCGGCCACGCAAATTTAAGCGCTTCGGCATTTGGCGCTCCATGGTAAGTTTCTAACTTTCGCCTTAATTTGTTTGCCTCATTCAGCGGTGGAACAGAATTAATTTTTGAAAGAACCTCATTCTTTCCATCCTTATAATACACCCTGTACAGATGTGATTCGATGCGTCGTCCGCCGGTTAAAAAATATAACGCACCATCAGGTCCAATGACGCCATCAGTAAGTGGCAAGGGTGCTCCCGATACAAACTCTTCTCCCCTAACCTTGTAAGAAGAGCCCTCCGGTTGGAGGTGAATTGCATAAATAATCCCAAAGCTCCAGTCAAAAGCCAGCAAAGTATTGCTGTATTCTTTTGGGAAACGTGCATTCATTGCCGATACTACATTCGTTGGAGAGCCTTGTCCAATATTTAACAACGGTGGAAGATTGTCAAGATACTCAGGTGACCATTTTCCATTGGCATCACGCCAGCCAAATTCGGCTCCACTAGTGACATGGCAAATGCGGGTGGGGCGATACCACGGCATACCAATATCCCATTCCATATCAGAATCGTAGGTAAAAAGATCACCCGTTTCGTTAAATGCAAAGTCAAAAGTATTGCGAAGGCCTGCACATATTATCTCCCAATTTTTTCCCGATGAATCTACTTTTGCAATCCAGCCTGCTGCAGGAGTTGTCCTTGAGTCAAGCTCAAAATTATCAGGTAAAATATTATCTCTTTTCCATACAGGGGGCAGGGTATAATTGGAAATGCCCTCGGGGATTTTTGTGTTGTTACCTGCAGTGATGTATAACGATTTCCCATCTGGCGAAAGCTTAATGCTGTGGGGGCCGTGCTCTTCTTCGCCTATAAAGGTTTTCAATAAGACAATCTTATCAAATTTATCATCGCCATCGGTATCCTGTAACCTGTATAAGCCGCTCGTTTTTTGGAAATTTGAATCACTATTATGATTCACCACCACATAAAGGCTGTTGAAAGCCCAAACCAGTCCCTGTGCATATCCCATCTGCATCTTATGCACTGTATCTCTGCCCACTGCATTTCTAATATCAAATGGTACTCTTTCAATTTTTACTTTTGAAGTATTCGTGTCTGATCCGATAGCTGGGATCTCGAGCCTGTAAAGTGCGCCATACTGATCCGATGCGATCATACGGCCTTTGTCATCAAACGCCATGGCCACCCATGAACCCGTTCTATCTTCTGATGGGCTATATAAATGCTCAGCAGTGAAACCGGTTGGCAGTTTAAGTTTTCCTGTTTCCGTGCCGGCATTTGCTCCAGCAGTATCGTCTTCGGTGGAAGAATTATTTTTACATGAAGTGATTAACAGCAAGCACAGCGTTGCTATAACCGGAGATAGGAATCTTCTTAGAAAATGGTCGCTCATCATTTTATTTGTTTAAACTTTCGGATACGTTTTACATAACGCCCTACATCTCCTGATTTTACAAATTACTGATTTCCGATCAGCAATATTACCGGTCGGAAATCAGTGTACAAGGGGCTTTTGGTGGCTTTTCAATTTTTTCCTGATAAGATTACAGACGAGTTTACCAATTCTATTTTATTTGTTCAAAAATGAAAACTCCCTTTTTATTACTAATGACTATATCAACAAGTTTGTCTTTATTCATATCCTGCGTTACTACGTGCAATCCTGCACCGGAGTTATCATCTATCTGGTGGGGAACCCATGTAGGCGACTTTCCTGGTATATATTCAAACCAATATAGGAATGCGGGTTCTTCTGCGCCGGGGTCATGGCCATTGTGTGCATAATATCGTTTGCCTGTAACAATATCGGGGTTACCATCCCCATTTATGTCAACAAGTGCCATATTGTGTGTCTGAGAAAAGCTTGTAAAAATTTCATGCTTTACCCACTTCGTTGTATCGCTGTCTTTGGTCTGCTCATACCACCAAATACCATATCGATGGGCTGAAGAAGCGATAACGTCCATATCACCATCACCATCAAGATCCATCGGATACATTTGTGCGCATTCATCCCCGAGATCAGCAGTATGAAATGTCCAGTCAGTTTGCTTTCTGTTTACGGGTGCTTCCCACCATCCTTCACGCATCACCACATCCGTTCTTCCATCCAGGTTCATGTCTGCAAACCCAAGCCCGTGAGTATACATGTGAGTACCGCGTACTGAATCATTGCTGATAATATGCCTTTCCCAGGCAGTGTCATTTTTAGCACCCGGAGCACTTACCCATACCATCTTCTTATCTTTGGAATCAGCACATACAAGGTCAGGCGTGCCGTCATTATCAATATCATAAAGAGCAGGAGATTCATTTCCGACGGAATGAAACACAGCATGTTCTTTCCAATAACCTGGCGCATTTTTGGGGTTTTCATACCAGGTAGCAGCCTCTCCCGGTATTGGTATCCTGATGAGGTCCACCCAGCCATCGCGATTTACATCCATTGAAAAATTAACAAAAGTGTTACTATACTCAGTTGTCTTATAAATTTTACCGGCTTCTATTTCGTGCCTTTGCCAGTCAGGGGCTTCAAACCAAAATGTACCGGCAAGCACATCCATTTTTCCATCTTTATTTACATCTGCCACGGCAACACCTTCAGAAATAAAATCGTTAGTAAGAGTAATTTTTTTAAAGTTTACTTCATGCTTCGCAACCTTTACCGTCGAAGACGTGTGGCAACTACTTAAAAAAAGCATCATTCCGAATAAAAACGAAGAATTGCTTTTTACAAAAATTGATTTGTTATTGTTTATCATTTTTCTCTTTTGTACTTAATAGATATTTTAAAAGCGCATCAAAATCATGTTTCGAAATGGTATTTGGAAACTGATCAGGCATTAATGTAACCTTTGATTCTTCTTTCTTTTCAATTTGTGCCTTAGGCACAATAAATTCCTGCCCACCATAGTTTGCCATGACGAGCACCGCACCTTCTTCTCTCCTATACAGTCCTGAAAATTTTTTGCCGTCTTTCAAAGTAATATTATAGGTTCGATAGGCAGTAGAAATGCTCCCATTAGGATTTAGAACTTTCTCCGTTATAGCACGTAGTCCCCAAGTACCTATACCACTTAGTTGCGGGCCGATGGAGCCGCCCTCTTCATTACCGATATGATGGCATGCTGTACAATTTTGCTTGAAAACTTTTTTCCCATCTTCTATGCTTACAGATCCCGGATCGTAAGAAGCAATGCGTTCCTCAATAATCTTTTTTCGTTCTTCAATATCCAGCTGTTTTCCCATAGGAACTATTGCCGTTTTTGAAGGTGCTAATCCGAGTTTTTCCATGCGTTCACCCCATTTTTTTAAGTTGCCTGCTTCTGCGCCACCTCTTTGTGCAACGCCGAGGCTTACCGCTTTGTAGAGTTTGTATTCCGTTGCTGTATCGGAAGAAAACTTCTTTTGCGTAAGATCAACCAATTCATTAAGCTGAGCAGGATTGGTGTAGCGGCTTATAAAGCCAAGCTGTTTTTCTAAAGCCTTTCCTCCCAGTTCATGCGTTTTCAAATAGTTTAACGCAAAAATTGCGGCCGTTTTTGACTGCACTTCAGGCATTATTTTATCTAAAAGCGCGAAGGACTCATCATCCCATTTTTCAGCCGCTACCTTTTTCAATATGGCTTCGTTTCTAAGGTGCGCACGTATGCTAATTATAGCAGTATATTTCAAGTGAGTGTCTTTCTCATCCGCTTCTTTATAGATTTTTATCAAAGGCGACACATAGGCAAGCCTCGGGAAATTTTCCAATACTTCCATAGCTATCCGTTGCACCTGCGGACTAGCACTTTGTAACCCTTCTGTAGCTATTCGCCGTTGTGCTTCAGTAATATTTTTCATCTGGCTCACTACACGAAGGCCATGCACCTTTATCATCGGGTCCTTGCTCTCAAGCGCTTTTTGAAATAACTCCTCTGTTAGCGCATTTAGCCTGAATAATATCCATAATCCCTGGACGAATGATCGGCTGTCGGAAGCACTTTCATTCATGAGCGCCACAACGGGATTCACAGCCTTCGAAGCATAGTTGTCCACGATGAGATTGGCAATCATCATCCGTATATTTAATTGCGGATGGCTTAAACCTTTTATCAATTCTCCGAGAGATGCTTTTGACCAAACT
Source organism: Chitinophagaceae bacterium (assembly GCA_046593045.1). GTDB lineage: Bacteria > Bacteroidota > Bacteroidia > Chitinophagales > Chitinophagaceae > Ginsengibacter. Next base: position 51,179 of record JBKJRY010000359.1, on the reverse strand, counting down.
TTGACTGTATTACTTTCGTGCTTTTTATTTCCAGCGTAAGTAATCTTCCAAATGCGGCCACTTGTCCGGTCGCGATCTGGATGTTCTTTTGGCACTTCATAATGACCAATGATCCTGTTATAAAAATCGGCAACATACATGGACCCATCCGGACCTAATTTAATGTCAACCGGGCGAAACCACGGATCATCACTCACCAAAAAATCCTCCTCGCGTTTGCTTTCAGGAGAAGACCCATTAAGCGCCATGGTATTGCGGTTGATGCGGCTGGTCACCACATTGCCTGAATAAAAATTGTGTTGAAACTCTTCCGGAAATTGTGTGCCAATATAATATACCATTCCTGAATTAGCAGTGGAGCCAAATTCATAACTCATCATAGCGGGCGCCCAACCTATGGATGGCTCATCAACGCCTTGTGCAGGATACTGCGCATTTGGAATCAATTGGTAGATAGGCTTTGTGTGACAATCGAGCGAATAAAGATAACCCCAATCGTCATAAGAGAAGCCGAAAGGATTTACCCTGCCGAAAGTAGCATGCTCTACATGACTGCCATCTTCACGAAAGCGAAATGTATTTCCTGAATTCATGTGAATAGAATCACCATCAGAACCAGCAACGGTAGAGTTATTCGCGTAGCCATGGCAGGCATATATCCAGCCATCAAATCCCCGGATAAGGTTGTTTACCATTCCATGCGTATCCTCGTAACCGAAAGGGCCGAGCAGCTTGATCGCTTCGTCGGCTTTATCGTCACCATCACGGTCAATAAATTTATAAACGTTGGGAATGCTATACGCAATAGCGCCACCCTTCACCAGCGTAATGCCAATGGGAATATTCAGTGTGTCAACAAAGTTGGTAAACTTATCTGCCTTTCCATCTCCATCGGTGTCTTCCAATATGGTGATGCGATCGCGGCCGGGTCGGCCTCTTGCCGGCATCGGATACTCAACAGTATTGGTAACCCACAATCGACCTCTCGAATCAAACTCCATATTTATTGGCTTACTGATGTCGGGTTCCGATGCGAATAAGGTGACCTCAAATCCATCGGGCAACTTAAATAATTTACGTTCCTCTTCCGGAATGAGAAAGGGAGTCTTACGGATATTATCGGCAAACTTATCAGTTGTATCTGCAGTAGCCTCAGTCTTAGTATCAGATGAATTGTTACAAGCTGAAAGATTGAAAAGAGCTATTACAATAATTATAGAAAAAAATAAAATAACGGACTTCATCTTGTTTAAAAGTATTTACAATACTAAGCCCAAAATGTATTTGAATTAGCAAGTTTTATAACAGATTTACCCAGCTATTTTAACGTGTGCGCATCTTATGTTCTAAAGTATGATAATAATTCTCAGCTGATGCTATGCGGTCAATCATTCCTTTGTCCACGATTGGCTTTTTTTCCAGCGCCTCTTTAGCGTTGTGCAAAATTGCCTGTAGATTTTGTATGATACCCGGGCCTTTTTCTTTATTGTAAAATGGTTTGCCATCAACAATAAAATAAATAGGAGAAGTATGTGCAACCGCACCGTTGGAGCAATACACAACTGCTGTAAGCCATTGGCTGCTTTTAATTGTGAGAGGAAATTTTATTAAAAGCGAATCGACATTATTTGTGTTCAACACTTTATAAATAAGGCCATCATTACCATGTAGCTCAACTCTATCTATAATCGCGATGGATGAATTGGAGAGAGCTTTAACCTTTATTGTCACCTTTTTATTCTTGACCACATGCAATTCTGAACCTGGGATATTTTCCTCAGCAGTAAGAAATAAAGCAGGTCCGTTTGATACAAATGTATTTCCCGCTTTCAGACCTGCAAACCATTTATCAGCGGAAAATGGACTGCCGGTATATACATAGGTGCGACAATCGCCAATGGTAGAGCCCCACGGAAAATCACTTCCCGCTGCAGCCGAGATTTTAAATCCAAGATTTAAATAATCATAATAAGCGCTCGTATTTATTTTGGTATTCTGCAGCAGCTCCACAAAGTTTATAGAATTAGAGGGAGCATGTATTGCGAGGCCTTCCTTAACTCCTTCACCTCCATAAGCGAAATGCGCGAAGCCTACAAGTGCTCCCGGCTTCTGGTGGATTTTATTAAAGATTAAATCATAATAATTATACTGCGTAGTGTCCCTGACGAGCGAGTCAATATTCACTGCAATGACATGTCCATAATCGCTCCGCGGCTCTTCTTGTCCCGGAACTATGCAAATATCTTTCTTGCAGATTCGGAATTTCTTTCCAAAACCCTGGGGCGTGAAATAGGTGCCTTTCCTGTCTCCCATGTTCAGAATATTTACAAGGTGCAAATCTTCTGCCACGGCCATCTGCATTACGTAATCACGGTACTTATGCTCATTGAGAGGGTGATGAGCATGCACATCACCTGAGTACCATCCGCGTTGTGGCATGTTGATCCATCTTTTTAAAATAAAATTTTTATGCAAATCCTTTTGCTCACCGGATATTTTTATTTCCGCCGTCACAGGAATATACTCATTCCCATGCTCTATTGAAACCCGCCATTTACCCGGAGTTAGGTCTATGCTGAAATCTCCTGAAACCTGGTACATCACCGACTCGTTCCAGTAGGGCAATGTGGGTGACATTCCATACACATAAGTTCGCTGCCCGTTTACTGTGCCTTTGCCACTCATTTTTCTAAGTGGGCCTACCCAGTTTTTATCTGAACTGAACCCGATTCCCTCAAAAAATATATCAGGATAGGTGGGCTCGCCCGCAAGTGTTCCATCCGGTGGTAAGTAAACCTTTCCTGTTTGCACATTGGTTATGCACACCATGGCCGGAGTGATATTTTTTGTATCAGATTCAATAAATTTTATGTGCAGCCGGGTGGTAAACTGAGAAAAAAGGGGTTGGCAAATTACAATGCACAAAATTGTTAGGAAAAACAGGCGCAAAAATTTCATCTTATAGAACGGTTTATGAGATTGCAACCGACCATTGAGAATATCCTATCATGTCCATATACAATCTTCGTATAAGGTCTTATACCTCTCCAGCTATCGTTCGCATTGGCAATCCTATTTCGCAACTACTTTCATTATTCCCCTCATTACTAAATAATGCCCTGGATAAGTGCATATATATGGATAGGAACCGGGCTTTGAGGGCGCAATAAAATAAATGGATTCGGTTTTACCGGGCTGCTGAAGAGCCGTATAGAATAACACTCTTGAAGTAGAAGGCACGTAATTCATTCGTTCACCTTTAAGACCCATCATAAGGGCTTGCTTGCCTACAATATCCGCAGCACCAGGTACAGTTATGACAACATTGTGCAACATATCATCTGTGTTCTTAAACGTAAGCTTTACTTTAGCGCCGACTTTTACTGTAAGTAAATTGGTATTGTATTTTAATCCCGGAATGGGTGTCAATGCAATAACCTGGTCGGGGCCCTTTGTCCAATTTTTAGGTTGCCTTGTTGTGCGCTTACTCATTACCGCAAGCATTTCCTTCTCAGGTTTTTTTGAAGTATTATCACTTGCCGCACCTGATGCCCCGTGATGATGGGCCATCGCCATTTTTTCCACCCTGTTTTCTTTAGTAATAGCCAGCTTTTCTCCATCAGGAAAATTATTCAATGTATAATAGCCGAAGTCATGCAGCAATGCCACGTTTTCTTTTGAGCGAATACCAGGCACCTTGATCTCATGAATATAACCAAGACGTAAGCTATCGACTACCAGCCGCACTTTTAATCCGTCCGGGGAAATGGTGATGGCTTTAATCGGGCAATCACCTTCATTAATTACGGGGCTTCCGTAGTTGTGTCCATATTTATAAGTAAACCTGGTAAGCTCATAAGAGGTTACATCTTTGGCTCTCTTAATGTCGATCGGCTGTGTAAATTCTATTTCAAAACCGTCTGGTTTTGCTTTTACGGTTTTCATTTCAAATGGAATTTTACCATTCCAAACGAGGTGTTGCAAACCGTAGGATTCTCCACCGGTAGAACCCCACCCTCTTGCCGTCATTCCTACAAACATGCTCCCATCGGATCCCCAGTTTAAACGTAAGACGCCGGAGCTAAAACCTTCGCGGAATGGGAATGCTACTCCCTGGTAAACTCCCTTTATTTTTTCAAAATCAACCCGCATAATTTTACTTTGTCCCTGGTCACCGACAAATACTTGTCCCTCAAAAGGACCCATCTTTCCTTCGTCTTCATAAAATAAAATACCTGAGGTAGAAATGCCGAGAATAGATTGCGGAAACCACACAGATGAGCTCTTTAATCCGGGAACTCTTTTTGCAACGTCATATTTTGGTTCATCGGTATCGGGAATATCTTTCATCCGGAGCTTCACAGGAGAACCCGGGAGATCAGCCCATCGCAAACCTTCAGGATGCCCGAGAAAATCGCCCTCCTTGATTTCGGTAATGTGACCTGAGCCTACCCATCCGCCCTGGTTTTCCGAATAGAAAATATCTCCATCTTTATTTAATGCAAATGCGGCAGGTGAACGCAATCCTGTAGCGAAAGGTTTCATGTGGCCATCTTTTGTGATCTTCAACATCCAGCCATGCCATTTGGATAAACTTTCTTCCCTACCTGTCCAGCCGAGGTTTAATGTAACTACAAGATTACCCTCCTTGTCTTTGACCGGACCGTATGCGTATTCATGATAGTTGCCAGATAAAGGCCATGAATAAATCGTTTTATATTCATCTGCTTCTCCGTCTCCATCCACATCCCGTAAGCGGGTAATTTCCGCACGCTGTGTTACATACAATTCGCCGTCAATGTAGTTCAGTCCCAAAGGCTCGTGAAGGCCTTGTGCATATAACCTGAAAACAGGATAAGTTCCATTCTTCATGTAAGGATTGCTGATCTTCCATACTTCGCCACGCCGGGTGCATATAGCAAGTTCTTCGTCCGGTAAAAAAGTCATACCTCCTACTTCTAAAAAAATATCTGTAGGTACAGGTACTGTATACATTTTATAGAAGTCTTCTTCTTTTTGAATGATAGCAGTGTCTGCAATATTCTGCTGCGCCGAAGATGAAATGACAATAAAACTTCCAAGAATCGCAAGGTTACATCTTCTGAATTTTCTAAAAATATTCATCACTAATTTTTTTATTTTACCAAATAAGAGAATATACGATTGGCATGCTTTTGTCATATTTGATTAGCAACTCCTGCTCTTGTCCTGAACTTCGAATTACCGGGTTGTACTTTTTATCAACCATTAGATAAAACGTACGACCATCAACCGCATATAGTGAATCGCTGATTTGAATAATATTTTTTCCATTCACAAGGCGACAATACAGATCAGGCACAGGATTCGCTACAGTAATAGTTCTGATAATGCCTTCTCCATTTTCAAGGATGCCGATACTATCCCGAACCTCGATGCCGTAGAGGCTATAAGAAAATACAGGCGTTCTATTACTGGATAAATTATATCCATGGTGCTGCAAATCATCAAAGGCTACCGAATCAGGCCATACGGAATTCGCGTTTGCAAGCACTGCCAGCGCCGGTGCATTGCGAAAGTTTATAACGCTTCCCAAAGGTACCGCCAGTTGTGGTTCGCCTCTTTCATACCACATTCTGGTAGCGTCTAAAAATTTTCCCCGCCATACCTTTATCAATGCGCCTTCCTTTAAGTTATAAGTAAAACTTACTTTCAATGGGCTACCAACAGAAATAATGTGAGTGAGCTTTTCTTTTTCATGATCCATAAAACTTCTCAGCACATAATTTTTCAATCCGGGAGTGACAATGATCGGGTTTCTTTGTTCCCAATAAGTACGATCGGAAACCGGCAGGATACTATCCGCGAAAGGAGGAAGTCTTCGATACCGGATGTTTTTAAAAGCCACCGGACCATGGTCGCCCTGCAATACGAGTGGGCCTAAGCTTTGCTCATCATTATACAAAGAAGACCTCGTAGGCCCCGTAACATCTGTAGCCTGCTGCACTAACACACCATTCAAATACACTTCTTCGAAACGGGCATTTTTTATTTTCTTACCGCTTGCGTCAAATTGGGGAGCACGAAACTTCAGGTGTAAATTTTGCCACAATCCCGGAGCTCTTGACACATTCATATACGGCGGTGTACCTTCATAACTGCCGCGCTGTTCGTTCCACCGCGAATAGATTGCCCCTACATCAGCAGTGGTAGGATCAAGCCTGGTCCAACTGTCCAACAATTGCACTTCATAACGGCCCTGCAGGTAAACGCCGGAATTAGAATTCTTTGCCATCATAAAATCAAGGGAAACTTCCACATCGCCGAATTCCTCTTTTGTGTACAGATGCATACGGCTATTTTTCGAAACATCGTTTACAACTGCACCTGTTCCCTGGATTGCCCTCAGGTCAAGGGTCCTTGTAAAATCGGCTTCTGCATCGGATGCAATCGTCCAGTTCGATGGAGGATCTGCAAAACCACTAAGGTCGTTTAACGATATCGTTTTGAAAACAGTATCAGTTTGAGAAAAGGTTGTTTGAAGCAATAAAACAGCTACAAACAACAGCCCGCAATTCTTTTTATAATTCGTCATTTTTATAATTTCAATTCTTCTTTTATTTTGAAATAAGCGACACTTCAAACCCAGCCACGGGGCCAAGTACCGTCTCCAACCGGAACAACACCTCGTTTGGAGTAGTGTTACCATCCTTCAAAGAAACAGGTAGCACAAACTTGTCTCCTTTCTTTAAAACGAGCGGCAATTTCGGCAACTTCACTACAAATTGTTCGATATTTTTTCCCATCAATTCTGCAGCAATAATTTCAACAACCTCGCCCTGGTTTGTAAGTTCTATTTGAGAATGGCTCTTGTTACTTACTTCGATCTCTTTGCGCTTCGATACAATTTTTGGATTTGATTGCTTGAATGATATCGGGCGTATTTCTATGTTTTTGTAAAAATGTTCCGCGCCTTCACTCTGGATTTGTATTTTCCCTTTTGTTACCTGCTCCCTTAGATCTGTACGGAAAATATTGAACATACGATTTACTACAAAACCGTTTACAATAAAAACCGCATCCGCATGCCTGGCTATAAGTTCTCCCGTTGTCCACTCGCCATGAGGGCTACCAAAATTCCCTGAACGGTAGACTCTTCCCGGGTGCCTCACCGGAGGTTGGGAAGGATCGTATTGATCAGCTGTTTCATTGTACATCGTCTTGACAGCGCGGGTTACCTGGAATTCTGCAACTCCCCCTTGTACATTAAAATAGTCGCCGATCTCTCCCTCCTGCACCTGCATTTCAAGACTGCGCATCCAGCATTTAAATGCAAAATCAAATCCCTCTGTGCAATGAAATAGAATTCCGCCATCACGTGGAAAAGTATCCTTGGGAGCGTATTTTTTTTCACCCCATTTTATTTGAAACCGAAGATGGTAATTTCCAAAAACTTCTTTATGCGTTACGGCACCCCAGACTTCGCCTGAAATATGAAGCAGCCCGTCATGAACTGTAAATACATGCAAAGGATCTTTGTTTAGGCCGATAGGATTATACGGGATAACGGTATCCCCATAACCGAGCATGTCAACAGGCCGAAGGTAAGAATCCCATCCATCAAGATTTTTTCCGTTAAATAACGACTGCCATTGCTCATTGGCTTTTTGTGCAGAAATGCAAAGGCTAAAGCAAATTAATGTCAGGAAAAACAATCCAGTGTAGCAGTGCTTCATCATACAATTTGTTATTAAATATTTTTTCTTCAAGTGCCCTTTGAACTTTTTGTTTTAGTCAAAACGGGCACGATGCTATGAACAGCATTAATAATAATCTCTTCAATATCTTCAGAAAACCTGAAGGGGTGATCATAATAGTACATGTTAGTTTCCACCTCGTAACCACCTTCTTTTATTGCCCGCTTCGGCGGGATGTATGCCTTTACGTCGTTAGAATAAGCATTGATCCAAAGATGATCTCCGCCTAATTCTCTTTTTAACCTCAACGAATAATCTGCAAGTACCTCGTCTGCCAAAAACAACATCGTCAGTTCTTTCCCGAAAGTCCAGCTTTGAATTGGATAGGTAAGTGAAGAATCAATAGGGATGCCGCGAACTATGCGTTCGAGGTAAACCTCTGCATTGTGCGCCTTTGCTCCGCCTGCAGACAACATCCCGGCAAACTCGGCCACGTCCGGCACATGATCAAATGGTAGTTGAACTTTTATACTTCTTACTGTGGGCGCCATCGTTAGCGGTTGAAGCTTCGTTTTCAAAAGCCGGTTTACTTCATTCGAAATCTTTTGACCGTTATGCAAGACAGCCGTCAAATCGTTGCGTTCAATCGGGTCTGAATCTCCCCCACAACCCTGGGCGACCATTGCAATGGCTCCCGGATGATCTTGCTCCATTAGCACCTGCGCTTCACCTATCCAGTCGCCATGTACTTTATTGTTATCCCAAAGCAATGTAGTGGGGTGACAAGCATAGCTTACAAAAAGTGCTTTAATATTTCCTTTAAGATCGGTAACTCTCATTAAGGGCAAAGAGTAGTCCACCGGTCCATCCGGCACCTTCCCATGTCCCACCCAAACACCATTTTTCACAACCCGGCGGTTCATTGCAAAATCAACAGTTCCCTGGCCCCAGGAAACGAGAGAGGGCTTTCGGTTCTTTAATGCTTCGAGAGCTACCTTCTCAAGCTTTGGAGTCAGCGAATCAAGATAGTAGGCAATACGAACGAGTTGATCGGCTGGCAACAATGGATCAAAATACATGCTGTGCGAATTGCCCATGTCGGGCCCTGAGTGCGTGTGTGAGGCGCAGATAGAGAGATGGGACGGATCAAATTTTGTTTGTTTGGAAAGCCAGGCTCCTACTTCAGCAGTCATATGAGCCTGGATGCCCGCAAGGTCAACAGTTATGACAACCAACGGGCCTTGTGCGTCACTACCAATAGCCAGAGCTTTCGCCCAAATGGGTTGCAGTACTCCTTCCGATTCTTTTGCTCTTTCTCCGACGCGTAAGTAGCCACTGAGGCGGATAGGACCGTAAGGGGTAATATCAATTTTAGCTACCCCCACCTCCAACGTACCTGCAGGAATTTTTTGGGCATAGTTTGTTTTGCAAAAAAATAAAAAAGAGATGATTAGAAAAATTCGATGGCTCATTTTAAAACTATTTTATTTGCCTTAGAAAGGCGATGATGTCTGCCATCTGCTGATAATTTAATTGAGAAGTCAGCACAGGCATCGCAGAATTTTGGGTAACAGTGAGTGATTCAATATACTGTCGGTTGATTAGTTGCTCCTGCCCTGGCGCGGTTCTTAAATTGATAGCCGTAGGAGTCTCGCTGGAGATGATGCCCTGCAATGTTTCACCGGTCTTCATCTTAACGTCCCAGAGATCAAAACCTAAAGCGATAGAAGCATTCGGAGCAAGAATGTTTGCGAGGATATCCTTTGCCAACCAGTTCTGAACCGTGCCCAGGTCGGGGCCAAACTTAATTCCGATTTCTCCACGCACCTGGTGACAGAGGCCACAGTTTTGCTGAAACACCGTTCTTCCATTTGCTGCGTCACCTTTTAATTCCAGCGCCTTCGCAAATTCCTTATTGATTTTTTCCTGGTCTTTATTTACGAGCAACGCTCTTGCCTTTGTACGAACTACATCATTATCCTGGTTTAGTAAATTTGATATGCGAGACCATCCCAAACTTTCAGGCGGTACTTTTTTTGCTTCTACCGCATTGAGCAATAAATTCATGCGGTCAGTATTTGTCATTAAAGTATTGAGAGCCGCGTCCCTGATTCCGGGTGTCATCTCTGGCCACGCCTGCAGGATAAATTTTGAAACAGAAAGATCCTGTACAGTATTCAATGTTTGTAACGCTGCCAGTTGCACTGATGGATGCTCCTGCGGAACAATTAATTTCTCTAACAGGTCCACATGTTCCGCAGGATTATAAAGGGCTAGAAATTTAATTGCATCAGCTCTCTTGTTATTTTCAACTGATGTATCGGCAGCAATACCTGCGGCTTTTTTTGCAGATTTTGTTGCAAGGTCTTTATTCGTAATGCCTGTAACTTTTAAAATATGTAAGGCACCTTCTCTTACTCCCGCAGAAAGATTCGTGAAAAAATTATCAATAAGATTTGCCTGCTCATCAGCAATTATTGATTTTGATTTATTCGTTCGAAGTCCCTGTGCCAGGCCCTCCAGGACAGGTCCCTGCCATGGTTCAACTTTTTGTTTGGAAGTAGCTTCCGAAATCAACCGATGTATTGCAGCTTTGTCCGGTCCGTTGCCTACCATCGTTGTTAAGCGTTGCACGAGCGAACCGTAGGCCGGTACTTCAGCCTGATAATTTTTTAAAACCAGCGCAAGTAATGATGATGAACGCAACGATGAAGCGGACAACGCCGCGATCTGTACCCATTTATCATTGATGTCCTGAAATAATAACTTATTTCTTGCTTCTTCTGCTTTCGGAGTTGTAATAAAACCAAGCGTACATAGCAACTGGAAACGAACTTTTGGATCAGGATCGTTTTGTAATACGACCATTTTTTCTCCCAACCCAGGATCCGATTTCAAATGCAGTTCAGCCAGTTTGATTGCGTTTTCCCTGATGCCGGCAACAGGATCGTTAAATGCCTTTATAATTATATCAGGCGTGAGCGCTTTCAAACCCTGCAGGCTCCAAAGTGCATGCAGGCGGCCTTCTGGCAATGTTGCCTTTGCTGATAAAGTAATTAAATCCGGGATGACTGATCTGTCATTTCGGTCTATTAACAATCGCTGCGCATTGATTCGCCACCAGTAATTTTTATTATCCAGGTAGGCTACTAATTCTTTTGAGCTTGCATCGCCTAATTTCAAACCCTTGATCCATTCCGCAGTCCTGGTCCCGGTTGGAGTCACCCGGTAAATGCGGCCCATATCTTTCCCGTTATAAAAGCCACCTGCCTTTACCGCTTCCTCCGACATCCATTCAGGATGTTCAATAATCTGCCGGTAATAATCTACTATGTATAACGCACCGTCCGGACCAACATAAGTATTTACCGGCCGAAACCATGCGTCTCTTGATGCAAGAAATTCTTTTCGTGGAACGCCTACCCTGCTGGAAACAAATGTAGCTCCTGAGTCATGTTGCTTATCTGCATGTACAAGATTGCTCACAGACTCGCAAATGAAAGTAACATCAGAATCGAAGGGCGCAGAAAACAGGCCTCCGAGGTAAGCTGTAATTCCTGAAGCAGAAGTCATCGTACCAACTCCACTTAATAACTGTCTTTCAGGATTGGTTGTTATCTGGTAAATTTCGGCAGCAGCACCGTGGTCGGAAATAGCCTCTATTGTGCCTGCTACGGGAAGTTCTGGATTTCGATTTACATATTGGGCATCAATAACGACGGCCATTGCATGATTCTGATTGTCGCCATATAGATAGTGCCCCCACTTATCGAAGGTGTGGCCAAATTGCGCATTTCCTGAGGTGATCTCCAGCAAGTGTTCATCCGGACGAAACCGTACACAATGATTATCCGCATTTTTGGGAAGGCGGGGACTGTCTGGTTGATCAGGGAAATAAATGTCAGTGCCTTTATCGCCAAATATATTTTCATAATTGCGGGTGGTGATGGCGCCGCGGTGAGCAAGATGAATATAATTGTCTAACCCATAAAGCGGATTGTTGACATTGATATGAGGATTTGAAAGAGAAAATCCTGTAAGCAAAGTATCTTTTATATCTGCAACGCCATCGCCGTTTGTATCTTCAAAATAAAAGACATTAGGTGCATCGGTTACCAACACTCCTTTTTTCCAACGCATCACACTGTTTGGCAACACCAAATGATCTGCAAAGATTGTGCTTTTGTCGAACTTGCCATCTCCACTGGAATCCGTGAGCATTTTTATTTTGCCTGATCCGCTTTTGTCCAACGGATACCCATGCATCTCAACCACATACATCCGTCCATACTCGTCAATTTCCATATCAACAGGATCAGATATTAGCGGTTCCGATGCCACCAATTCAATTTTAAATCCCGGTTCTGTTTCAAATGTTTCGATAGTGTTTTCGGGTTTCACAGAGCCACTGCCTGCGTATTCACGGGTTTTTTCGTGGCAACCAGCGCACATTAGCAGTACAAGAATATAGATATGGCTTGCATGGCGACTAATTGGAAAATCAATGTTCATTAAAAACTATATTGTGGTCTTAGAAGAAATATTAACAAGGGATGTCCTTTCGATTAAAATTAGCCCTTAGGTATCCTTAAAATGTAATGTAATTAACTTCTTTTATCCAGGAATAACCGGTGAGGGTAAATACACAAATAAAAATTATAATTTAACAGAAAGATCAAGTTTCGATATATAAAACATTGGTTAAATATTTAGGGATTGGGACTTTAGGGATTGGAAAAATGAATATAAAAATGAAAGAAATAGGAAAACTGTATGCGGAGTTCGTGAAAGTGCGAGCCTATATTTTAAGTTCATCAACTTCAACATATTTAACCAGCGCCTGTCTTCAAATCAGCGTCAGGCGATATTAAAGAATTATACGCATATAGCCCCAGGGGCGCTTCCCAAAAAATGTCCCCAGATTACCCTTTGTTCAGCGCCAAATTTTAAGAGATTATTATTCCAACTATTGATTTTACCGGCGTGATATCAGTTTGTCTGTAAGACAGCTAAAAGTAGTTAGATCGTTTGAGAGAATACGCACAATAAACAAAAAATTAATATTTTATGCCGGCTGAAAGTGTTTACCAACTAACCTCATCGGAAGTAATGGGTAAAAAGTGCAATATGATTATTTGGCGACTGATTTGGACAACTTTGTCCGATAATCATCGCGCCAGGACACTAATTTAAAATCATTAAACTGATGTTGAGATTGGAGTTACATTTCAGTTCTGAAATTAACATTCAACTTTTTACAAGCATCATAAACTTATTACTCTTCCTGTCTGCCTTAACTGTTTGAAAAATTAAAAAATAAACACATGAAACACTGTCTTATAAAACAGTGTCTCTATCTAATCTTGTCGATTATTCTACGTGATTAGAAGACAAGACCCCAACGCTAAAACTGCATTAACTGAAGGATGAAAGCCTTGGAGTACGTGTAGTAGTAACGTCCGGAGCCACTGACGCTCTACCTCTTCTGAAGCAATAGTCTTATTCGATGGAAATATACTTCTGCCTGGCGTACGCAGGATGGCGGGCCAATAAAATGGAAGGTAAAGGATGGAGCCATCCCTATAATCAATGGGAGTGGAGACATTGTAACTAAGCAAAACTTTGGCGACTTCTAACTTCATATAGAATGGAGAACCCCGGAAGTGAGAGGTGATGGCCTGGGTAGAGGTGATAGGGGGAATGTAACGGTCATATTATTATGTGCAAACAATTGAGGCTGCATTTGATGCAAGACTTAGACATTAAATCTATCAATCATCAAATAAGCATATTTATCAATTGCTAAATCTCAATTAAATGGGATTGGATTGCAGAACAAACATATTTTGTTAGAGAATTTAATACACTAAGAAAGCATCTAAGCTTTATAAAAGTCGGTCAGTAGTATATAGCTGTCATAAAGATCTTACGCAGCAGGAATTTGAGAAAAATCTTTTCGAAAAGCTGAGTGGGTAAGATCCCCATTACATTGTTCTGGCTAAGTTCAGAATATATCACCTAAATTTATTCGCGTGTACAATGAAAAATAATTAGCATCCACCATTCGTTCTTACCTGCTTTTGTTGGAGCTAATCCTTATAAAAAAGCGTACGAAAGAGGCGTTAAACTGATAGGGGCAACTGCTCACATCGTCAATAATAATCTGGATGAACCTCCAATTATAACCCAGCAAATCATTCCGGTGAAGCATGTCCGATGATGTGAGAGTTATGGTAATCGCGGAGCAGGGAGTGAAAAATGCGCTACTTGTGGAAGCCTTAAAGCTTGTTTTTGAGGATCGGATATTTGTACCAAATAATAAGACGATAGTGTTCCTTTAATTGATTTCATACGACTCTGATACCTTTCTTTATAACACATTAAAAAGGGGAACCACTTTTCAGTGGTTCCCCGTGAAAACTTGTAGTAAGGATGAATTACTTTATTATATTGATTTTCTTTACTTCCTGTCTGCCTTTGTTTGTATCCAACTGTAAAAAAACCATACCGGAAGCTTTATTAACCAGCTTTATTCTTTCCGTTTGCCATCCGTTTCCGGTGATCGTTTTGCGGTATAAAACTCTTCCCTGTAAGTCACTCACCGTTAACGTACCTTTTTTGCCCCTCTCCAGGAAGAACCTCGTTTCAAAGATTCCTTTATTCGGATTAGGCATCACAGAAAACCCGTGTTTATTGGTCGATTCTTCGGGGGGATTGATTGCGCTCAACATTGACGTACTTCCATTCATATCACTCGCACATATTCTATCCTGACGGCAGCTACCTCCGCCTGCGCCCTGAATACGTACCGTATTGTTTCCGGAAGCTAGGCTCACTGCAAATGTGTACGTGGTATGCACAATATTCCAGGATCCGCTATTGGCAAGATTTATCGTCTGCGGTGTGCCAGAATTCACCGATACACTCACTGTCGGCGCGGTAGTCGAATAATACTGTAGCGTGACATAATAGATTCCTGCGGAAGGAACGCTTGTCAGCGCGTAATCTACATAGTGGTCGTAGTTATTTTCACTTCCCCGTGTTTGCCCATTGGACGCATTGGGATCGCTACTCACCGACCCATTGCCAGTAGATGTTTCAGCTTCGAGGCATTGAGAATAAGAAGAACTACCACCCGTACATCCGCTGATGGTCTTCGGAGAATTATTCAACGAATAACTGCAACCTGTCACCTTCATGGTAAGGGTATGACTCTGGCTGTTTTTCAGGGCAGATGGCGTATTAATTTCAAAACCGTGAGCACCATTGCCTTTACCGGCATCCATCAGATCCTGTCTGAAAATATTAGCCGGTACATTCCCCTGTATCAATGTAGCACCTTCATATATATCCACATTTACGACTGCATTAGGACTGCTATAATCAAAAACCCATCCCTTCAGCGTGGTGCAATCTGCATCGTCGAAGAACCCTTCCAGTGCATTGCAATTAGTGTTGCCAGGAGGAGGGGAAACCGTTACCGTTGCACTCGAACTGGCGGCGCTTGTGCATGTGCCTACGGAACAGGTAGCGGTATAGCTGGTCGTGGTTGTAGGACTCACCGAAGTGGTGGTGCCTGTAGCCCCATTTGACCAAGTCACCGTTCCTGAACAGCCCGTAGCTGTCAACGTTGCAGTTTGCCCGGAAGAAATAGTTGAAGGATTTGCCGAAACAGAAGGTGCTGAAGGAGTGGTACACCCTTCAACGATCGCACATAATTCTCCGAAACATATATATCCGTCGCCACTGGCGAAGCTAAAGGAATGGTCTCCTTCTGCTAGCGTAAAGTTTCCTAAAATAACATTCACAAATTGGCCGACGCCCGTCTGGCTCACATTATAATTCTGCCAGGATCCCTGGTCGATTTTCATGCGAATAATAGAAGGTTTTTCATGGGCTTTGTAATTAACCCTGATTGGGTACGTACCGTCGGAACTTATAGGTAACGTATAGTTATAAATTTCATTGGAATTACCAGAACACGAACCACCCATGCTAACACAGTTAGTACTGCTACCGCCAGGATTGGAGGGAACAGTAAACGTGGTACTGGCCGTCTTGTTTGAGCAACCTGTTTTAGATGCAGTAACAGTGTAGGTATAAGTGCCCGGAGTTGTGGGAGCAGTGATAGTTTTTGGAGTACCGCTCCCGCTAATTCCATTACCGCTCCAGGCATATGTCTCGCCACTATTGCAATTGTCTCCTGCACAGGAATAGGTAAGGTTAAGATTTGGGCCTTCTGTAGAATTCGACGCGGAAGGAATAAAATCGCAAGGCGTGGGGGCATTTGAACAACTCCATATATTTTGCCAGTATTCATCGTCAGTCATGTTTATAGATACTGGATTATTATCGGTTGATGCCCAATTCTCTCCACCTGAAGATGCCCATGAGCTAAAGAGTTCAGTTCCTGTGAAAACTGTGGGAAAAAGATTCTGAGTAATGGGAGATTGGCGGGGTGGCGGAGTATATCCGGAAGTCAGATAGGTTGATCTGACGTTGGCAAATACCGGCTTTAGCTGTTCTATTTCCGTATCGTTAAACCACATGGCCAAATGCACGTAATTTACACCATGTTTGTACGCCCTTCCTATCCATTCTGTAGCAAGATTGACATCGATAGTAGGATTTGAACTCGTTTGTCCTAAGTCTTCCTGATCAAATTCCATCCCTGCAATTTTATTAGGATTCGTTCCCTTTATGGCATCAATGGACTTAATTTTTTTCCACAAGTCTCCGACATAAGTTCCATCGGTAGTGTAAATACCATCAAATTCATTCAATCCCATTGGGATCG
This sequence comes from Chitinophagaceae bacterium, assembly GCA_046593045.1. GTDB lineage: Bacteria > Bacteroidota > Bacteroidia > Chitinophagales > Chitinophagaceae > Ginsengibacter. The sequence continues at coordinate 34,706 of JBKJRY010000359.1, read as the reverse complement.
AAGCATTATGCATAAAAAATAAATTGCCCTGCCCCGTACCAAAGTCAGATATATAATATAGAACCTTTAGTGAAGAACCGTAGCTTTTAATAACGTCGCGAAAACCTTTGTAAAAGTTCATCAGACCCCAGGAGGCGAACCGATGATATTCCCGTTGGTGTTCGCTGTTCCAGTCCCCATATGGATTTGTAGCCGGTGGCGCCGAAGCTATGGCATAGGTATTACCATCCCAGGTAACACTTGTCTGTCCGGGATATCTGCAGGGCAAATACTGTGTCCGCCATGCCGTTAGAGCGTGATCTTCGTACATTCCCTGCCTTATCGGATTTGTGGCATTAAGATAAGGCATAGCAAATTCTTCGGCTTGACCATTCCCCATTTGAAAATATAAAAGATTACTCATTAAATTATTGGTACTAAGCTGATTCATCACGTCATTAACAAACGCATAGAATCGTTGTTTTCCCGTGGGAGAGTAAATGGACGGATTGGAGAAAGCAATATTACTCTGAACAAGAGTTCCATCGCTAGTTTTTGCCTTATCGATGTCACCGAAATATGTATCGGGAGGGTTCCCGGTTAAAGGTCCAGGGCGCATATAAGGGAAGTTGAGTGCAATTTTCATTGTACCAGACTTCAAACCGGTGATCGCCTGCACGGCTTGCACGATTTTAGCACGCCCTACATAATTTCCTGGAGTAGGTTCATACTGGGTCCAGTCTACATATAATCGGACAGCAGTAATACTGGCGTCCTGACCATTATAGGTAAGATTAGCGAACTTTTGAATATTCTCCCATTTTTCAACGGAAATACCATTTGGTGATTCAACACCGTTACCGTCTTTTACTTGAAACCCGGAACCAGTTGTGTTAAGAATCAACTCCCGGTTGGTGTATTGTCCCATTACATAAAGGGACAGGGAACTTAACAAAAGAAAGAGGAAATATTTTTTCATATACAGGCATTTTTAATTGAGAGATTAATTTAGATAATGAACGTAGAAAAAAAATTCGTTATTTATGAAATTTTCAGCTGTTTTTTGCGGTTATCTTATAAGCTTCTTATTAAAAGAGGAAAAGACCTTATGATATATCATCCTGTGCAATTGTAATTTTTATTCACATTTCTGAAAGATTTTCAAAGTGCATGTCGGACAAATCCACCCAAATATAAAATAAGCGGAATGGCGGAAACTCAGATTCATTAAGGTAAAGTTGTAAGTTTTTAACACTTTGGTGTTTTCCACTCAATTATCAATTCCTCGGGTAAATCGATTGGCACTTATGCACATAGCTCCTTCGGTAACAGACTCCTTATGTTTACATTTTATTACAGTGGCGAATACTTGCCACCTTAGCCTTGCTCAGGAAGCAATTGGTTGCCTTGGAACATACCAAGCCCTTCATATATTTCTAGGTTCTTAATTATCTGAACACCTTTCCCTTGTAGCAATATGTTCGTCAAACGCTAAAGTGTTAATACCCTTAAAAATAATGTAGCTATTTATTTTAGCTGAGTTACTGATATTGGTAATTTGACTCGCTTCCCTCACTGGAGTATTAAATCCCGGTTTCTACCTAAATTTATATCCAATTATAAAAGTAACGATTCAAGTGTACTGAAAATGTAGTGTAATTGACTTGTTTTATTCAGGAATTAACGGTTGGGTATAAGAACACAAACCCGAGCAGTAGAATTAGTATGTCCATTCCTGCACATGGCCGCCATGGCAAGCTGAAACATAAAGATATCTCTCTTGGGTTAATATCACGAAATATCTTGACAGTATAGCAATTGCCTTATGGTTGCTTTACTCAGCGGTATTTATTCCGGAAAGCGGAAATCTTGTAAATGGCCTGAGAAGCGAGATCGCCTTTCAGGTGAAAGAAGATAAAAACAAGGCGTCGATTGCCAGGGATATTGCATTATGGAAATTGCAGACAGCAAAACATGAAGTCAACTGTAACAAGAGATGTTGTAAAGCAACTATCATATGTTCATTTTATTTTTTGCTTCGTCGTCCTTGAGGTACGCACAGAAACAAGCGGTGAAATATTCAATGATCTAAATTTATACTTCGCTCCTGGTTCTTACTGTTCCTAATCGTCAGTGACACTACCTTTTCATTGATACTTACAAATCTTGCAGACTGCGATAGAAATGAATAGCCATAATAAAACTCTCTCTTTTGTGCTACACCATTTTTATACTTTATAACTGCGCTTACATCAAGCCGATCAATTGGATATGCCTTTGGATTATTCTTAAGCTCAAAAACTTTAAGAGGCCCATGGTGTTGGCTTGCGGCAATCAGTTTGTCTCCTGCTTTATTTCTTAGTTCAACCAATGCCTTCCCATTTCCTGGTATGTAGATGCCACTTTGCAAAATAGATTGCGGAAAGAAATTTCCTTTTCCGTCGCCTTTTAAGAGTAAACCGTTTAATGCATCATAGTGGCCAATAGAAACATCAGTTCCATAATCATTGCCATTAATTATTACATCGAGGTTTCCATCTCCATCAAAATCATCAACGACCATTCCATTCAATACAGACACCTGCGCCTGAAGCGGCAATTGAGTTATTGAAAATTTCCCATTACCATCATTTCTCAACATCGCAGATGCAAACGTATTTGCCTTTAAAATCAGCGCGCCTTGTAATTGCTTAGCTGAAAGAATGGAATCCTTTGATGCAAAGGCATACTGCTTATAGTTAGGAAATTTACCTCTCATGGATATCATTTGCTTTATTGCATCATCCCTTTGACTAGCGGGGAACTCTTTGACTTCCTTGTTTTCATGGGAAACCGGGAGAAAGATAAATGGAAACGCATCATAGTTTCCGTCCTGGTCGAAATCTTTTGCTACGATACTTACCGGGTATTTATCTGAGGCTTTATAAAAAGAATTTAAACCAAGATTTCCCACGATGTAATCTATGTCACCATCATTGTCAAAATCGCCGGGTGCAATGCTATTCCACCAACCCAAATAATTATTGACTCCCGATGAAGCAGTTACATTTTTAAAGATCCCTTTTTCATTTTTTAAAAAAGTCACCGGCATCCATTCACCCGCCATGATAATATCCGGCCAGCCATCATTGTCGAAATCAGTGAACACTGCATCACAAACCATTCCTATATTTAGTAAATCTTTGCCAACGGTCGCGGTTACATCCGTAAATTTGATTTTGTCTTTTTTACTATCATTTCTTAATAAAATACAGGATACAGGATTTGGATAATTCCATGGGTCAACTCTTCCCGCAATAAACAGATCCAGGTCGCCATCATTATCATAGTCTGCAGCTCTTACACAAAACTTACTTGTTAAATTGCTGGGAATGGAAGTTGAATCCAGGATAAAATGGCCTTTCCCGTCATTTACATAAAACTGGTCCTGGTAAGATGTTGAACCAGGTTTTTGTATATATCCTCCACGAGCTATGTACATGTCATTGTCACCATCACCCTCTGCATCAAACAATAAAATGCCTTCATCTTTAAAAACCCCGGAAGCAATGTTACCTAAAGACAGGTTGTCAAAAAGTTTTTGTTCATTGAATTTGCCATTTGCCTGTTGATAAAAAATGGTCGTTGGATAAACCGAGTTCCCGCCGCAAATCAAATCATCCAGGCCATCTCCATCTACATCTCCCACTGCGAGTGCCGGAGAATATTCTGATAATTTATGAGGCAGTAACTTTTGAATATTGAAGTCGATAAAATCATTTTCCTTATGCGTGTAGTTAATGCCGACTTCGTTGGTTACTTCTTTAAAGAGAGTGTGTTGGGCGATTACATTAGGGTCGTACTTATAAACAGAAGCTGCATTTTTAACGTTCAGGTTTAGAACCTGGTTCGTTTTTATATTTTTAATTACCTGTGTTTTTGCATCAGGCCACACGATCACCAGCGAATCTATTGAAGGAGTATTGCCTAAACCAAAATGCGCCATATTCTGCACAGAAGATATGTAGCTCCTGTAAGGCGAATTTTCATATACCTGGTGCTTGCCTTTGCCATAATAAATTTTTACCCATGATCCAAAACCACCAAAGTTTTGTTTGGTACCGGAAAAGGTGATGTTCAGATAATTATTTCCCTTACCGTTTTCTTTCGATGAATTATTCTGGTAAACAAAAGCGGCATCATTAACATTGTTCACCACCAGGTCCATATCCCCATCATTATCCAGGTCAACATAGGCGCCACCGTTAGAGAAGCTTGGAATCATCATGCCCCACTCTTCGGTCAGGTCATCAAATCTTGCATCACCTTTATTTTTATACGCATAGTTATGAAGCTTTACTTCAGGTATTTGGGAAGCGATATCGTTCCACGTAGCGATATAGGCAGCAGCAGAACGAAAAACCATGAAGTCATGATCAGTAACATCTTTGGGATATCCGTTGGTAATGATAATATCCCGATATCCGTCATCGTCAAAATCTGTTACCAATGGAGCCCAGCTCCAGTCAGTTTCTGAAATGCCACTCTGAAAACTTACCTGGCTAAAAATGGGTGGTCCAAGTGAATCGTTCTCTTTCACTGTGCTTCCCTCGTTTAGTTGAAGAGAATTTTTGCTATACTGGTATTGATAGTTATAGTTTGCAAAATTTTGCAGCGTTTGATAACTGTTGGAACCGAGCATCATCTTCTTCCTGTAATTATCCTGTGGATTCATATCCAGCTCTACCACATCCAACAAGCCATCGTTGTTAAGGTCTTGCATGTCCACTCCCATTGCAAAAGTGGAGGTTTGCTTGAAATATTCTTTTGATTGGTCAGTGAATGTACCGTCCTGGTTGTTGATGTATAAAATGTTGTTCGAAAGAAAATCATTGGTGACATAGACATCCTTCCATCCGTCAAGATTAATATCCGTTATGATTGCTGCATGCCCATATCCCTCTATGGTAACACCTGCGGCCGCAGAAACGTTTTCGAAATATGGATGCCCGAGAGAATCATTCCAGTTGTTCCTGTAAAGCCTATCTGTGCTGGGGTGAGATCCGTCGGAGATAACAGGCCGGAATTTACTGGGGTTGTCCAAAGGAAGATGTTCATTTACCACGAGGTAAACATCGAGGTCACCATCATTATCATAATCAAAGAAATAGGCCATGGTCGTATGAGTATTATCATCCAGTCCGTACTCATGTGCCATTTCTTTGAACACAGGAACTTCCTTTTCATCGAGCCCCTGGTTTACATACAATATGTTTTTCCTTTTTTGTGGGTCATCACTCAGTGTTACAGAAATATAAATGTCCTGCTTGCCGTCGTTATTAATATCTACGACTGACACTCCCCTGCAGGATCTGTTTTCCCCTGCTGTATTGGAGAATTCAGTTATGTCCTCAAACTTCATGCTTCCCTTATTCAGGTACAGTTTGTTTGAAACCATATTCCCGGTAAAATAGACATCCTGCAGCCCATCATTATTAAAATCTCCTATACCGATTCCTCCACCATTGTAAATATTGATGTGGTTTAGCGGATTCATAGAATCCGATTCAGTAATCTTGTTATTAAAATAAATACCGGTTTCCGATGAAGGCTTTAATGTAAAAAGAGTTTTCGTCTTACAAGAAGTAATGACACATAAAGCTATAGAGCCGACGACTATTAATAAAAATCTCATTTTACCCGATTCATACAAATTTAAAAGAGGCAGGGACAAAAGTCCTGCCTCTTCAAATATATTAAATCCAAAATTTAGTTATGTCCCGGATTCTGAATAAGCGTAGGACCAGATACTTCCGCAGATTGGTCTATCTGTACCTGTGGTATTGCATAAATCTCATGCTTACCCTTTACAAACACAGCTCCTTTTAATATGTCATATGATTGCGGTGAAGGCAGGTAAGATTCAAACTTTGCCACCTCTTCCGGCATATATTTATTCAGCAGATCAGCCATATATCCAGGTTGTGCCAAATCATAACGCTGAAGATCAAAAAAGCGTCCACCCTCCATGGCCAATTCAAGCTTCCTTTCAAAACGCACCGCTTCGCGGGCATAAGCCTGGCCTTTTGTTATAAATCCGTTCGCACCGCCATAGAGTGCGATATCATAATTCGCTGCAGGAACATTCGAAAATCCTTGTGAAGGATCGGCGTCGTTAACATATTTTTTCAAGAAGTCTGCAGGATTCGCTGCCCTGGCACGAACCACATTTACAAGGTCTTCAGCTTTTTGAAGAGACCCTATTTCAACTTCGCATTCTGCATCCCAAAGCAATACATCAGAAAAACGAATCATGTTGTAATTAATACCTGAAGCATACTGCCATCCATCAATTACTTCAGCACCCTTATCAGCATCTGCTTTCCAATAGACCCACTTCTTTCCACGGTAAGGACCACCCTGACTGTTTGGAGCTTCATTATACAAACCCCAATCATGGAAGGGAATGCCTCTTCGGGCGATCGTCCAGTCAAGCCGTGGATCGACGGTCTCCGTGGACGGAGTGAAAGGATCGGTGGATAGTACAGCCATATTGTTTTTCAAATCAACATCATTAAAATCATCCAACATCGGCAAGCCATTTTTTGTTTTATAAGAATTTGCAAGATTGAATGAAGGCTGATGTCCCCACCCACCAAAACTCTTAGAGCCTGCTTCACCAGGATAATTAAAAGATTCGCCCTCGTTTCCGTTCCTTCCTTCACCACCATCGTTAACTGACATCTGTACGGCGAATACCGACTCAGAACCATTCTTAAAAGAAGGCCTGTACAATGTAGAAAACGCGTCCTGCAGCTTGTACTTAACTCCTGCAGTTGTCACTCCATTCGCGATAACGTCCTCAAGAATAGGTTTTGCTTCGGCCAGCTTATTCTGTTGCATAAAAACTTTAGCAAGAAATGCTTTTGCAGCCCAGCTATTTGCCCGGCCAATCTGCTTCTTTGTGGGAGTCAAATTGTCAATGGCAAATTTGAAATCATCTTCAATTTTTGGCCAGGCATATCCCGCAGGCACATTGCTTACTTTATAATTTCCAGCGCTAAAGGTGATCGTTTCATCTATATAAGGAATGTTCCTCCACATTTGAGCAGCCATAAAATGATATATGCCACGCAGGAATCTCGCTTCAGCTCTCACCTGCAGTGCTTCAGCATCTGTAAATTCTCCATCCGGAACTTTATCAAGTCCCCGAATAGCTTCGTTACAACGCTGAATTGCTCCATAATATAGCCGCCACCTATCATGCAGGATTGAATTTTGCGCTGTGTATTTTTTATTTTCTAAATCGGATCTTTCAGCCTGGGAGCCAAATCCACCGCCCTTGTGAGCCTCGTCTGATGCCGCACTGCCTGCCCATGCATTCCATACACTGGTATTGGCTGTGCTTATAAACCAATCGTTAATGCCCGTACCATCAAGCATCGAATAAGCGCCTATGAGCAATCCGTTAACACCCGCTTTGTTATCTAATGTAACGGTACTTATCTGCCCTATTGGAGCACGCTCCAAAAAACTCTTTTTACAGGCGTAAAATAGCAGGCCGGTAGCAAGAAAGGCAGTAACAATGAGTATTTTATTTTTTACTTTTTTCATTTTCAGATAAATTAATTTTAATTAAAACCCAAGATTAAGACCAAATGCAACTCCTTTTTCCTGTACGTAGGCACCAGCATCTTGTCCTCTAAAGCCTACGCCTGTGCCTGACACTTCGGGATCAAGGCCCGAATAATTCGTAATCGTAAGGAGATTGACTCCTGTAACAAAGAATCTTAAACGGTTTAGCCCAATTGGTTTGAGCCTCCCTGCAGGCAGATTGTATCCTATTTGTACAGACCGCAACCTGATAAAGGAGCCGTCTTCAACGAAATCTGAATTATTCACACCCGTATTACTGAAATTTCGTCCGAGCTCATTCTTCTTAATATTGGTATTCGTATTCGTTGGAGTCCATGCGTCCAGTACTCTCCTGCTTCTATTACTTGGTCCTCTTTCAAATGAACCCAGCCATTCCAACTTGCTGTTATAAATGTCATTGCCCTGAGAGGTATAGATAATAGCCGAGAAATCGAAGTTTTTATAAGTAGCACCAAGGTTTACACCCATTGTAAATTTGGGATTAGGATCACCAATATAAACACGGTCTAAGCTGTTGATGGTATCGTTGCCATCAGCATCATAATACCTGAAACGCCCAGGGGCTGCATCCTGCTGAACCGGACTTCCTTTTACCTGGTTGGAGTCACTGAATATACTAATCACTTTAAATCCATAGAATGAACTAAAAGGATGGCCTTCTCCGTTTCTTACGATTCCTTCATCCTGGTATCCCGGATCAATCAGGTCAACGATTTTATTTTTATAAGTCGTGAGATTCACCCCCACGCTAAACCTGAAATCTTTAGATATCTGGCCTCTGTATGTGACATTTACATCGACTCCATTGTTTTGAACATCTCCTAAATTCACAAATGGAGACCTTGCTTCTCCAGCCGTGTAAGGTGCCTGCAGGCGCAACAACAATCCACTGATGCTCTTTTTATAATATTCAACAGAAAAGTCAAGTTTATTATTGAATAGTGTGGCATCAAAACCTATATTGAGCAGCTTATCTGTCTCCCACGATGTAAAGGCATTCCCGTTTTGCAGTGGAAAGAAGCCCTGCACCAGCGAATTACCGGTGCCGTTAATATCATAATAAGAGTAGCGAGGACCTTGAGCGAATGTCGTGTAAGAGTTGGTAGGATTGATGTATTCTTTATTGCCCAGTTCACCGTAGCTACCGCGAATTTTTAGATCATTCACCCAACTTACATTCTTCATAAAATCTTCCTGGCTTATACGCCAGCCAATCGCCGCTGATGGAAATGTTCCGTACCTCTTTTCCGGTCCAAAGGCAGAAAACCCGTCTCTTCTGATGGTGAATCCCAGTAAATATTTGTCATTGAAACTATAGTCCACCCGGCCGAACAATGAGAACAGTGCATCTTCTGATGCGCCGCTCGTTGGTATCTTAGGAACTTCTGCATTACCCAGAACGAGATAATTAAAATCATCAGTCAAAAACTTTTGACCGCTTGCTGATTCACTCCTCGACCCGTTTTCAACGGACTCACTGCCTACAAGCACCGAAAGAGAATGTTTCCCAAAATCATTTTTGTAGTGTAGTGTATTGGTCCACTGCGCAGTGGTTGCAAAGCCTGAGTTTTCAACAAGAATCTGATCGCTGCCACCGCTTGCTTTCCAATATTGGGTATATGTATAATTCTGGTTGTAGAAGTTAGTTATAGCTCCACCAAAGCTGGTCCTGGCAGTAAAGTGTTTCAGGAAAGTGGCTTCAAGAAAAACATTCCCAATTGTTCCGAAAGTACGGTTACGATTATTATTTACAAGGTTTACATCCGCTATTGAATTACCCCAGTCACCTAACTCATCGGGCGGGCCGGCAAAGGCACCTGCATAGTTGCCCATGATATCATATGAAGGGATATAAGGAAGCTGGCTCATGGCCTGCTGGATCGGACCAAAACCACCATTGGAAGCGGCTTGGGGATTTTGCTTGTAGAAAAAATTCAGATTTTCACCTAACCTGAGTCCGTTAGTAATTTTGAATGATGTGTTAGCCCTAATATTATAGCGCTGCAAATAAGTATTCTTTAATGTTCCCTGGTGATCCAAATACCCCAGTGACAAGAAATAGGTAGATTTGTCAGTACCTCCACTTGCAGAAATATTCTGATTCATCATCAACGCAGGATTGAATAGTTCATCATACAAATCTCCTCCTTGTGCGTTCTTATTTACTTTAGAAATGATGTAATTCTCGCCACGATTCCGGGGATCAAACTGGTATAAAGAAGGATCAACTGCGGGATCGCCTGCCATCGCTGCACCCCTTCCGTAAAGTCCTCCTCCTATTGGACCTCTCCAAAAATAATCAGGTAATGCTCCATTAATAAGGAGCTTGGTAGATGGGTTGATATCTTTTATGATATTAGCATATTCCTGTGCACTTAAAAGATTCAGTTCCGATCCTTTATGAGGAATTTGCATATTATAGTACGAATCATAATTAACTGTGAGTCCGCCGGATTTACCTTTTTTAGTGGTAATTACGATAACACCATTTGATCCGCGAGCTCCATAAATTGAAGCAGCTCCCGCATCTTTCAATACCTGTATTGATTCTACATCACTTGCAGGAACATCATTTATATTTCCCTGTATACCGTCTATCAATACAAGCGGTGAATTTGCAAAGCCGGTAATACCCCTAATAAATATAAGACTTGGGGCACCAGGCGAACCATTATTGGTGACGTCCACACCGGCAGCCTGTCCTTGTAGCGCCTGCATGGCAGACGAGGAAGGAATTGATTTGAGCGCCTTTACGTCGACAACTGCTACGGCGCCTAGTATATCTTTTTTCTTTTGCGTAGTGTAACCCGTTACTACAACTTCTTCCAGGTTAGAAGATAAGCCTGCTGTAAGCTGCACGTCTATTGAAGACCTGCCGCCAACTTTTATAACCTGCGATGCAAAGCCGAGGGAATTAATGTACAACGAAGAACCTGTCGGAGCAGTTATGGAAAAATTCCCATTATCATCAGTGACAGCGCCGGTTGTAGTACCACTTACTGTAACGCTTGCTCCGGCAAGAGGTGCGTTATCTGCATCGGTTACTTTACCTGTTATCCTATTGGATTGGGCAAACACAGCGGTTTGACAAAAGGCAATGAGGACAACGATAATTTGAAGAATTTTTTTTCTCATATTCAATTTTTACAGTTTTGAAAAGGTGTTTGGCAATCATCCAAGCCAGAAATTGCTAACTAAAGATTAAAATTAGGTGAAAGGAGAAGTTTAAAATGTCTTGCTTTTATCAATAATTGTTCTTGAATTAACAAGAGCCATTTGGCGATAAAGGATCATTATCTTCTTTTATTTTTACCGGGATTTTATTTTACATGATTAGTCTATAAGATTGCTGATTGTAGCATCCCTGAGTAATAACTTGGCAAGCCTGGATTGAACGCCCGGATAAATTAAGTATCCATTTAGTATTAAAAATGGTCAAAAGAATTCAAGGAGAAGAGAGATTTCTGCAATGCAATTTTGGTTTGCAAATCTTTCATCGAGCAAGTTCCCGAAATTCAATGTGGCTATTTACCACTAATTTTAAACGCTTTTAACTTCTCATCGTTTATCGCCGCCAGGATTATAGGTTCCCCGTTTTTAAGGGTTATTAATTTTATATCCTTCACATCACCATCAATGATCAACCCGCTTTGACTGGGTGAAACAGCCCTAAAATTTCCTTTACCATCACCCTTCATCAGCAAACCGTAAGAAGCATCATACCGGCCTGTACCTACTTCTGCCTGGTATTCGTTTCCCGCAATAACTATATCGACATTTCCATCACTATCAGCGTCCACGCATAGAATGGCATTCACTGGAGAAAATTGGGCCTCGATGGGCAGCTCATGTATTTGAAACCTTCCTTTGCCTTTGTTTTCCAGCCAGATCGATTTGGTTTCAAAACATTCAAACTTCATCATGCCTCCTGTTTCCATGCCATGAAAAATTTTATCAACTCCGGCAATAGAATAATCAGCATTAAGCAGAAACTGTTTTTTAACAACAGGAACCTGTGCAGCGAACTGCTGACGGGACATTGAGGGAAATAACTCCATCTCTCCCTTTTCGTTTTTCATATGATAAGCCAATACAGGATCTATTGTGCCATTGCCATCTAGATCTCCTGCGAAAAGCTCGAGCGGCTGGTTAGCCGACACACGGTATTTATTGTTTAACCCCAGGTTGCCAGCTACGAGGTCCATATCGCCGTCTCTGTCAATATCTATGGCTGCAAGGCTGCGCCACTGGCCGTTCAACCGCGGAAGTCCCGTCTCAGGAGTTTTTTCGATCAGCTTTCCATTTTCATTTACTAAAAAGCGAATAGGCATCCATTCACCAGTAACGACCAGGTCAGGTTTTTTATCATTATTAATGTCGGTCCATAATGCGGCCGTTACCATTCCCGGAAACTGAAGTTCAGGACATACGTCAAGTGTAACATCCGTGAAGTGACCGCCATCATTGCGCAATAGATAGCTTGCCGGGGTAACCGGATACTGGCCCGGTGAAATTCGGCCTCCAATAAAAAGATCAATGTCTCCGTCCCCATCGTAATCTGCTCCCGCTACACATTGCGCACTTGTGAAAATAATCGTAGGAAATGCTTCACCATCTAAAGTAAAATTGCCTTTACCATCATTTTTATATAATCGTGGTAAATAATTATATGAACCTTGCGGAAATTCATTGCTGCCGCTATTTATGAAAAGATCAAGATCGCTATCGCCATCAGCATCGAATAACAAGCAACCCATATCTTCTTGTTCATTTTTTTCCTCAGAAAGTTTTTTTGATATGAAGTTGCCATCTTGATGTTGTATAAAAAACTTTCCTGATTGGTTTGCAGCGCCTCCCACAAAAAAATCCATTAACCCATCACCATTAATATCTCCCACTGTGATGAACGGCCCAAGCTGGGAATATTTTTGTGGCAAGGTTTGCTGGGGACCGTAATCATAAAAAAAAGTTTCCCTATGCCTGAAATCAATTCCTTTAAAATCTGTAACATCTTCAAATAAAAATGTTGGTTGCGCCCCTTCTAATTGTTGTTGCAATACGGCATCGCTCTCTTTGAGAACAATCATCTGATTCACGCTTACGTTGTAAAGTGCCTGACTGCCTCCGCCGGGCCATTGAATTTTTAAAGAATCAATGATGCTTGCACTCCCTAGGCCATATTGTAACCTTTTATCAACTGTTGAAAGGTAACCTCGTACCGGAGACTGCTCCTGCATTTGCATCTTGTCTTTGGTATAAATTTTCAGAGTGGCTCCAAATCCATTATAATTTAACGTATCGCCCTTTAATGACACCGTTACATAATTGTGTCCGTTATTGTCCTTTCCCATTGCATCATTCCTGTACACAAATGCCTCCCTATTAATATTATTCACCATAAGGTCCAGATCTCCATCATTGTCAAGATCAGCGTAGGCGCAACCATTGGATATGGAGAGAACACCTAACCCTGCATTTATTGTTACGTCGTTAAACTGCAGGTTACCTTTATTGTGATAGCAATAATTATTTAATTCAGCGGTTCCTAATTCATTCAATCTTTGTACAACCGTTTTATCTATCTCCTCCCTGGAACTTATACCCTTCATATAAGAAGCCATGGCAAATGAAATAAAATCGCTGTTAAGCATGTCCCGGCCAAGGCCGTTTGTGATGTGAACATCTTTCCATCCGTCATTATCAAAATCTGCCATTAATACACTCCAGCTCCAGTCAGTTTCCGAAATTCCTGCGAGCTGCCCAATTTCGCTGAAAAAAGGAACCACTGTGTCACGTATCTTTCTTATACCATTATTTAACTGAAGCATGTTGCGCATATATTCATCTTCATATCCTGCCTGGCGCTCCAGCACATAGCGATCGTAATTCAAAAATGAATACATCATTTTTTTTCTCTTGTTATCTTCCGGCTGCATATCCAATGACATAATATCGGGAGTTCCATCATTGTTTATATCGCCTGCATCCACGCCCATGCTGGAGTAACTTTGGTGCTTCATTGATCTTGCAATCGTGTTGGTAAATGTACCATTGCGGTTGTTTATCCATAACAGGTCATTCGCCAGGTAGTCATTTGCAACATATATATCCGGCCAGTTATCGCCGTTTACGTCCGTCACTACCACTCCCAGTCCATAGCCATTTTCCAAAATACCGGCCTCTTTAGAAACATCTTTGTAATAAGGATGGCCGCCATTTTTTTTAATTCCTTCATTCCTGAATAACTTATCATTTGCAGGCGAAGAAGCCAAAATATTTCGTGGTACTACGTTATTGGATTGCTCGTGATCAAGCAAATGATTTAACAGGTACATGTCGAGGTCTCCATCTTTATCAAAATCAAAAAATACGGCTTGTGTGGAAAAAGAAGTATCATCCAGGCCATAGGCAGCAGCCTGCTCAGAGAAAGTGAGATCTTGATTGTTAATGAATAAGAGGTTCTTACGTTTTTCGGCGTTTGTATTTCCTCCCACGCATAAATAGATATCATCAAACCCGTCATTATTAATATCCACAACGCTTACGCCAGTTACCCATGTGTTCGTTTGCAAGCCAGCTTTATCAGTAATATCATCAAAAGTGAAATTGCCTTTATTAATATAAAAGTGGCAGGATAACTGGCTTGCGCCAAAAAAAACATCCTGGAGACCGTCGTTATTAAAATCGCCGATCCCTACACCGGAACCCATGTAGGTATATGCGTTAGCGACAAGGTTTACGGAATCGTTTTCAGTAATCTTATTATTGAAAGTAACTTTGGTTTCAATGGAAGGCAGGGACGTAAAATGAATACTTTTATCAGGATTATTTTCTTCTCTTTTTTGTGAACAGGAATAAAATAGAATTAATAATAAAAATATTGAACCTTTGAATTTTGTTTTCATAATGATTTCAAAAATACAGAAACACGCAACATAATTCCTACTACATTTGAAAATGACCAGGCAGCAGCGTTCGATAAAATGTGTTTTGATAATTTCTTGTTTTATAATCCTGTGGAATTTCTCCTGCCAGTTTAATAGAGAAGAATCGTTGCCGGTGGCAGGTACGGAAGAAGGTTATTCCCTTGCAAAAAAATATTGCAGTTCCTGTCACAAATTTGTGCCTGCGGATATGCTCGACAAAATTACATGGCAGAATAAAGTGCTCCCGGGAATGGCGCCAAATGTAGGCATCGGCGTTTTTGGAGAAACGGATTACATCAACAATCCGGATGCAAAGCCTGGAATATTGCCGTTTCAAAGCTGGGTGAAGATCGTCAATTACTACATCGAAAACGCTCCGCAAAAACTGCTTCCTGCAACACCCCCTGTTACCGTTAGGAGAGATTGGTCCATCTTCCAAATGAAGAAACCCGAACGAAAAATTCTGCCGTTTGCAAGAACGATGCTGGTGAGTGCGGATACAGCCACCAACAGTATTTTCACGAGTGATGGAAACACAAATTATCTATACCGCTGGAACAACAAATTGCAACTTGTTGATTCGTCTTATCTAAGCTCTGTTGCAGTGTCGGCCCAATATTTTAATACTGACGAAGGGATTCGTCATGGAGTTTTTTCCACTTTGGGAACTATGTTTGCAAAAGATATTTCCGAAGGAAATTTATTTCAATACAACATTTCAGAAAAATTATCCGCCGCTACAGATACTCTCGCAAAAAATCTTCCTCGCCCCGTACAGGCCGTCGCTGCGGACTTTAATAAAGACGGGCGTACCGACTGGGTTGTTTGTGGATTTGGCCATTTACAAGGCGGGCTGTATTGGCTTGAACAAATCCCGGATGGCACATTCAAAAAAAAATCGATTGTAGAAAGACCCGGGGCTGTACATGCAATTGTGGGCGATTTTAATCACGATGGATGGGAGGACCTTATGGTACTTTTTGCTCATGATGATGAATCCATCACCTTGTTTACAAATGACCACAAAGGTTCGTTTGCAACTTCGAGGCTTCTTACGTTTCCGCCGGTATATGGTTCATCGAGCTTTCAACTTGCCGACTTTAACAACGATGGCTTAGATGATATTCTTTACACCTGCGGTGACAATGCAGACCTCTCACAAATATTGAAACCGTTTCACGGCTTTTACATTTTCATCAACAAAGGGAATTTAAAATACGAGCAAGCTTATTTTTACCCTATCAATGGATGTACAAAAGCTATTGCTGCAGATTTCGATAACGATGGAGACCTTGATATTGCCACCGTAGCCTTCTTTCCAGATTTTAAGAGAAATCCAGGTGAGAAGTTTTTATATTTTGAACAGGATAAAGCAATGCATTTTATCCCGCACTCACCACCTATTGACAGCAACGGGCGATGGATATGTATGGATGCCGCAGATATAGATAAGGATGGTGATATAGATATTATTTTAGGCAACTTTGCTAAAGGTTTTTTGCAAACAAGAGATTACACTTCTGCCTGGGATAATACTACTCCGTTTATCATGCTGGAAAATAAAACCATTCAGAAGACATCATCGGGAAATTCGTCGTTTTCTCCAAAATAAATAGCCTGATAATGCTGACAGAAAAACGAGAACCACAATCAATATAAGAGGCCAGTTGGTTTTATGATGGCCCGTATTATTATTCTCAGTAATTTTCAAAAGTTGATTTGCATTTTGATGGAGCAACACTTGTTCTTTACCGCCCAACCAAATGATCCTAACGGTGTCAACGATTTTGGCATCACCAAGTCCAAAGTGAGCAATGACTGAGTTCTGAGAGCTATGGCTGGAACCGCCATCAATTTCACGGATCATTTTTTTGCCACCAATAATTACTTCAACTCTTGAGCCGATGCCATTCTTATCCGCATCAATGCCGGTCAGCTGCACCTTTAGCCAATTGCCCGCTACAGAATCATTTCTATAAAGCAAAGTTGGCGATGGATCAGAAAAATTATTATTGATCGGTTTCTGATTCACCACAAGCAGATCAAGGTCGCCATCATTATCAAAATCGAAAACAACCGACCCACGGCTCACACCTCTGTCCGCCAACTTTTTTTCTTCAGATTTTTTTACATAATGTCCATTTACGTTTTCAAAATAATAGTCTGGATTGGGCTCTACATAAGGATTTAGACAGCCATTTGCAACGAACAAATCCAAATCACCATCATTGTCAAAATCAGCAAAATTAGCTCCCCAGCTAACAGGCTGATAGATGCCGCCTGCATCTGCAACCCTGCTGAAGGCAGTACCTAATTCTTTAGACATGTTGATAAACGGCTTGCCTTTTCCCTGGTTTACCATGAATTTATTGGCTTTGATATTCGAGATGAAATAATCAAGCAGGCCATCACCATTGTAGTCACCAACTGCAGTGCCCATCGCATTCATTGCGAGATTCATTTTAAGCGTGTTGCTTACATCTTTGAATTCTTTATCAGGATACATGTTTTCTAAGAGCAGGTCAGGACTGTTTTTATATCCAAAATCATTGTTGATAATAAGATCGAGATCATGGTCATTGTCAAAATCGGTAAAAACCCCACCAAAGCCAAAGCCCGTGTGAGTCATTCCATAATCAGCGTATTCGTCAACAAATTTTTTCCCCCCTTTATTGATCAACAAAAAACCCCTTGCCATCTGATTGGAATTAACAATTACCTCGTCATCAATGAGACTTAGCTTCCCTTCGAAATCTTTGAAATAATTCCCCACATAAATATCAGGATAACCGTCTTCGTTCACATCTCCTATCATGGCAGCCGTGCTGAAGGAGGGGTATTCTTCCAATCCATATTCTTTTGTCGCATCTCTGAATGTACCGTTACCATTATTTATAAAAAGCAGGTTGGGAGCACGTGGAATTTTCTTCTTATTATCTTTTGTAGTTATCGTGGTAATAAACAGATCCCTCCAGCCATCCTTGTTGAAATCAGCAGAGACAGCTCCTGTACTTACGTATTTGATTTTTGTTTCTAACCCTGATTTTTCATACACATTTTCGAATGTGCCATCACCTTTGTTTAGGTATAAAACATCGGGCGCCATCCCTCCTGCGATAAAAACATCTTCAAATCCATCATTGTTGAAATCGAAAACACAGGCGCCTCCGCCAAAGCTGCCTTCAAAAACCTCAAACTGGTGATTGATGCCGGCCTGCTTTGCTATTTCCGTAAAAACCTGTGAATAGGAGTTGAAAGAAAACAGAAGGAGGAAAAAAAATATTGCATAGAATTTTAATTTCTCCATTTCAAATCATTAATATGTTGACCAACCTTGCCTCCTTCAGCGAGCCCGATTTTATTATCATCGTTAGTGTGTATGCCGCCGAGAAACCGCGAGTAAGCAGTTTCTACTGCAACCTCATGGAACGAATTAAACTTCCTCGGCTTGTATTCAACATCTCTCAAGGCATCGCGTGGACGCCCGGCATGAGAGCTATCAATAAAACTAACTTTGTCTCCGTATAAGCCTGCAAGGACTGAAGCAACAGCAGCAGCCTGGGTCGCATGCCCGGATGGGAAAGACGGGAAAGGCGGGTCAGGCCAAAAAGGATCCCAATCTGAATCTACATTCTCACTCACGAAGGAGGAAGGTCTTTCTGAAAAAAAGTGATACTTCATTCTCCAACAAACGATAAATGCATCGGCCACAGCAAGTCCCACACGAGCATAGGTTTCGGCAGCCTTCACCATGTCAACTTTTTTCAGACGAACGATCGTTGATGCCAGGTTATAAGAATGACCGGGAGGTGAATAGGTTTCAGAAGGATCATCATTCCACCAAATTGCAGTTTCTTTCTGCTCCTGCGTAAGTTTTTTATTTGAATGATAAACTTCCATGAACTCTTTATAGCATTGAGATATGTTTGAAGTATCATAAAAAATGAATGGCGGCATTTTCCAATTAGTATCGGCCTTTAAAAAAGTCCGGTTGTTTCCCCAATGAGGATGCAATGGTAGCCTGGTTATTGTCTGCGCAAAAAATGGAGGTTTCCATGAACCCTTATGGGAAGGGTACACCATTTTCTTATCAAAGTTATTCAGGTATCCTCGATGACCTCCGTCGGTTTTCGACCATTCAAAAATTGCAGATGCCACTGCTTTTCCATATGCAACGGACCGGTCGGTAATTTCTTTGTTGTTCAGTCTATCAGCAAAAGAATGGTAGATTAGGTTTTCAAGTGAGTCTATCTTTTTCTTATTTTCCTTTGAAGTTTGAATATAGATATCCCGGAGAATGGCGGCCTGCCCTGCATTCAGGCTCAGCGGCCAGTTGTATTCTTTATTTTTTTCAGGAGCCGGTAAAGTTGTAAGCCGGTTGAGCTGGCCTGCAAGAGAAACGTAAGAGGGAGAACTATTCACTATCGATTCATACATAGCAAGGCCAATATAACCAAGACTCCTGCTCGCAAATGTTGGTGAATTAGCGGGTGTATTTTTAGTTATTAGCAGGGTCATATCCGCCCACATTACGGGAAGTTGATTTTCCGTGATGATCACATTTTTTTTAGAATTGTTACAAGCAGAAAAATATGTAAATAATAGTAAAGCAGCAATTAATTTCTTCATACAAATTCAATCATATTTATCAAAAATAATGTCTTACAGAAAGTATGAAAGGAAAATCGTGAAATGAAATAAGTGAATTCAGATTCGATCAAAATAATTTTATTAAATATCAAAGGTAAAGATTTGATTTTTTTATTTTGGAAAACAACTTTTATGTTGAGGAATTTCTTCAACTAAAAACTAACATGCGATTTTTATCAAAGCAACACTTTTGCTTTAAAAATAAAAAAGTGAACACAAACCAGATGCCCTGAATTACCCAAATTTATAATAAAGTTATCCTGATTTATATTTTGAAGGAATAACGTAAAAGTCAAACCATTTATAATGCTTCCGATATTTTCGATGAAGTATTTAATTATAAATTTACTTTCATTTTTTTGATTTATTTCGCAATATTTAGCATTAAACTGAAAGCCACTTTATGAAAAAAAATAAGTGTTTATTAATCTGGTTATGTCTTTTTGCCGGCAAAATAGCCGCTGCTCAATTTGCCATTGCCGGAAAAGTAACAGATGCGAACCACAAATCTATTCCCAATGTGTCAGTTCATTTATTGAATACTAACTATGGTACTGTTTCCAATGACCAGGGGAAATTTGTACTTACTAAGGTTGTTTCCGGGCTGTATATCATACATTTTTCTTCAACCGGATATGTTGACAGAAATGAAGAAGTGACGGTTGGAACAAATGATCTACAAATTGATGCGAGCCTTAAAGAAGTAGGCAAAAGCCTTGACGAAGTAGTAGTTACTGCACAAAAAAAGGAAGAGCTTTTACAAAAACTGCCCCTGAGCATTACAGCTATTTCTTCGGAAAAGGTGAAGGAATTTCGCTTATGGAACAGCAAAGATATTACTGCTATTGTTCCCAATTTATATTCAGCAGAACCGGGAGATAAACGGAATATTACTTCTGTACGCGGCATTGCTTCAACCTCCTACGATCCTGCAGTAGCTACTTACATTGATGCGGTAAATCAGTTTAGCCTTGATACCTACATAAGCCCTCTCTTCGACGTGGAGCGCATAGAGGTGTTGCGTGGCCCGCAGGGTACATTATATGGAAGAAATGCTATGGGTGGGGTAATTAATATTATCACCCGTCAACCTACTAACCGCACTGATGTTTTCGCGGAAGCAAGCATAGCAAGTTATGGCACACAGAGGTACAGCGCCGGCATAAAAACACCAGTAATAAAAGATAAATTGTTTATGGGTATGGCGGGGTTGTATGAAAAAAGCAATGGATTTTATACCAACGAATTCAATAACAGCAACTATGATAAACAATATAGCATTACCGGGAACTACTATATAAAGTATGTTGCTAATCCTAAACTGGTATTCACTTTAAACGCTAAGCACAATGCCAACCGTAACAATGGCCCTTTTCCTTTAGTGGTAGGCGTGGAGCAAGCTTTTTCAAATCCTTATAAATTAAATCAAAATGCGCTTACAAAAATTATTGATAACACATTCAATTCATCGCTTTCCATAAATTATTCAGGCAGCGGTATCAACCTGCAATCGCAAACGTCTTATCAATCCAATTACCGGTATTACACCAATCCAATTGATGCTGATTTTTCTCCAATAGATGGTATCACGCTTGATTATAATTATGGCAAAAACTGGAATACGGTAAAAGTAATTTCAGAAGAATTAAAGATCAGCAACCCTACCCGTTCTGCATCAAAATTGAAATGGACCGCGGGAACTTATTTCTTTTATCAAAAAAGTCCCTCAAAAATTAGAACACATTTTGGTGATGATGGCACGCTCGTCGGCGCTCCTGATAATAATTTTTCATTGATCAATACATCAAAAACTGATGGCTTTGGAATTGCTTTTTACGGACAGGGGACTTATACAATCACAAAAAAATTAGACCTTACTGCGGGTATTCGCTATGACCATGAATATAAAAAGCTGGACATTCGTGGTGAATACGAAAAAACCCCTGATCCGCCATTTGAAACCAGGAGTGATACCTTTGCTCATGCAAGCTTTAATGCAGTAACACCAAAGATTGGGCTTGCCTATCATGTAAATTCAGATCATCATTTATTTGCGTCGTATAGTAGAGGTTTCAGGGCAGGAGGTTTAACGCCTTTATCTTCTGATCCATCTTTGCCGGCACTGTTTCCCTTCAAGCCCGAATATAGTAACAATGTAGAAGCAGGCATAAAGAATAAATTTTTTTCTGACCGCTTGTTTTTAAATATCAGTTTGTTTTACACAACTGTTTCTAACGCCCAGGTACCCACGCTTATATTACCGGACGCCATTACCATCACAAAGAACACTGGCTTGCTGCATTCCAAAGGAGCAGAGGCAGAATTATCCGCAACACTTTTGCATGGCCTGGAAATATTTTACAATGCTGGCTACACTGATGCACATTATAAAAACTTGAAGGTTTCGCAAAACGGAGGTGAGATTGACTTAAAAGGCATGCGCCCAGTTTTTACACCAAAATATACCTCTATTCTGGCTCTTCAGTACGGTATAAATTTATCAAAAGAAAGTCCCTGCAAAATTTTGGTTCGTGGTGAATTAAAGTCAATCGGGAAACAATACTTTGACCTGTCAAATACAATTCCTCAAAGTCCATATTCACTTATAAATACAAGCTTAGGCCTGTTAGGAAAAAAAATTCAAATCATGCTGTGGTCAAGAAACCTTACCGGGAAAAAATATATAGCCTATGCGTATGATTTCGGAGGTGTACATCTGGGAGACCCGGCTACCTATGGTATTACAGTTACCTTAAAACATATGTCTAAATGATCCCGGTTACATCACTATGATTTTAGGAAAGCAAGGAGTCATAAATGACGACCTTGGTTTGTTTCCAAATTGCTCCACACTCTTGCATCATGCGTAAATGTGCCAAATTGATTTTGGCATTTCCCAACAACTCCCAGGATTTCGTAAATGAATGTGAAGAGCATTTCAGCATTTTTGATATTTTTTGACATACCTAAAAACAAAAAAGCTCGTAAACACTGAGTTTTACGAGCTTTTAACTTTCGAAGAAATCAACTTGGTCGGGGCGGCAAGATTCGAACTTGCGACCTCCACATCCCAAATGTGGCGCGATAACCGGGCTACGCTACGCCCCGAACTAAATCCATTTAATTAAGCAAGGCTGCGGAGAGGGTGGGATTCGAACCCACGGTACAGTTTAACCCGTACGACGATTTAGCAAACCGTTCCTTTCGGCCACTCAGGCACCTCTCCTACTCAAAGTAATTAAGGGTTGCAAAAGTACCATTTGCAATTCAAAGTTTAAAATAAATAATTGATGACTAAATAAAAATAATGGAAAAGATTACATAGCGGCAAGTTGTACCTTTTGCTGCAGTTCAATAACGCTTTCTTTAAATAGCGTATCGGTATCCATGAGGTCTTTTACCGTTTGGCAACTGTGTATCACAGTCGTATGATCCCGGCCTCCAAAGTGCTCGCCTATGGTTTTCAATGAATTTTTGGTGAAAGCCTTTGCAAGAAACATGGAGATCTGCCTTGCCTGCACAATTTCGCGTTTACGTGTTTTTTGTAAAAGCTTTTCATAAGGCACATCAAAATAATCACATACCATCTTTTGAATGGTATCAATGGTTATTTCTTTTGACGAGGATTTTATAAAATTTCTCAAAACTTTTTTGGCTAATTCTAAATCAATTTCACGCTTATTTAGCGAAGATTGTGCCAAGAGAGAAATTAAAGCGCCTTCAAGTTCACGGATGTTATTTTGAATATTATATGCGATATATTTTACAACTTCTTTAGGCATTTCCATGCCGTCATTCTTCATCTTCTTTTCCAGAATTTCAATCTTGGTGTCATAGTCGGGAATCTGCAAATCCGCACTCAAGCCCCAGCGGAAACGACTGAGCAATCTCTCCTGCACACCTTCAAGGTCTTTTGGGGGCTTGTCAGAAGTAAGAATTAATTGTTTGCCACTTTGATGCAAATGGTTGAATATAGCAAAAAGCGCATCCTGTGATTTTTCCGCCCTTATAAAAAACTGAACATCATCTATTATCAGTATATCGATCAGTTGGTAAAAATGAATAAAATCATTTATCGCATTATTGCGGCTGTGATCAACAAATTGATTGATAAATTTTTCTGAGCTTACATATAAAACCACCTTATTATTATGAAGTCTTTTTACTTCATTGCCTATTGCCTGGGCAAGATGTGTTTTCCCCAAACCGACACCACCGTAAATCACCAATGGATTGAATGAAGTTGAGCCAGGTTTTTCCGCCACCGTCTTTCCTGCACGTCTTGCGACACGATTGCAATCTCCTTCTACATATGTATCAAATACGTATACAGGATTTAGCTGCGGATCTATCTGCATTTTTTTAAGACCCGGAATTACAAAAGGGTTCTTAACAGGGTTATTTATAACTAAAGGGAAGTCCATTTCATTATTTGAATATGATTTGTATCCATGTCCCGGGATATCCATCATTAGTGGCTTATTAGTATCATTGCCACTATCAACCATGATGCGATATTCAAGTCTTGCCTCTTTTCCCAATTCTCTTTTTAAAGTCTTAGCAAGCAGGTTTACATAATGTTCTTCAATATACTCATAAAAAAACTGACTTGGAACCTGGATGGTTAATATTCCTTCTTTTAATGATACGGGTGATATAGGTTCGAACCAGGTTTTGTAATGCTGCCACTCAACTATATCTTTTATTATATTGAGACAATTCTGCCAAACTGTTTCGCAAGCCTTATTCATTTTTTCAGTAAGCTGTTTTAGTAGATTTTTAATTATCCGTTTGAGGGCATCACTTAAGAAGATTTAAACAAAAATAATTTTGAAAAATTTTCTTAGTAAGACAGCGAATATCAAAATAATTTGTTGAAAAAAAAATTTTTTATTCTTTGCTTTTTTCAACACTTCTACAGTATGGGGGTTCACAAAAGTTGCATGATTTTTTTTTGAAAACCTTCATCAAATTTAAGAGATACGTCCACAGTGGCTTACAGGGAAATTGTCATTTTATTCCTCCAAATTTTTAAAATTTCCCATAAGTTTATTAAGCTAATAATAAATAATTCCACGGCCGTCAAAATGTGAATAAGATTTTTTGTAAGCTTAGGTTAATTCAAAAATTTTATAACTAAAATGAATTTATCTTTAAAAAAATAAAAAATGAAAAATGAGCTACGAATTAACAGGAAAACTTTTAGAAAAATTTGACGCGATACAAAGAACGGAGACCTTTAAAGTTCGTGAATTTGTGGTTGAAAAATCAGAAGATATCAATGGTAAAACAATTACCAACTTTATAAAATTTCAATGTGTACAGGATCGCACAAATATTGTTGACAGGATAAATGTGGGAGATGAAATAAAAGTGTACTTCAATATAAAAGGGACTAAATGGGAGAAGGACGGACGTACTTCGTATTTCAGTAACCTGGATGCATGGCGCATAGAACAAATTTTACAAGCAGGAAAACAAGCTTCATCCGATGATGACCATCTTGAACCATTGGATACATTTACTTCTTCATCCCAGGATACTATTGATGATCTTCCATTTTAATTCCTAGCGTCTTCAAACCTACTGGTAGCAATAGTTTCCGGAATTAATATCCGGCACTGTATTATGCAAAAACAAATTTCATTAAAGCTTACGCCACAGGAGGCAGCTGATTATCATTCAGTACAAAACCTTATTGCAAAAAAAAGTGGCATTAAAGTAAGCGAGGTTACCGGCTATCATATACGAAAAAAATCACTCGATGCAAGAAGCAAAACTGTTTGGGTGCATTTAACTGTTCTTGCTTTTATAAACGAGCCATTTCATCAAAGACCTTTGCTTGAATTTGCTTTCAGAGATGTGTCTGCTTCTCCAAAAAAAGTTGTGATCATTGGCGCCGGACCTGCCGGATTATTTGCAGCCATTCAACTGATTGAATCAGGCATTAAGCCCGTAATATTAGAGAGAGGAAAAGATGTAAGAGAAAGAAGAAGGGACCTTGCATCATTGAATAAAAATGGTATAATAAATCCTGAAAGTAATTATTGTTTTGGGGAAGGCGGAGCCGGCGCTTATAGCGATGGAAAATTATACACACGAAGTTCCAAGCGTGGAAATATTGACAGGATATTAAATCTCTTCGTGCATTTTGGGGCCGATGAAAGTATTTTATATGAAACCCATCCGCATATTGGAACAAATAAGCTGCCCCAGATCATAACATCCATGCGTAAACGCATATTAGCTTGTGGGGGAGAATTTTATTTCAATAAAAAAGTAGTTGATCTTATTATAGAAAAAGACGTGGTTAAAGGCGTAAAAACTGCCAATGACGAATTGTTTGCTGCAGATTCTTTTATACTGGCTACCGGCCATTCCGCACGGGATATTTTCATGCTGCTGCATCAAAAACAAATATCAATTATTGCAAAACCATTTGCGCTGGGTGTAAGAATTGAACATCCCCAACATATTATTAATGATATTCAATATGGTAAAAGCTACAAGGCCGTAGATGCCGACACTTTGCCTCCTGCTTCTTACAGTCTCGTTGAGCAGGTTGATGGTCGTGGGGTATTTTCCTTCTGCATGTGCCCGGGGGGTATCATTGCACCTGCGGCAACCAACCCAGGAGAAATTGTAACAAACGGATGGAGTCCTTCCAAACGAAACAATCCATATGCTAACAGCGGACTGGTAGCGCAGGTGGAAACAGAAGATGCATGGAATTATATGAAATCAATTCACAAAGATGATTCATTGATAAGCGCCGGTTCGCCTTTGCTAATGATGTACTTTCAAAAGGATATAGAAGAAAAAGCTTTTGCGGCGGGTGGTGGAAATTTTGTAGCGCCGGCACAGCGGATGTCCGACTTTGCTGACAACAAATTATCATCGACGCTTCCCAAATGTTCTTACATTCCGGGCATTCACTCATCACATCTGAAAGATATTTTACCCTCATTTATAGCCCAACAATTAAAAACTGCTATTAAACTATTCTCAAAAAAAATGCCGCCGCGGTATGGAAAAAGTGGTTACTATACTAATGAGGCTGTACTTTTGGCTACTGAGAGCCGCACGTCCTCACCTGTAAGAATACCACGCACCGAGAATTTGACCCATCCGCAATTAAAAAATTTATACCCATGCGGGGAAGGGGCTGGCTACGCCGGGGGAATTGTAAGTGCAGCAATGGACGGAGAGAGGGTGGCAAAAAGCATAGCCTTACCATAATTTACTATTGATAAAAATTATTGCTAAAGTGCATGATCTTTTTACATTTACTGCACTTCTATACCTTCGCACCAATATTTTATTTAATTCTACCTTGAATGTTGTAAAACTAAAATCTCATCATGAACATATTAGAGTTACAAAATCTTAAAAAGTACTATGCCACTCAAAAAGCGGTGGACGACTTAAGTTTTTCGATTCCTAATGGAAGCATCTTTGGTTTGCTCGGACCAAACGGCGCCGGGAAAACAACTTTATTAAGAATGATAACCGGCATATTTTATCCTGACAGCGGAACGATATTGTTTGAAGGAAAAAAATTCGATCCTGCTAAAGATATTTCGAGAATTGGCTACATGCCTGAAGAAAGAGGCCTTTATAAAAAAATGAAAATAGGTGAACAAGCTTTATACCTTGCCATGCTGAAAGGATTGAAACGTCATGAAGCCATCAAAAAAATAAAAGAATGGTTTGTAAAATTTGAAATGGAAACCTGGTGGAATAAAAAGGTTGATGACCTGAGTAAAGGTATGAGCCAGAAACTTCAGTTTGTTATAACTGTTCTGCATGAACCACGCCTTCTTATTCTTGATGAACCATTTAGTGGTCTCGACCCGGTGAATAGTAACCTCATTAAAGACGAAATTTTTAAGCTTGCCCAAAAGGGAACTACCATAATTTTTAGTACGCATAGAATGGAACAGGTTGAAGAAATATGTAATGAAATTATATTGGTAAACAAGGGGAAAAAAATACTCGAAGGCAGCGTAAAACAGGTCAAGCAGGATTCTAAGGAAAATATTTTCAGAGTAGGTTTCGACGAGTTACCGGGACCTTTTGCAAATAACGCTTTTGATATTGTAAATTCTAAAGACAATTATTTAACCGTAAAAATTAATGATGGCTACAATCCGGCTGCTGTGCTTGGTGAATTTTTATCACATAAGGCCAGCATTATTTCTTTCAATGAAATATTGCCAACACTGAATGATATTTTCATTAAGGAAGTAGGAGATACCACAAGGGCAAGACAGTTTGAAAAAGTCTAAAACTACCGGCATTTATAAAATAAACTTATTGAATATTTTAACGAATCAATATTTGACATGAATAAAATATGGCTGATTATTAAAAGAGAATATTTAACCAGGGTTAGAAATAAAACATTTATACTCTCGACTATCTTACTCCCTTTATTTTTTATCGGTTTTATTTTTGCATCTGCATATTTTTCCATAAAAAGTGTAGAGCATCAAAAGATCGCAGTGGTTGATGAAAATGGAATTTTTAAAAAAAGTTTTCAAAGTGATAAGCTTATTACTTATGAATTTCCGTCCGGTGTTAACAGTAATAATTTTAAGGAGAAAGGTTATAGCGCATATCTCTATATACCGGAAAATTATGAGTCAAAACAGGATTCTGTTTCCCTTATTTCTGATAAACAATTGGGAATGGAATCGGAGCAGAAAGTAAAAGACCAGTTGAATAATGCCATCCGCAACAGGGCTTTTCTGCAAAATAATATTGATAAGAAAATACTTGATTCAATAAACAATATTGACGAAGAAGACATTTATAAGTTCAGTCCTGTAATAAAACAAGGCAATAAAACTGCACAATCAAATTCAGAGCTTTCTTATGGAATAGGTTTCGGTAGTGGTATTTTAATTTATATGACCTTATTCATTTATGGAGCTGCAGTAATGCGGGGCGTAATGGAAGAAAAAATGAACAGGATTGCTGAAGTTATTATCAGTTCAGTAAAACCTTTTCAACTGATGATGGGTAAGATTTTAGGGATCGCGGCAGTTGGCATTACACAGTTACTTATATGGCTGGTCCTCATTATTGGTTTATCAACTATATTCTCGTCGTTCATTTCTCCTGATACATTACAGCATGCACAATCGATGAATGCCTCGATGGGCGCAGCAGGTAATAGTTCCGCAGCAATGGGCTTTTTAAATGCAAAAAACAATCTCCTGACCGCAAACTGGGGTCTTATAATTCCTTGTTTCCTTTTCTATTTTATTGGAGGATATCTTTTTTATGCCTCATTATTTGCCGCCGTAGGAAGTGTGGTAAACGAGGATCCCCAGGAAGCTCAATCGCTGATGCTGCCAATAACCATGCCTATCATTTTATCATTTATTATTATGACAACAGCAGTCGGTAAACCCGATGCGCCTATTTCCGTGTGGGGAAGTATAATTCCATTTTCATCGCCAATTGTTATGATGGCAAGGATTCCATCCGGCAGCGTTCCCATGTGGCAGATTGCCGTGTCAATGGTTTCCCTTGTCGCGGGATTTATATTAACGACAATGCTTGCAGCTAAAATATACAGAACCGGGATATTACTTTATGGCAAAAAAGTAACCTTCAGAGAAATGGGGAAATGGCTGTTCAGAAAATCATAAAACGGACGCCGCCGAATTAGTCTTTTTTGTATTACCCGAACCAAAAAGTGATTTCTTAATTTCCTCCCTGGTGTATTTTAAAATAAGGCCTGTTACCAATAAAACGCTTATCAAAATAATTCCACCAAAAAAACCAACAAATCCGTATAACCCCGCTGACTTAGTTTTCACATCATAGGGGGGCTCAGGCTTATCAAGAATTCTTATAAGAGGTGTAGCTTTTTGCAATTTATAAGCCGCATTCTGCTGGTTGGCTACGGCCTGCCCATATTGCTGCCGCACCATTTGCTTATCTGCCAGCAAGTTTTCCGTAGGTACCCTGTATTCAAGTTTACTGGTATTTGTAAACAATGTCCTTTTATCTATAGCGATAAGCTTCTGGTCCTTTGCATTCATTACAGACCTGAGTGAGTCAACTTTACTTGTTGCAAATTCAAAGTCGCGATTGGCTTTTTCTCTTTTCAAATCAATGTAAAAGAGAGAAATTTTATTAATGAAACCATAACTTATTGTTCTTACAAGTTCAGGACTGCGGCCGGTATATGTAAGAACGAGTGTATTATTTCTATTGATAGTAGCATTCAATCCTTCTTTGAGCTGATCTCCAGCCCAGGTAATCAATGCATATTCATTAGGCGGCTTAACTATTTTGTTTTCAAACCACCCCAGGTGACTATTGACATCATCCACCAGTTGTTCCGCAATTGTTTTACCCGTGGAAGAATCGCGGATAGCGGCCACTTCTTCTCTTGTGGTACGGCTTTGTGCCAGCTCAATAATATTTACCGATGCATCATCACTAAAACTTTTTGAGCCCTCTGTTCCTAATAAGGCACTCAGTGTAGATGATGCAGCATTGTTATCGTTGGAACTGGTTAATGGAAAAACGGATGATTTTGAAGTATAGGTTACAGGCTTTTGCTTTGCATATAAAATAAGCGCTACGGCCGCAATTATGCCCAAAATGATAATAATTAAGCTAAACTTTTTTAACCGCTGAAATATTGCAGCAGTAAATTCATGCGTGGTCATATGGATATCATAAACTTGTAAGTATAAACGCTATTGCTATTGGTATAGAAGTTACAAATACCTGGCCCAGGATACCACCCAAATTCTTCCCCTTAGGTTTCTCAGGTATTACTACTACACTTCCCTGCTTCACCCGGGGATAAAAATGAAAAATTCCAAAATTATGTGTGCGCTCACTTCTTCCGTTGGCGTACGTCACATATATTCTTTTTCGCCATGGCCTCTCCGCAAATCCACCTGCTTTATCTATGTAATACCCAAGATTAGTATGCTCGTCGTCAAAATAAATTTTTAACAAGGGGGTTTGTACCGCTCCTTTTACTGTAATAATGGGGTTGACGGCTGGTACATATATAACATCCCCTTCCCGCAGCACCATATCATACCTGGAATTTCTATTTGCCAATGCCTTTGCAAGATCAATGCTTATTGCTTCCGAGGGATCAAATAGTACACTATCAATAATTCTGCCGGCCGAATCTTTTAAATAACGAGTACCGTTTACTTTGTGCGAAGGATTTTCTCTTACCACCGTATCACGTACTCTATATAAAACGGCACCTTCGGGATAGGCATTTTGTGTGATACCTCCCGCCCTTTCTATGAATGATGATAAGCGTTCATCATTATTGATCTTTGAATATGCTCCCTGGTATGTGACTTCTCCTTCAATTTGTACGTTTTGCTGCAAATTAAAAGTTGGATTCTTTCTTACAAAAACCTGGTCGTAAGGCCTTAAGACAATAAATTCCGTGGTAGAATCCAGTGCAAGGTTGGGCTTTATGGAATAAGTGTTTATTACAGTTTTCGTCGGCTTCAATCCTTTCTGAGCAGAATCAATATCTACGATGCTCGACACTTCTATTCTCCCAAATTCCGCAGAAGGTTTTATTCCATTAGCGAGATATAGAAGATCCTTTAAGGTCATACCGCCAAATCTTTGCACTTTGCCAGGCTTGCGCACTTCACCTTCAATAGTTACATATTGCCTGTCGTTGAATTGATTTCGGTTAAATACTTCGATGATGTCGTTCGGCTCAATAGGGATATTATAAGAGCTATTAATATTTTTATTTAAATCCTCAAGACTCACGTCAATTTTATCTGGTTTCAGGTTGGTTGAATCGCCTGCGCCTTTATAAACATAGGCCCTTTCGAGGTACGAGTTAGGTGTAATACCGCCTGCCCTGTTTATAATGTCAAACAAACGATCCCCCTTACGTATTTCATAAACATTTGGGTAGGAAACCTCTCCTCTCACAATTACTTTATTGTCCAGTCCTGAATTTATGGGATTCACTACCACTACATCTCCATCGTATAGTGGTTCATCGGTTATGATACCATTCGCTCTGAAGCCTATAGTCTTAAGATTTATATTTTTTATTGTTTGCTTTTCATTTAGATTTCTTATGATTACACCGCCCGAGGCATAGGCATCCGGCGTAAATCCTCCTGTAAATTTCAGAAGATCACTCATCCCTTCATCTTTTTTTAGCTGGTAATACATGGATCTTCTAAACTGGCCGGAGGCAAGAACCTTCTTGTCATAAAATGGCACGATCACAAAATCATTATTTTCCAGGTAAAGATGTTTGCCGTAATCACCAGTAGTCAGATATTTATATATATCGATAGAATCAATGATACGTCCGCCGCGTGAAATAAGAATATTGCGCAAATTGCCAAAATCAGTAACGCCTCCGGCCAAAGCTACAATGTTCAAAGCATTGGTAAATGCAGATACCACAATGGGGCCTGGCTGTTGCAATTCGCCTGATGCCTGCACAACGATGGTTCTTGGCTGGCCGAGTGTAACCGAAACATTAGTAGAAGGTGGAATAACCCTGATGAAACGATCACGAATAATAGCTCTTGCATTTTGAAATGTTAACCCCTGTACAGTTATTTTACCCAAGCCCGATGGGAATATTGTTCCATCGCGTGCTACTACATAGCTCTGTTCAAAATCTGCCCCGCCCCAAAGTGACACCACAATGACATCACCAACTCCAATTGGGTAATCGAGTGGCGGAGTCGAAAGTTCTGATAGCTCTAAAATCTGTTTTTGCTGAAATAAATCACTGCCATACACCGCTTCGGGTGAAAAAAAACTTCTTTTAAAATCATCTTTTTGAGTACTGTCCTTTACAATAATATTTTTGTTTTTCAGATCAGCCAGGCTTTTGTGAATGTCGTCACCTGCCTTTTTATCCTGGTTATTGTCTCTCAGAAAATTTTGAAGATCAGTTGAAGATGCATTTTTCAACGCATTGGGATCAATAGGCAAATCTTCCGGCGACACCTGGGCAAAAACGCCTGTCGCAGATAACAGCAGTGAAAAAAATAAAAATAAAATGATTTCTTTCGAGGTAATCATTCTTTGGGGAAAACACATTTGTTAGGGTTAGTGTGTTATAATTGCTCTATAAACGCTCAAATATATGATTTTATTTTAGTGGCTTGCTTAATGCCTCATTGAATTGCAGCCAAATCTCTTCTACGATTTTCGCCGCCGGTATTATTTCATTTACAAGGGCGCTTACCTGCCCTATTTCCAATTCTCCTCCATTCAGGTCACCCTCAAACATACCTTTTTTTGCCCTCCCCCTGCCGAGCAATCCTGCCAGGTAACTTACAGATGCATGATTTTCATATGCCTTTTTTATTTCCCCGTAAAATTGATTTTTTAGCATGCGGACAGGGGTGAGTTCCTTGAGCGTTAAAATTGTATCGCCTTCGGTAGCCTCTGTTACTGCTTTTTTAAAGTTAATATGCGATGATGCTTCTTCTGAAGCGACAAAACGGCTGCCCACCTGGACACCCTCCGCACCTAATATCATTGCTGCCAGCATTTGCCGTCCTGTGGCAATTCCCCCGGCGGCAATCACCGGTATTGAAACCGATGCAGCAACCAATGGAACCAGTACCATCGTCGTAGTTTCTTCACTCCCGTTATGTCCTCCTGCCTCGAACCCTTCTGCAATTACTGCATGGCAGCCGGCGAGTTCTGCTTTCTTGGCAAAGCGGCGGCTGCTTACCACATGGGCCACGATAATACCATTGTCTTTTAGCAAACTTGTAAATTTTGAAGGACTGCCGGCAGAGGTTATAACAACCGGAACTTTATGCCGTATAATTATTTCTATGTGCTTATCAATTTCAGGATAAAGTAAAGGAAGATTTACGCCGAAAGACTTATTGGTAGCCGCTTTACATTTTCGTATGTTTTCATCAAGAACCGCAGGATGCATACTTCCTGCGCCGAGCATCCCGAAGCCACCGGCATTACTTACAGCACTGGCGAGGCGCCACCCGCTCGCCCATACCATTCCTGCCTGGATTATGGGATATTGGATGTTAAGAAGTGAAGTAATACGGTTGGAAAACATAATTAGCGAATTTGCTAATTAGCTAACAGCTAATTAATATCCCAGGTCAATTTCTGTATTATCGCCTATATTTAGCGACCGTGTTTCACCCCTGATTTCAGTATCACTGCCGATAAGTGAATCATCAAGCACCACATCGTAGAGTTTAGAGAAAGATCCAATAATAGAAGCTTTTACAATTGAATATTGTACAATCGTATTTTCGCCCATAGCAACATGTGGGCCTATTATAGAATTTTTTATATCGCAACCTTCAGCTATGCTTACCGGTGGAATGAAGATTGTGTTCTCAAATTTATTTGACTCTGCTATACTGCCTCCAAATTTTTGAAGAAGAATAGCATTCGATTGAAGGAGCGTTTCCTTCTTGCCGCAATCAAACCAGTTTTCAACTTTGAAAGTTCTAAATTTCTCGCCACCCTTGATCATGCACTCAAGTGCATCTGTAAGGTTAAATTCATTATAGCTTTTTATATCATTTGTGATGATATTATCAAGGCATTTAAACAGCGTAACGGAATTTTTGATTTTGTAAAGCCCCACAAGGGCCATATTTGATTTAGGGATTGAGGGCTTTTCAACCACCCGGGTTATAAAACCATTTTCGTCAACTTCCGTCACGCCAAAATTGCGGGGATCATCGACCTTTTTTATACCGAGCATTGAATATGGAGACGCAAGTACCTCTTCAATATTATATTCACAAATAGTATCGCCCAGGGCGATAAACACTTCATCATCTCCCACTAATTGTTTCGCAAGGTCTACGGCGTGGCCTGTTCCTTTTCTTTCGTTCTGGTAAATGAAATGACAAGTAAGCTGGGGATATTTCGACTTCATGTAGTCCTGGATCTTTTCTCCAAGATAACCGACTATAAATATAAATTCATTAATCCCTGCCTCATGAAGCTGGTCAACATTTATACTTAATATTGTTTTTCCTGCAAGAGGAATCAGCGCCTTAGGTTGTGTATATGTATGTGGACGAAGTTTTGTTCCTGCACCTGCAACCGGTATTATAGCCTTCATTTATTCATTGTTTAATAATCACCCGCCTCTAAGGGAAAGTGAATATATGCAAAAATAAGGCAAACTATTCCCGATAATTATTGACAACTCATGTACAATACCATAAATAATATGTATGAGTTATGCTGTTTGATGCAGGATGTAAAAACCAAACCTCTTACAGATATCATTGACTTTTTATGTTACATCCATAACCGATCAATGTTACATCTATAATCAATCATTGTACATTTTTATATCAGCATTTTGAATTCGTCACAATTACTTCGTGCATCATACATTGTACATTGACAAACCCTGAAATAGGTTGACTAAAAATTAAACATTTTTAGCAATACTATGGCTTACATTAAAAAGGCAGACCGCCGAAAAAATCAGTATCAAAAAGTTAGTTTTGACTTTAA